>JAEWKR010000076.1 GCA_023457715.1 Verrucomicrobiota bacterium
GTCCAGGGGCGGTCTTGATGGACCGCGGGCGGCCCGCCCGCAATTCCGCGGTGCTTTGGCTGGGGCACAATGCCGACGACGTGGCAGAAACCATGCTGATGCGGCTGGCGCGGGGGAGTGGTGCGGGCGGATTGGCGGCTCCCCGGCCCGTGCAGACGTTTGCCGATGGGCGGTGCCACCTCCGTCCTCTTCTCACGCT
Organism: Verrucomicrobiota bacterium; assembly: GCA_023457715.1. GTDB lineage: Bacteria > Verrucomicrobiota > Verrucomicrobiia > Opitutales > Opitutaceae > ER46. The sequence goes on from JAEWKR010000076.1 coordinate 200, forward strand.
CCGTCGGGACGCGCTTCGCAACGCACTCGACGAGCTCGGCATCCGGTGGCGCGAGGACGCCTCGAATGCCACCCCCGCCTATCAGCGCAACCGCATGCGTCACCGCGTGGTGGCGGTATGGGAGACCGCTGCCCACCGGGACGCCGTCGCAGGCGCGCTGCATTCCCGGTCTTTGCTGGACGAGGACGACGCCGCCTTGGAAACCCTGAGCCGGCAGGTGCGAGCCATCGGCCGACGCGGCGATCTGCTCCTGAGCCGGATCGAAGACCGGCCGCGGGCGCTTTTGCGCCGGGTGCTCCACCAATGGTTGCAGCAACTGCCGGTGCGAACCGACCTCTCGCGCCAGGCGTTCGAAGCCCTGCTGACTGCGCTGGAGCGGGGGGCGCCCACGCGGCAGAGTTTGGGCGCCGGTGTTTTCGCGGTGCTGAAGGCGGGGCGGTTGCGGTTGGCGAGCCGCGAGCGGGGTACCGGCTGAAGCCGGTCCCTCCGGTTCGAGAGAGAAAAACCCTCCGTTCACCGACCGTTTCAGTAGCCGGTCTCCCAAGCCGCCGCCCTGGAAGCTATTCGGGAAATTCCCGAGGCGCGTCAATTGACTTATGAGAGCGGAACGTCCACCGTTCCGTCCCAGTCAAAACCCGAAATGCCCGACCCTGATCCCAAGAAGTCACGTCGAAGCCTGAAGAACCTGCCGCCCGACCGGTTTCAGCCGAAAATGCTGATCTTCTGGCTCGCGCTCGTCGCGTCCGTCCTGGCGCTGCTTTACTACACGCCGGCAATGACGAGCACGCCTGAGACGCTGACCGTCCAGGAGATCCTCGCGCGCGCGGAAGCGGGCAACATCGATCGCGAGAAACCGGCGATCATTCGTCCGGATCCCGGCAGCGGTGGCCGCGACTGGATGGTCCTCACGGGCCAGAGCCGCAAGGACGCTTCCGCGCCCTTCCGTCCCTTCCGGGTGGCTGATCGCGTCACCGACGTGACCTACGAGCGACTGACGAAAACGAACATCTTCCAGCCGCAGCCCTCGCAAACGCTGCTCACCACCATCGCGGCGCAGGTGATTCCGTTCATCATCATCATCGGCCTGCTCTATTTCCTGTTCGTGCGGCAGCTGCGCCAGGCGGGCCGCGGCGCCCTGAGTTTCGGCAAGAGCCGCGCCAAACTGCTCACGCGGGACCGCGACAAGATCACGTTTGCCGATGTCGCCGGCTGCGACGAAGCGAAGGAGGAGGTCTCCGAGGTCGTCGAATTCCTGAAGGATCCGAAGAAGTTCACGAAGATGGGCGGCCGGATTCCGAAGGGCATCCTGATGGTCGGCCCGCCCGGCACGGGCAAGACGCTGCTCGCCAAGGCGGTGGCCGGCGAGGCGGACGTTCCCTTTTTCAGCATCTCGGGTTCGGACTTTGTCGAAATGTTCGTCGGCGTGGGTGCGAGCCGCGTGCGCGACATGTTCGAGCAGGGCCGCAAGAGCGCGCCGTGCATTATCTTCATCGATGAAATCGACGCCGTGGGCCGGCAGCGCGGCGCGGGTCTCGGGGGTGGCAACGACGAACGCGAGCAGACGCTCAATTCGTTGCTCGTCGAGATGGACGGGTTCGACACGACCGAGGGCGTGATCATCATCGCCGCCACGAACCGGCCCGACGTGCTCGACAGCGCGTTGCTGCGCCCTGGCCGCTTCGACCGCCAGATTTACGTCGATCTGCCCGACCTGGTCGGTCGCGAGCAGATCCTGCGGGTGCACGCGAAGAAGGTGAGCCTCGCGGAAAACGTCGATCTCACCGTCATCGCCCGCGGGACCCCCGGTCTTTCCGGTGCGGAACTCGCGAACCTGCTCAACGAAGCGGCCCTGCTCGCGGCGCGCCGCGGGAAGAAGAAGGTGGAGATGCAGGACGTGGATGACGCCCGCGACAAGGTGCAGTTCGGCCGCGAACGTCGTCGCCTGATGGATGACGAGGAGAAGAAGCTGACCGCGTACCACGAGGCCGGGCACGCGCTGGTTCAGGCGGTGCTAGATGACGGCCACATGCCGGTCCACAAGGTCACGATCATTCCGCGCGGCCGCAGCCTCGGCAGCACGATGTTCATTCCGAAAAAGGACATGCTGACGCATTCCTACAAGCGGATGCTCAATCAGATCGCGATGGGCCTGGGCGGCCGCCTGGCGGAGGAGATCGTCCTCGGCGAAATTTCGAGCGGCGCGGCCGGCGACATCAAGCAGATCACCAAGCTGGCCCGGCATATGGTGTGCGACTGGGGCATGAGCTCCCTCGGTCCGATCGCGTACGGTGATCATCACGACACGGTGTTCCTGGGTCGCGAGATCGCACGCAACGAACTGATTTCCGAGGAAACGGCCCGCCATATCGACGAAGAGATCCACCGGATCATCGACACCGAGTACAAGCGCGCCCGCGAGATCATCAGCGAGCGTCGCGCGGCGTTGGACAAGATCGCCGAAGCCCTCCTCGAGTACGAGACCATCGACGGCAAGCACGTGCTCGAGATTCTGCAGTTTGGCGAGATTCGCTCTCCCATCGTGCCCCCGCTGCCCCCGAAAACCGACGCCGGCGGCAAGCCGAACGCGCGCGAGCCGAAGAAGGCGCCCGAACCGGAGCCGATGGGCCCCGCGACCGCGCCAAACCCGGCGTAAAGGAGGCGGAAGCTTTTGAAAGCAGGCGGGGCTCTCTTCCGAGAGCCCCGCTTTTGTTTTCGGAAGGGACGTAAGGGACCTAAGGGACCAAAGGGACGTAAAGGACCTGAGAAGTGTCGCGCAAACGCGCAGAGTGCCGCTCCGTGCGGTGCGGCCGTGAGCTTGCTCACGCACCCTGCAATCTGCGCCAGCAAGCTGGCTGCCGCACAAAAACACATGTTTGGGTTGGTGTCCCTTGTGTCCTTTAGGTCCTTTAGGTCCCTCAGGTCCTTTTCGTCCCTTATCCGCCGAGCAAAAACCGCTTGGATTCCCCATGATCCGCGGCAAATCTCGGCCGTACATGAAGATTTGCTGCATTGGAGCGGGTTATGTGGGTGGGCCGACCATGGCGATGATCGCGCTGAAGGCCCCGTCCATCGAGGTGCATGTCGTCGACATGAACGCAGCGCGCATTGCGGCCTGGAACTCTGATGTCCTGCCGATCTACGAGCCGGGGCTCGACGATGTGGTGAAACAGACCCGCGGCCGGAATCTGTTCTTTTCGACCGACGTGTCGGGAATGATCAAGGCCGCCGACATCATCTTCGTGGCCGTCAACACCCCGACCAAGACCTACGGCGTGGGTGCCGGCCGGGCGGCGGATCTTCGTTTCATCGAGTCGGTGGCGCGCACGATTGCGGAGCACGCGAATGGGCCCAAGATCATCGTGGAGAAGTCCACGATCCCGGTGAAGACCGCGGAGACGATCAAGGAGATCCTGCGGGCCAACTGCAGCAGCCACACCTGCGAGGTCCTCTCGAATCCCGAGTTCCTCGCGGAAGGCACCGCGATCGCCGATCTGCTTGCGCCGGACCGTGTGCTGATTGGCGGCGAGCGCACCCCCGGCGGCCAGGCGGCCATTCAGAAGCTGGCCGATGTCTACGCGCATTGGGTGCCGCGGGAGCGCATCATTGCGACCAATCTGTGGTCCTCGGAGCTGTCGAAGCTCGTGGCGAACGCGTTTCTGGCCCAGCGCATCTCCTCCATCAACTCGATCTCGGCGCTGTGCGAGGCGACAGGCGCGGATGTGGATGAGGTGGCGAATGCGATTGGCAAGGATTCCCGCATCGGGGCCAAGTTCCTCAAGGCGTCGGTCGGCTTTGGCGGCTCCTGTTTTCAGAAGGACATCCTTAACCTCGTCTACCTGTGCGAGCATTTCGGGCTGCCGGAGGTGGCGGCGTACTGGGAGTCAGTCGTCAAGATGAACGACTGGCAAAAGCACCGGTTTGCGGGGCGGATCGTGCGGTCGCTCTTTAATACCGTCGCCGACAAGAAAATCGCGGTGTTCGGGTTTGCGTTCAAAAAGGACACCAACGATACGCGCGAATCGGCGGCGATCACCGTGGTCCGGGATCTCCTTGCCGAACAGGCGCGGGTGACGGTTTACGACCCGAAGGTGAGCGCGAAGGACATTCGCCAGGAGGTGTTCGGCAAGAACAGCGAATACGCCACCCCGTCCGCCGAAGCCCGGCTCACGATCGCGGCGTCGGCCTATGAAGCGGCGGCCGACGCGCACGCGATCGCGGTTGTGACCGAGTGGGATGAATTCAGAACGCTCGATTACGCCCGTATCCACGCCGGCATGTGCCAGCCTGCCTCGATCTTCGATGGTCGAAACATCCTCGACCTGAAGAAGCTCTCCGACCTCGGCTTCCGCGTCCACGGGGTCGGGAAATAGCGCGCTGCGCGCGCCTTTGAGATTTGAATCTGAAATTTGAGAGTGGGCGACCGGCCCAATCTCAAAGCTCGGAGTTCACACTGCGGCGCCGCCGCCGATTCTTCCAGCGGGTGAACCCGAGGAGACCCAGGCAGGCGCTCATCATCATCGCACCGTAGGTCGCGGGCTCGGGGGCGGGGGTGACTTCATGCCATCCGGTCCACGCGGTGTCGTTGCTGGTGAAACCGTTGAACGTGATCTGCGACGACGCGTTGTTGCCGACAGGCGCGTTGCCCCGCTGGTCGAGCACCGCGCCGGGGAAATTCTGGGTGATGAACATATCGGTCATGTTCACCCAGTTCACCACGCTGACCTTCACGTTCGGGTCGATGATCAGCGTGTTCAGGTTCAACGTGGTGGCCGCGCTGTTGCCGAAATCCAGGATGGTGTCGCCGGTGATGCGCAACGTGCCGATGTTGTTCGTGCCGGAGAGCAGGAGTCGGGTGGTGGGCGTTCCACCGATGGTCAGACCGCCGATTTCCAGGGTGCCGCCGAAGTTCAGGCTGTTCTGCAGCGTGACGTTGCCGCCGCCCGTGAATGCCAGCGTGCCGGTGCCGACGAGACCGCCGAGCAGGGTCGTCGTGGAGGCCGTCGCCACCGTGAGACGGGACGAATCGCTCAAGGCGATGACGGAGCTGGCGGAGGTGGTCAGCCCGGCAACCCGTTGACTGATGCCCTCCGCGAGTTCCACCCGGGCGCCGCTCGCAATGGTCAGCTGGCCGTTGGTCGCGAGCGTGTTGGTGGCACCGAGTTGGAGAATGCCGCCGGTCACGCTCGTCCCTCCGGTGTAGCTGTTGCTGCCCATGAGGAGGAGGGTGCCGCTGCCCTCCTTGACGAGCCCGCCCGTGCCGGAGATGCCGCCGCTGAAGGTCGTGGACGCGTTGTTGCCGCCGACGGTGAGCGTGCCGCTGCCGAGCGCCACCTGGCCATTGAACGTGCCGGCCAGCGAACCAATCCGTTCGTTCTGGTTGTTCAGGAGCAGCCGGCCGTCGGAGCGGAGGGTCACCGCCGCGCCGTCGTTGATCTGGTTGGCGGCATTGAGTTGGACCGTGGCGGAACCGGTGTTGCCGATGTCGTCGCCGATCACCAGGGCGCCGGTGCCCGTGACGTCCGTGCCGGGGGTGCGATTCAGCACCACGGTGCCGTTGTTCACCGCGAAGGTACCGCTGAGCGAGTTGGCGTTCGCACCGGTGAAGGTCATCGTGCCCGTGCCGGTCTTCACAAACGAGCCTCCGTTGCCGGCCATCGTCCCGACGAAGGTCGTGGAGCCGTCGTTTCCGCCGGCAATGAGCGTTCCGGAGCCGAGGGTGACCACGCTGCCGTCGACGCCGGAAAGCGAGCCGACCGTCGCGTTGTAATTGTTGACGTTGAGGGTCGTACCGGCGGCGGCCAGGGAAACGGCGGAGGCAGACGGGCCGGCTCCGTGGGCATCGATCTGGAGGGAGCCGGCATTGACCGTGGTGGCCCCGCTGTAGGAGTTGCCGGTGGACTCGAGGATCAGGGCGCCGATGCCGTTCTTGACGATGCCGCCGGTGCCCGTGATGGCGCCCATTGCTTCCGTGTTGCCGGTGCCGGTGATCGTCAGGGTGTTGCCGGCGGTGGCGATCCCGCCGGTGAGATACAGGTTGCCCGAATTGACGTTGATGGTGGCCGCACCGCCGAGGCTGACGAGCCCGCCCCAGATATTGTCGCCGCTCAAATTGCGGAAGGCACCGTTGCCGCCGACGCCGGTGCCGATGAGCGTCACGTTCTTGCCGGCGACGGAGATGTTGCTGTCGAGATCAAGGCTGGCGCCGTTGGCGATGGTGACGCCGCCCGGGCCGGTTCCCAATCCGTTGGAACTGCGGACATACAAAGTGCCGGCGTTGATCGTCGTCGAGCCGGAGTAGGTGCTCGGGCCGCTGAGCGTGAGCGTTCCGGTGCCGGTCTTGGTCAGTCCGCCGGTGCCGCTGATCGCGCCGCTAAACGTGGTCGAGGCGTTGCTGGCGAGAGTGAGCTGCCCCGCACCCAAGGCCACCGAGCCGGAGCCGGCGAGCGAGCCGATGGTTTCGCTGAAACCGTTGAGACTGAGCCGGCCGTCGCTGTTCACGACCACCGCGCTGGCGTTGTTGATCTGATTGGCGGCATTGAGTTGCAGCGTCGCGCTGTTGGCCGCGCCCGCTGCATCGCCGACCGTGACGGTGCCGGTGCCGGTCGCATCGCCGGCGGTCTTAGCCGCGATGATCGTACCGTCGGCGACCGTAAACGCACCCAGCGCGTTGGTGGTGCCGCCGCCGAGGGTCAGCGTACCCGATCCCGTCTTGGTGAGCCCGGCCGCGGTCAGGGTGCCGCCGAAGGTGGTGGCCGTGGTGTCGCCCACCGTCAGGGTGCCGGTGCCGAGATTGAAACCGGCGGTGCCTGTGCCGCCCGCGAGCGAGGCGAGCGTCTGGCTGCCGTTGCCGGTGATGACGGCGGCGCCGTCGGCGATCGTGAGGGCGGTGGTGGTGGGCAGGAAATTCGTCCCCTGCGTGTAGAGGATGCCGGCGTTGACGGTGGTGGCGCCCGTATAGGTGCCGGCGGCGTTCAACGTCATGTTGCCCGCGCCCAGCTTGGTGATGCTGCCCGGGCCGCCGATTGCGCCCACCGTCAGGTCGCTGCCGGCGGTGCTCTGGTTGAAGCTCGCGGCGCCGTTCAGCGTCACCGCGCCGAGCCGAAGGTCGAAGCCATTGGCACCGGTGGTCGTGAGCGTCGTGCCGCCGGCGAGTTCGACGGTGCCCAGGGTGTGCGTGAGATTGGTGCCCGTGGACACGCGATCCACGGCGATCGTGGCGTTGGCGGTGGTGGTGATGTTGGTGGCGAAGGTCGTGGCGACGTTGTTCTCGAGTCGCAGCGTGCCGCCGTCGATGATCAGCGTGCGGTTGGTGCCGAGCGCGCTGGCGGTGGCGAGTTCGAGAGTGCCGGCCTTCAAGGTCGCGCCGCCATTGAATCCGGTATTGTTGGCGGTGATCGTCAGCGTGCCATCGCCCGCCTTGATCAGCTGACCGGTCGTGCCGCTTTGCAGCGAGCCGGCATCGTCGAGCGTGAGATTGCGGTTGGCGTCGACGTCGAACGTGCCGACGCCGTTGGTGCCGATCACCCAGTTCTTGGCGGTGCTGGTGACGTTCCCGGCGATATTCAGGGTGCCGCCGTTGAACGTCATCGTGCGGGTGCCGGAGCTTGTGCTGCCCAAGCCGCTTTCCGCGGTGATCCGCAGGGTGCCGTCATTGAGGTTCACCCCGCCGGTGAAGGTGTTGGCCCCGGTCAGGGTGAGCAGGCCGGCGCCGGATTTCGTCAGGCCGATCGGATTCTGGGTCCGATTGGCGTTGTTGATGATGACGGCGCTGATGTTGAGGACGCCGTCCGGATTATCCACCGTCACGGCGAGCGTTCCTCCGCTGGCGGCGGTGAGCCTGCCCTGGCCGGAGATCGTGGTGGTCGTGTCGCCGCTCTTGATGAGGCCGCCGCCGTTGAGCTGGAGGATCCGGTTGGTCGTCGTGTTCAGGTCGACGAGCGCCGCGTCCGTAATCTTCAGGTTGCCGTCAATGGTGGTGCCCGCTCGCGTCAGCGTATAGGCGCCCACGGGCGAAGCGGAGTTGAGCAGCACATTGGCGTTGGCCTGGTTGACGTTAACGCCAAGCGCGCCCGTGTAATAATTGGTGACGGCCCGGACACCGTTGCCCACGTTGAAGCCGCCGGTGTACTCCGCGAAATTGGCGCTTCCGTTCACGTCGGTGACCTGGATCCAGCCGGGCAGAGCACCGGGCGTCGTCAGGGTGCCGGTCGTGTTGACCCCGGCGACCTGGGTCAGGAAGACGCGCGGGCTGCCGGCCTGGCCGGCTGAGGTGGTGCCGGCGCCGAGCGTGCCGTCGGTCGTGAACATGACCGTCGCGCTGCCCGCCCGGGTGAGGTTCGAGATGGTGAGATCGGCGAGCTGGCCGACGCCGGCATCGAGGAAGATGTTATTGGCGCCGGTCGTGGCGGTCACCGTACCCAGGGTTTCCGTGCTGCGGGCACTGCCATTGCCGATGAACCGGATGCTGCCGTCGTTGAGAGCGATGGGCGCGGTGTTCGAGATCCGTGTGCCATTGTTCACCGCGCTGTTGTCCAGCGTCAGGGTGCCGTTGGTGACGACGATGTTGCTCGCGCTGCCCAGCACGCCATTGCCGGCGAAGGCCAGGGTGCCGCCGGTGATGGTGGTGGTGCCGGTGTAGGAGGTGCTGCCCCGGACCGTGACCGTGCCCTCGTCGGCCTTGGTGAGATTGACGGCGCCGCCGGAGATTCCGCCGGCGAGGGTGAGGTTGGAACCCGCCGCGGCGGAGATCGTGCTGCTTGTGGCCAGCGTGACCGCGTTGTTGATGGTGTTCGCTCCGCCAACGTTGAAGAGGGCGCCGACGCCGTCGACCCCGGTGCCGTTGACGGAAATGTTCTCGTTGGCGAGGGTCACGCCCCCCTGGAGTCCGAGGGTGCCGCCGTTGGCGACGCTGGTCGACGTGGCCGTCCCGGTCGTGCCCAGCGCGGCGTTGCTGGCAGCGATCAGAGTCGCGCCGGCCGACACCGTGGTGGTTCCCGTGTACGTGTTCGCACCCGAGAAGATCACCGTACCGCTTCCGCCGGCCGTCACGGCATTGGTCCCCGAGATCGCACCGCCGAGGGTGAGCTGGGTGCCGGCGTTGGCCCCGATGGTCGTGGCGCCCGCCAGTTGCACCGGCCCGGCGAACGTGTTGTTGCCGCTGAGATTATCGATCGCGCCGTTGCGTCCGCCCACGCCGGTGCCGGAAACGGTGACGGACTCGGCGGTGGTGTAATTCACGCCGCCCTGGAAGCCGAGGGTGGCTCCCGACTGCACCGTCGTTCCGGCGGCATTGGTGCCCAGCGCATTGTTGCTGGCGACCGCCAGCGTCGTGCCGTTGTTGACGGTGGTGGCGCCCGTATAGCTGTTGTTGCCGGCCAGCACGATGGTGCCGCCGCCGGCGGCGGTGAGCGTGCTGGCAGTCGTTTGCGAGAGAGTGCCGGACAGCGTGAGCTGCGAACCGGCGGCCGCGCCGACGCGGGTGTTGCCGCCGAGGGCGACGGCGCTCAGCAGCGAATTGGTGCCGGACGCGTTGTCGATCGCGCCATTGCTGCCGGTGTAGCCCGTGCCGGAGACCGTGATCGTGCCGGAGTTCAGTGAGATGCCGCCCTGGAGTGACAGTGTCGCGCCGCTGCTGAGGGTGGAGGCACCGGTGCCCAAGGCGCTGTTGCTGCCGGCAATGACCGTTCCCGCGGTGAAGGTGTTGGGGCCCGTAAAGGTGTTCGTGCCGCTCAGCGTCAGGCTGCCGCTCCCGGTCTTGTTGATGCCCGCATTGCCGGAGATGTTGGCAGTGACGATCATGTCGGGCGTCACCCCGCCGTCCGCCACCGAGAAGGTGCGCGTCGTGGAGCCGAGATTCAGGTTGCCGGCGATCGTTGCCGTCGTGGCGGAAGAGAGGCTCGTCACATTGCCCCCGAGCGTCAGCGTGCCCGTGCCGGTCTGGAGGCGACCGCCGCTGACGAAGGTGAGGGAGCCGAGCGTCTGGTTGTAGTTGGCGAGATCGAAGGTGCCGAACGAGTTGGCCGTGGAGAGGGAAACGGCGGTCGCGGCGTTGAGAATGTTGCTGCCGCCCAACCGGATCGTGCCGCCCTGCACTGCGATGGCGCCCGTGTAGGTGGACGAATTGTCGCCCGTCAGGACCGTCGAACCCGTGCTGCCGGCCGACTGCGTCATCGAGCCGGAGCCGGTAATGACGCCCGAGATCGTGGTCGTGCCCTTGTTGTTGAGCGTGAACGTGCGGTTCCCGGCGGCGATGGCTCCCGAGAGGTTGAGGGCCGTGCCGGTGTTGGTGTTGATGATGACGTCGGACTCCAGCGCGATGGCCGACTGGATGGTGTGCGCTCCACCGGAAGCTGCGCTGGTCACGGTGATGGCGGTCGGCGTGCCGGCCTGGCCGCTGCCCAGCGTCAGGGTGTAGCCCTGCAGCGTGTAGTTGAAGGGGGCGTCAAACTGCACCGAGCCGGCGCTGCGGTTGCCACCGAGATCGACGTTCTGCGCGGTTGTCAGCTGGTGATTCGGGTTGGCGAAACGATGGTTGGAGAAGACCAGGTTGGCGGTCGCGGAGGGCACGACGCCGAGGTTGGGGGTGATGGCGTTGCCCCAGTTGTTGCCATTGCCCCAGCGATTGTCGTTCGCGTAATTGGAGTAGTAGATCGTGCCCACGGGCGCGCCGGAGGTCGTGATGCTCAGCCCCTGGAGCTCCGTGTACTGCATCAACCCGCCGGTGCCGGCGGTGAAGATGAGCTCGAGATTGTCCGGGCGGACGCCGTAGTTGGTCAGATCGGCCTGGAAGACCTGGGTCAGCGTGCCGTTGGTGCCGAAGCGGAGACTGACCGTAAGGATGTTCTCGGTCGTGAAGTTGAAGACGATCTCGCGATCGTTCGCGGCGTTCACGTCGACCGGGCGCGTGTTGGCGCCGGTGAAATTGAGGCTGCCGAGCGTGTTGGTGAGGTTGCCCGTGCCGGCGATGTAGTTGTAGCCGGTATACCCGCTGCCCGCGCCGCGGACGGCGATGCTGTCCTCGACGCGATTGGCCGTGCCGCCGACGCGCCCTTCGGTGGCGGTTGAAAAGTTGCCGTACGCGTCGACGCCGACCGAAAAATAGCCGCCCGCCATGCCGGCATGGGTCTGGTCGGTGCTGCCGTCCTTCTGGGCGTAGCCCAGCGAACCGCCGAAGGCGCCGACCGAGTCGGACGTGAAGGGGACGGATGCGTCGCGCAGCGAGATGGTGAAGCCGTCGGCGCCGGTCCCCTGATCGGTCCACATCTGGTACCGAAGCGCCACGCTCACATTGTTGTTCGCGGACGGGATTGGGGTCGTCAGCCGGGCATACGTCGCCTGCTGGCCCTCGTTGCTCGTCATCCGCAGCCAGCCGGACCCGTCGGCGTCCTGGGCGCCCCCCGTCAGGGTGGGCGTGTACGTGCTGTTGGTGTTGTTCGGATTCTGCCAGGAACTCACGACCCAGCCGGCCTGGTCGAACGTGCTGTGGCTGAAGGTTTCGTTCAGCACAAACTGACCGAAGGCGGCACCCGGCATCAGGACGGCCACGAGCAGCGCCAGCGCTGCCGCCGGTAAGCGCCAACCCATGCTGGAACGTGCCGTAGTGACCAAAGTATCCTAAGATCGGCAAACCGGGCTGAAACTTGAATCCTTGGCGCGTACATCGACGCGGTACCAAGCCCCGATTTTCCGGGTAGCGCCGGCCTCCCAAGTCGTTCGTATAAGCCAATAAGAGACGTAGCGCAGGTGATCGGCGAGACCGGCTACGTAGTGCATGCACCGACGGCGGCGGGGGAAATCCCGGCGGAAGCAGCCGGCCGCAACGATCGGCGGCCACGGTCATCACGGTCGCCGCGACTTCGGGCTCTGGCAGGAGCTCCGAGGCCCGCCTGCCGTTAAAAATGGGGCGGCCAACGGGATTTGAACCCGCGACCCCAAGATCCACAATCTTGTGCTCTAACCAACTGAGCTATGGCCGCCGTAAAGAAAAGGCGGCGGAACATCACCAGCCACGCGGGGACTGTCAATGCCTGTGTTTCAGGGGGCGCCCGCTGACGCCCCCTCCTGAAATATCCGATTTGAGGTTGGGGCGGGGTGACCTCACGAAACACTTTCCGGCGGCCAAATTCCGGTTTCCGTCCTGGGATGCAAAATGCATTCCTGTGTGAACTGAACCGCTGGACGCTCGCGGCTGTTCACGAAAAACTGACGGCCGCCGAGGACGGCAAGGTGACCCAAATCGGGGCGTCCGACCTGGCGCGGATGTTGGCCGACTACGTCCTCCTGCGGCTGGCTGAAAATCCGTCGACCTGTTGGAACGGGTGCGACCTGGACGGCGTCACGGACGAGGAAATCCTGGCGGCCACCACGTTCGACGACGATTTGCTCGCCGCCGGGTTCATTGCTGCGGTACTCGAACTCAACCAATGGCAGGGAGAGGAAGGAGTGGCGTTCATGGTTGCGGAAGGCGTGCCGCCGGAGGACGCGGATGAGATTGCAGGGGCCGTCGAAGTGGTGGCGGGGAAGCTGGGCGAACGCGGGCAGGCGCTGGTGCAGAAGCACTCGGAAGCGCATGCAGCGCGCGGCGGACCACCGCAGCTCCAGGCGAGCGCCTGAGTCGGTCCGAGAGGCGGCGAACCCGAATGCCGAACCGTGAAGCCTCTTGCAGCCGCAGCGCAGGCGCATTTCCTGAGCTGCCATGCCGCGGATCCGGCTCGTTACCTTCAACATCGCCCATGCCCGCGGACTGAACCCCATCCAGGGGATCACAACGCAGCGCAAGCTCCGGTTGAATCTGCGCAAGATCGCGGGACTGATGGAGAAGCTCGATGCGGACATCGTGGCCCTTCAGGAAATCGACGAGATGTCGCGGTGGGCCGGGAATTTCGACCACCTCGACTACCTGCGCGTGCACACGCGGTATCCGCATGCCGTGTTTGGGATCAATAACCGGCGAACCGGCCTGTTGAATCTCAGCTATGGCAATGCCGTGCTCTCGCGCCATTCCATCCGCACCGCGGAGACCGTGGTGTTTGGCCAGCGCCGGCTGGGAGAGAAGGGGTTCCTTTTCGTGGAGTTGGATGTGGGCGGAAAACTCGTGCCCCTGGTCAATCTGCACCTGCATTTCAGTTCCCGCGCGCAGCGGCTGCTGCAACTCGAACGCCTGCTGAGCTGGCTGCGCGAAAAGCACCGCTTGCACGGGGATCGCTGGTTGATGCCGCCCATCATCTGCGGCGACTTCAACAATCCCGGGACCACGGATGATGCGACCGCATCCTTGCTCAGTCATCTGTCGGACTACTGCGATTACTCGCTGCTCCCCAACGGCGGTCTCACCTTTCCCTCGCCGCTGCCGCAGCGCGCGCTCGATTTCGTGTTCCTCCCGGCCGGCTGCGGCACGCCGCGCTGTGAAATCGTGAAGTCGTTTCTGTCGGATCACCGCCCGGTGGTGGTGGAGTTCGAGGTCTGAGCCATGGACGAATATTCCTGCCTTCGTTCGAGGGAACGAGGCTTTGCCGGCCGCCGACCGTTGGATCAGGACGCCGAGCCTGCCGTGACGACTTGATTGCGGCCCGCGGCTTTGGCGGCGTACAGAGCCTTGTCCGCCGCCGCCACCAGGCCGGCGGGGGTGTCGCCCGGGCCGCCCAACGCGGCGACGCCGATGCTGACCGTCATCGATACCGACCGGCCATCGCTCGTCGCGATGGGCTCGGCTGCCACCGCGGCCCGGATCCGCTCCGCCGTTTCCTTCGCGAAGCCGGACGCACCCTGCACGAGCACCACGGCAAATTCCTCGCCGCCGTACCGTGCGACGCGGTCCACGGTGCGGACATTGCCGGCAATGCGTTGGGCCAGCGTCTGGAGCACGTGATCGCCGACGGGATGGCCGTGGGTGTCGTTGACCTGCTTGAAATGGTCGAGGTCGAGAAGCAAGAGCCCCAGCGGTTGGGCAAACCGCACCGCGCGCTCGTGCTCGTCCTGGAGGATGCGATCGAACTCCCGGCGGTTGAGCAGGCCCGTCAGCGGGTCGACGGTGGCCAACTGGCGCAGCGCCGCGAACGAGGCCGCCAGTTTGACGGCGTAGCGCAACGAGCGCTCGAGGATCCGCGGCGTAATCTCGCTCTTCACGAGGTAGTCCAGCGCCCCCGCGTTCATCGCCTCGAGGTCAATCTGAGGTGACGTTTCGGCGGTCAGGAACACCACCGGCGTGCGGCAACCTTGGGCGATGGCCGAGCGAAGCAGCTGCAGTCCGTCCCGCGGGCCCAACTGATAATCCAGCAGGCAGGCGTCATACTGACCGGAAAGCAGTCGCTCCATTCCCTCCTCGTAGGTTCCTGCCCAGTCCAACTCGAACAAGTCCCGGGGGAAGTGGCGCAGCTGGGCATGGGTGAGCCGGAACTGAGCCCGATCGTCGTCGATCAGGAGCAAGCGGCGGGTGACGCGCGGGGTCGTCACGTTGGCTCACGCCTCCTGGCGACGGGTACCGGCGCTGAGATCGGCGGCCTTGGCGGCGATCACGGCCGGGATGCGGCTGCGATCCGCCAGGTGGTCGCGCACGCAGTTGACGAGCGCGCTGCCCACGACCACGCCGTCGGCGTGGGTTGCCACCTGGGCGACCTGTTCGCGCGTGCCGATGCCGAATCCGACGACGGTGGGCAGCGAGGTGTGCCGGCGGATCCGGGCCAGTGCGTCCGGAATGTTGCCGGCCACCTGATCACGAACTCCGGTCACGCCCTCGCGCGAAACGTAGTAGAGAAATCCGGACGTGGCCTGTGCGATCGTCGCCAGGCGCGCTTCCGGAGTGGTCGGGGCGATGATGAAGACCGTGTCGATGCCATGCCGCCGGCACGCGCCCGTGACATCTCCCGCCTCTTCCGGCGGGAGATCGAGCGTGAGAATGCCGTCCACCCCTGCGTCGCGTGCCTGCTTCACATACGCGTCGACGCCATTGGAGAACACGAGGTTGTAGTAGGTGTAGAAGACGATGGGCGCCTGACTGAAGGTGCGGATCCGGCGCACCAGTTCAAACACCCGGGCGGCGGTCATGCCGTTTTCGAGTGCTCGCTGCGCCGCCAGCTGGTTCGTCAGGCCATCCGCCAGCGGATCGGAAAACGGCACGCCGAGTTCGAGGATGTCGACCCCGTTGCTGAGCAACGCGCGGCAGACCTCCACCGAGGTGTCAAAATCCGGATCGCCGGCGCAGACATAAGCGACGAAGGCGGCGCGGTTCTCGGCGCGGGTGCGGGCAAACGTATCAGCGAGGCGGGACATCAAAAAGTGAAAGTGAAAGTGAAAGTGAAAGTGAAAGTGGGCCGGCTAGGCGAGCCGGGTGGTGATGAGCTGGAGGAGGGCGTCGTAATCCTCCAAGGCGGGGAATTGCGGGAACTGGCGCACGATATTCTCCGGCGCATGAAAGAGGATGCCGAAATCAGACTGCCCGAGCATGGTCGTGTCGTTGAAGGAATCGCCCGCCGCAATGACGTTGAAATTCAGCGACTGGAGCGCAGCCACGGCGGCTTTCTTCTGGTCCTTCATCCGCAGCTGGTACCCGGTGATGCGGTCGTTCTCCACCACCAACCGGTGGCACAGCAGCGTCGGCCATTTGAGCTGGCGCATCAAAGGCTGGGCGAATTGCTCGAAAGTGTCGGACAGGATGATCACCTGGGTGCGCCGCCGGAGTTCGTCGAGAAAACCCAGCGCCCCGGGCAGAAGTTCGAGGGAGCCGATCACCTCCTGGATTTTCGACAGCGTGATCCCGTGCTTTGCCATCAGGTCGATCCGATAGCGCATCAACGTGTCGTAGTCCGGCTCGTCACGAGTCGTGCGCCGCAACGCCGGAATCCCGGTCTTTTCGGCGACGGCAATCCAGATTTCGGGCGTGAGGACGCCCTCCATGTCGAGGGTGACGATGCTTTGCTTCACAGGTGGGGCGGGCAGTGAACCAGCCGTCGCCAAAGGGAGGCAAGTGGCAAGTGGGGGGAGAAGGGAGTGAGGGAAGGGGAGTGAGGGAGTGGGGGAAACCTACACACCAGCCGCCGCCGCCACCACCCCTTCGTGCCCCCCACTCCCTCACTCCCTCACTCCCTCATTCCCTTATTCCCTCATTCCCTTCCTCACTTCCGCCAACTGTTCGGTCAGAAAAGTCACCTGCTGTCTCAGGTCGGCCACCTCTGCCTCGAGCCGGGTGACGCGTTCAAGCTCGCTCGGGGGCGTGGGAACGACGGGCGTCGCAGAGGGCAGGGGAGCGGTGCTGCGCTCAATGGCCGGTTCGGGAGCGCCGGCCAGAAGGTGGGCGTACCGGGATTCTTTCGTGCCGGGCTGACGCGGAAGCTTCGTGACCAGCGGCGGCACGTGGGTGACGAGCTGTTGCAGCGCTGCCTCCACGTCGGCAAGCGATTCGAATGCGTGCAGGCGCTCGGTGCGGGTCCGCAGTTCACCGACGGTTTGCGGGCCCCGCAGCAGGAGCACGCACAGGACCGCCACCTCGGCCGACGGCAGGGGGAGGGTGTCCTGCAAGGAATGCCGGTACTTCGCGACGCGGCTTTCCGCCCCATGAAAAAGCGTCGCGAGCCGCTGGTCGCGCAGCGCATCGATGGCGGCGACCACCGTCTGATCGTCGTATACCACCACGGGATCCCGGTTCGTCAGCTGATTGCACGCGTTCGTGAGCGAATTCAACGACAACGGGTAGTTGTCCGGGGTCGTGATCTGCTTTTCGATCAGCGAACCCAGCACGCGGACTTCCGCGGCGGAGAGAGTCGGAAGCGGGTCGGACATGGCGGCGAATAGGGTCTGGGATCTAGGAACTGGGATCTGGGGCCAAGCGGCAGGCGTAGGCGCGTAGGGAGCAAGCTTGCTTGCGCTGACCAACGTTGCCGCGCGCGCAGCGCAAGCAAGCCTGCTCCTACAGGCAGCCCTCCTCCGGATATCCAGACCCCAGATCTTAGATCCTAGATCCCAGATCCTGGATCCTAGACCCGAGATCCTGGAACCCAATTCTCACTTCGCCCAGTTATCCTTCAGCGTGATCGTGCGGTTGAAGACGAGTCTGCCGGGGGCGCTCTGTTCCGCATCGACGGTGAAGTAGCCGAGGCGCTCGAACTGGTAGCGGTGATCGGCGGTGGCACCGGCCAGCGACGGCTCAAGCCTGGCGGTGACGATCTCCAGGGAGCGAGGGTTCAGGTGCTGGATGAAGTTTTCGTCCGCGGCGGGCTCGGGCACCGTGAACAGGCGGTCGTACAGCCGCACCTCCGCCTCGACGCATTCGCTGGCGCTGACCCAGTGGATCGTGCCCTTCACTTTGCGGTCGGAGTTGGGTTGGCCCGCGCGCGTGGTCAGGTCCGCGGTGCACCGCAGCTCGGTCACCTGACCGGCGGCGTCCCTGATGATTTCATCGCACTTGATGATGCACGCGTACTTCAGGCGCACTTCGCCGCCCGGTTTGAGACGGAAGTACTTGGGCGGCGGCACCTCGGCAAAATCGTCGGTCTCGATGAACACCTCGCGGGTGAGCGCGATCTCGCGCGTGGTGGGATTCTCATTCTGCGGGTCGTTCGTCGCCTGGCAGAGCACCCGTTCGCCCGCAGGAATATTCGTCAGCACCAGCTTGAGCGGACGCAGAACGGCGAGACGGCGGTGCGCGGCGCCATTCAATTCGTCCCGGATGGCATGCTCCAGGACCGCGATGTCGGTGAGGCTCTCGTACTTGGTGACGCCGAGACCCTGCACGAACGTGCGGATCGCGCGGGCGGGCACACCGCGGCGACGGAACCCGGAAATCGTCGGCATGCGCGGATCGTCCCAGCCGGTCACCGCCTTCTCCTGCACCAACTGGATCAGCCTGCGCTTGCTGACGACCATGTAGCTCGGGATGAACTTCGCGAACTCGTACTGGCGCGGGAGGGCCCGCGGCAGCTCGAGGCTTTCGAGAATCCAGTCGTAAAGCGGCCGGTGCACCTCGAATTCGAGCGTGCAGACCGAGTGCGTGACGCCTTCGACATAATCACTGAGGCAGTGAGCGTAGTCGTAGAGCGGGTACAGGCACCACTTGTCACCGGCGTGGTGGTGCGGGGTGTGGCGGATGCGGTAGAGCAGGGGATCGCGCAGCCAGATGTTCGGCGAGGCCATGTCGATCCGGGCCCGCAGGGTGCGCGCGCCGTTGGGGAATTCCCCCGCCTTCATGCGCGCAAACAGATCCAGGTTCTCCTCCACGGACCGGTTGCGCCAGGGGCTGTCCTTGCCCGGTTTGTCCGGCGCGCCGCGGTAGGCGTCCATATCCTCGGGTTGCAGGTCGCAGACGTACGCCTTGCCCTTCCGAATCAGGGTCAGCGCGAACTCGTAAAGCGCGTCGAAATAATCGCTGGCGAAAAACGGTTCGGCGCCGGCCGTGCCCGGCGGCACCGGCCCAAGATGGTAGTCGACCTTGCCGGCTTCCTCCCGGCGCGAGGGATGCGCGCCCTTTGGCTTGAAACCCAGACAGTGGTCCGCCCAGCCATCGATCAGCCAATGCACGTCCTTGATGATGGCCTCGACGTACTCCGTGTCCTCCTTCGCCGGGTTCGTATCATCCATCCGCAGGTTGCACTGGCCCTGGTTCTCGCGCGCGATGCCGAAGTTCAGGCAGATCGACTTCGCATGGCCGATATGGAGGTAGCCGTTCGGTTCCGGCGGAAAGCGAGTGACGATCTTCGGGTACCGCTGCTCGGCGACATGCTGCGCCACCATGTCGCGAATAAAATCGCTCGGGGCGGGCGTTGCGGCGGGAGCTTTCGTCTCGGTCTTTTCTGCGGACATAACGCGTCATCATGAAGACCAGCGCAGCCCGACGCAAGAGGGAGTCGGGGTGAAAATTGGTGCGAATGCCGGGAGTCGAACCCGGATCAATGGCTTCGGAGGCCACTACACTATCCATTGTGCTACACTCGCAATGAACTCTGGGAATGAAGTGCCTGCACCCGGTAGGCGTCAAGCGCGGCTTGCGGGCTTTGGTCGGTGCGCGCGCGGCTGCGCGGCGGCCCGGCATAAAAAAGGCCGACGTTTCCGTCGGCCTCGCGCAAAGGGTCTCGCTGATCGCTTAATTCCGACCCGGCCGGGCGGGACGACGGCTCTTGCTTTCCACGAACTCGCGGATGATCGCCATGCGCTGCCGTTGGCGCTCCTCCTGCTCGATCTCGTCGACCGAACGGACGGATTCGTTCTTGGCCATGGCCTTTCGCATCTTCGTCAAGGCGAGGTACTCGAGCTGACGGATGCGTTCGCGGGTGACATTGAAGCGCTTGCCCACTTGCTCGAGCGTCAGCTCCTCGCGGCCTTCGAGGCCGAACCGCAGCTTGATGATCTCGGCCTCGCGCTTGTCGAGGGAGTCGACCATCGCGCGGAGGTCGTTGTTCAAGTTCTTCTCGCGAAGACCCTCGTAGGGGCTCACCGCGTTCTCGTCGCCGACGATTTCGCCGAACGTCGCCGAATCGCCTTCCTCGCCAATCGGGGCGTCGAGCGAAGCCGGCCGGACGCTGACGGACTTGAGGTGCGCCACCTTAGACGTCGGGATCTGCAACTCCGCCGCCAACTCTTCATCCGTCGGCTCACGGCCAAGCTGTTCCGTCAACGCCATCGCGGTGCGACGCATCTTGGAAATCTTGTCCACGAGATGGACCGGCAGGCGGATGGTTTTGCTCTGGTTGGCGAGGGCCCGCTTGATGGACTGCTTGATCCACCAGGCCGCGTAGGTCGACAGCTTGCCGCCCTTGCGGGGATCGAAGCGTTCGACGGCCTTGATGAGACCAATGTTGCCTTCGCTGATCAGGTCGAGCAGCGGCAGGCCGAAGTCCTTGTAGTCCATCGCGATTTTCACCACGAGGCGGAGGTTGGCCTTGATCATGTGATCCCTCGCCGAGCGATCACCCTTGCGGATGCGCTTCGCCAGAGCGACCTCCTCGTCGATGGTCAACAGGGCGGTCTTTCCGATTTCCTGCAGGTACAACTGAAGGTTGCTCCGTTCGCCGTGGCCAATGGGCTGGGCGGCGGGAGCTTCGGATTTTTCGAGAAAGGAAGGCGGCGCGTCGATGGGCGCCGCGGTGAGCGTAACGGTCGGTGCCTCCGAGGCAACAGGATCGTCAGCGTGAGTGCGGTACGACTTTGCTTTAGCGGGCATGATGGGAACCTCGTCTTGGAATAGAGGGATGGGCCGGGGGGTTGTTCCGCTAACAAGCGGAATTCGTTCCACCGACACAGTGGGTCTGCCCAGAGGGAGACGTGTGCTGGCCTCTATAAGTTGTGCGCAGATCTGTCACAGTTCCCGCCCAAGATGAGCGGTTAAGGCGCAGGCGGCGCGGTGTTGTGCGGATGTGATCCACCTCGCGGACCAGCCTACGCGCCCCAAGTTCCGTTCCGCAAGTTATTACAGATCAGCAGCCTGCAATTAGGGGATACCCGTACGGGAGGACTGGGTTATTTCCCGATCGAACTGCAATTTCGTCAAAACCGCTCAGCCATTGCGACCGCTTTGAGCAGCGCACTGGCCTTGCTCACCGTCTCCTGGTATTCCGCGGTGGGGTTCGAATCGGCGACCACGCCCGCACCCGCCTGGATGTGAATCTGTCCGTCCTTCAGCAGCGCGGTCCGAAGCATGATGCAGGTGTCCATGTTGCCATCGTATCCGAAGTAGCCCAGCGCGCCGGCGTAGAAGCCGCGTTGTGACGGCTCGTGCTGGGCGATGATCTGCATCGCCCGGATCTTCGGCGCCCCACTGACGGTACCGGCGGGAAACGTGACGCGCATCAGGTCGTACGCGTTGTGCGCGGGTGCGATGTCGCCTTCGACCTGTGACACGATGTGCATCACGTGGGAGTACCGCTCGATGACCATCATCTCGGGGACGCGGACGCTCCCGAACTGGCAGACGCGCCCAATGTCGTTGCGCGCGAGATCGACGAGCATGAGGTGCTCCGCCCGTTCCTTTTCGTCGGCGAGGAGTTCCTTTTCCAGCGCGAGATCCTCGGCGGGGGTGGCCCCGCGGCGCCGGGTCCCGGCGATCGGGCGAATCTCGACGCGACCATCCGTCAGCCGCACGTGCACCTCCGGCGAGGCGCCGACGATCGAGAAATCGTCCGCTTCGAGGATGAACATGTACGGCGAAGGATTCACCGTCCGTAGCGCCCGATAGAGATCGAGCGGCGTCTTGGTGAAGGGGCGGGTGAACCGCTGCGACGGTACGAACTGGATGATGTCGCCGGCGCGGATGAACTCCTTGCCGTCCGTGACAACCTGTTCGAAGCGCTGGGGGGTGAAGTTCCCCGCGGGGACGGTGATGCGGCCGGCATCCTCGAGGGGCGCCGGAGCCAGACCACGCGGTTGCTGCAACAGGTCGTAGAGGGCCCGCAGTTCCGCGACCGCGGCATCATACGCCGCACCGGCGTCGTCCCGAATGTGTCCGTTGACGCACAAGCGGAGGGTCTGCTTCGCGCGATCGAAGATCAGCAGCGAGTCCGACAGCATGAAATAAAGCAGCGGCGTGCCCAGCTCGTTGGCTCCCGCGGCGGGCACGCTGGGTTCAACCCGGGTCACGTATTCATACGCGACGAACCCCACCGCGCCGCCAGTGAAGCGAGGCAGGTCGGGGAGGGCCACCGGCTTGTACCCGCTCATCTCGTCCTCGATCAACCGCAGCGGGTCGGGCGGGGTCGGCACGGACCGGGTTCCAACGCCCGTTTCCCGGATCTCCGTCATCTCCGGACCACAGATGAAAACCTTGCGGGGCCGGCACCCGATGAAGCTGTAACGGGACAGCGTTTCACCGCCCTCGACGGATTCCAGGAGGTACGAGGGACCCGCGGTCTTGAGTTTGGCGTAGGCCGAGACCGGCGTCTCGAAGTCGGCCATCAAGTCGGTGTAGACGGGCACCACGTTGCCGTGGCTGGCCAGGCTGACAAAGACCTCGCGCGTCGGGTGGATATGCATGGGGACCGTCCGATATGAAAGCCGCCCCGCATCGCCGCAAGGGCGAAGCGCGGCAGGGAGGAGCACAATCCCGAATATCGAACATCGAACGCTGAACGTCGAAGGTCAGGTTCAACATCCAACCTCCAACTTCCAACATCCAACATCCAACATCCAACCTCCAACCTGAATACCGATTTTGCCACAGAGGTCACAGCGGCCCAATCAGAGCCGAGCCGGAGGGGGGCGGCCGCGACTGTCTTGGGCGTCACGCAATGAACAGGTTTGTCCAAGGACCGAGCCTCCGTGTCCTCCTTGTCGGAGCTGGCTACTTCGGAATCCAGGTTCGATGTTCGATGTTCGATGTTCGATGTTCAACGTTCGGCGTTGGTTCTACTTCCCCAGGACCCACGCAAACACCAGCGGCGCCACGATGGTTGCGTCGCTTTCGATCACGTATTTCGGGGTGTTCTGGCCAAGCTTGCCCCAGGTGATCTTTTCGTTGGGCACCGCGCCGGAGTAGCTGCCGTAGCTCGTGGTGGAATCGCTGATCTGGCAGAAGTAGCCCCAGAGCGGGGTGTCGGTGCGCTGAAGGTCCTGATGCAGCATCGGCACGACGCAGATCGGAAAATCGCCGGCGATGCCGCCGCCGATCTGGAAGAAGCCAAGGGAACCGTGGCCCGTGCGCAGCTGCTTCGCGTTGCGCATGTAAAGGTCGGCGAGCCTCTGCATGTACTCGATGCCCGTGCGCACGGTGTGGACGTTCTTCACGTCGCCGCTGATGACGTGGCCCGTGTACATGTTGCCGAGGGTGGAGTCCTCCCAGCCGGGCACGATGATCGGCAGGTTCTTCTCCGCGGCGGCGAGCAGCCACGAGTTATTCGGATCGATCTGGTAGCTCTTCTTCAGCTTCCCGCTGCGCAGCACGCGGTACATGAACTCGTGGGGGAAGTAGCGTTCGCCGGCCTTATCCGCGGCCACCCACTCCTCGAGCACCGCCGCTTCGATGCGTCGCATCGCCTCCATCTCCGGGATGCAGGTGTCGGTGACCCGATTCATGTGCCGGCGCAGCAGCTCCTGTTCGTCGGCCGGCGTCAGCTCGCGATAGTTCGGCACGCGCTCGTAATAATCATGCGCGACCAGGTTGAAGACGTCCTCCTCAAGGTTGGCGCCGGTGCAGACAATGAGGTGAATCTTGTCCTGCCGGATCATCTCCGCCAGAGAGATGCCCAGTTCGGCGGTGGACATGGCGCCGGCGAGGGTCATCAGCATCTTGCCGCCCGACTTTAGGTGGGCGTCATAGCCGATGGCGGCATCCAGCAGGGCGGCGGCGTTGAAATGCCGGTACTGGTGCGCAAGGAACTGGGAAACCGGTCCTTTTTTCGCGGCCAACGCGGCGTGGATGTCTTCAGGGCGCTTTTTTTGGCGTTTGGCTTTCATGGGAAAGAGGGGAAAAGGGAGGAAAAGGGAGAGTGAAAGTGAAAGTGAGACACCGAAGATTCCCACCTACAGAGCTTTATGCACATCGAGGGCGGGAATAAGCAGAGTCGCAGACGGCAACCTTCTAACCTAGGAATGGCGAGGTTACAAACCGCCGCGCGATGCGCCAAGCCCCTTGTCGCAAGGGGCCCCGTACACTTTCACTCTCACTTTCCCTTTCACTTCACTTCCCCCCGTGGTCGCCGCTTTTTTCGCCGCCTTCTTCTTTGCGCTCAATGCCACCTGCGGCACTTACAACGTTCGGGCGCATGGTCCGGTGTGGGGAAATCTCGCGCGGCTGGTCATCGCGGCCCTGGCGCTGGCGCTGATCGGACACACGTGGGGCAACGGCTTCAGCAGCGCGAGCGTGCCGTGGTTCCTCCTGAGCGGCGTGATCGGCATGGGCATCGGAGACCTGGGGACCTACGGCGCGTTTCCGCTGCTCGGGTCGCGACTGACGGTTCTCATGACGCAATGCCTGGCGGCTCCGATCGCGGCGGCGGGGGAATGGCTCTGGCTCGGCACACGGCTCACGGGGCCGCAGCTGGCCTGGGGCGCGCTGATCCTGGGCGGGGTCGCACTCGCCATGATGCCCACGCGGGCGAGTCCGCCCCGGGTGCGGATCCGACCGCTTGGCTTCCTCTTCGGGCTGCTGGCCGCCGCGGGGCAAGGCATCGGCGCCTTGGTGAGTCGCAAGGGCGTGATGGTCGCATCAGCGGCGGGCGAGATGACCCAGGAGTCGGCGTTTGGTGTGACGGCGGCGTACCAGCGGATCCTGGCAGGTCTGGTGTTCACCGTGTTGTGGTTCGCCGTCACCGGCCGGCT
The DNA here is from genome assembly GCA_023457715.1 of Verrucomicrobiota bacterium. Classification (GTDB taxonomy): domain Bacteria; phylum Verrucomicrobiota; class Verrucomicrobiia; order Opitutales; family Opitutaceae; genus ER46. Next base: position 24,434 of record JAEWKR010000076.1, read on the forward strand.
TCGCGAACGGCCATCGTGGGCGGCGGACAACGGCGTGCCGCGTGCCAAGCTGTGGATGCTGGCCAATGGGCTCTCCGGCCCGGTGATTGCGGTCGGCTGCTACCAATGGGCCCTGGCAACCACGCCCAGTGGCATCGTGTTGCCCATCGCGGCGACAAGTCCCCTGCTGGCGATCCCGATCGCGTACTGGCTGGAAGGAGACCGGCCCAGCAAACGGGCCGTGATCGGCGGCGTGATTGCGGTGGGCGGGTGCGTGGCGTTGACCGCAGCGCGGTGAACCTGGATGCCGCTCCGACACAGAGGACACGTCCTCGGGCTAAGGTAGGTCACTGCATGCCGGGACTGAAAAGCCAGCCATCGAATCGCTGGCGCTCTTCGCTACATTCTGGCAGCCGCCCGTCGGTTGGATGTTCGATGTTCGATGTTCGATGTTCGATGTTCGATGTTCGATGTTCGATGTTCGATGTTCGATGTTCGATGTTCGGATGTTCGATGTTCGACGTTCAATCCGCGCCCTCCCGTGAATAAACCTCCCGTCCCCGTCGTCTCAGCATCGCATGAACACGAAACGCTCCCTTCTGCTCACCGTGATGCTGGCGGGTCTCAGCGCCGTCTCGGCCCTGGCGCAACCGGTCTACGATTGGCGGCACGGGCCGCGCCGGGAGCGGCAACATCGCGTCGCCTATGTCACTTTTTATGAACATGCCGGGTTCCGCGGCGCGTCCCTGACCGTCGCGGTCGGCGACGGAATCCTGAACCTCAGCCACGCCCGTTTCGACAACGGTAGCCCGATCAACGATCGGATCTCCTCGATTCGGGTGGACGGCCCGGCCGAGGTCACGGCCTACGAGCACGCCGACTATCGGGGCGGCACCATCGTGGTCTCCGGCGATGTCCGGAATCTCGATCGGCTGCCAGGTCGGTGGAACGACAGCATTTCCTCCCTGCACATCCGCTTCGCCGGCCGCGGACGGTGGTAGTGTGTTCGGGACCGCGTAGCGGGGAGCGCCAGCGAGACGATCCGACTCTGCTCCGGCCTTGCGTAGCGGGGAGCGCCAGCGAGACGATCCGGTTCAGGGAAAGCCCCGCCCGGTCATGGCGGCCCGTCTACCGCGGCGACAACAGCCCGTTCTGCCGCAGGCGACGCAGACGCTCGGGGCCGATCAGCCGTTGAAGTCCGGCCTCGGCCTGCTGGCGTGACTGGTCAATCGCCCGATCGATGTCCGGCCAGTTCACCGTTTGTCCCGCCGCCTCCGCCAGAGCCGCGGCATTACGCAGGCGGCCCGCCTCCTCCTGAAAGGTCCGGAGGCTGGCGTAGACGGAGCCCACCTCATGGTCGCGCAGCTCCCACGCGCCGGCGTACTGCTGCAGGGCCTGGTAAGTGGGATCGTTCTGCCGCTGCAGCGCATCGAAATTCTCGGCGCCAAACAGGCGTCTCAGCTCAGCGTCGCGCGCCGCGCTGATGCCGCGAAGTTCAGCCGCGAGGGCGGCGGGATTTCCCGCCGACTGCCCCAGGCGGCCCGTCAGGGCCGCCTCCTGGTCCCGGTAGGCCTGCTCCACGCGGGCCGCGGCGGTCGCCTGCTCCGGGGTCGGGTTCAAGGCCGCGAACCGCCAGGCCGCGTCCGCCACCGGGGTCGTCCCACCGCGCATGCGCTCGTGCCGCTCGCGGCCCAGCAGTTGTTCCGTCTCGCGCTCGAATGCCTGTCGCGCCCGTTCCTGCAGCGCAGCCGCATCCGCCGGATCGGCGACCCCGTCCTCCATCGCGATCTGCAGTTCACGATGCTTTTCCTCGAAATCCTTCTGCAAACGATACGCACGCTCCGCCTCCTCGGCCGTGAGTTCGATTCCGCCCACGTTCAGATGGGCGAGCGTTCGCTCCTTGTCCCAGGTCGCATAGCCTTCCTCGCCAAGCGCGGCTGTAAGTTCCCGCACCTGCTCGGTTTCGCGCCGCCGGCTGAGTTCGCGATATTCGCGCTCGGGCACCGGCTTCGGCGCGTACTTCTTTTCGAGCGCGGCGCCGCGAGCCTCCCAGCGACGATGAAAATCCTGCAGCACCACGTCTGCCAGGAGCGTGCGCGGCAGCCCGACCTCGCGCAGCCGCGCCACCAGCGCGGGATCCAGCCCCTCGGAATCGGGAGCATTCGCCGCCCTCCCGGCCGCGGCGGGCCTGGGAAGGTCGCGGTTGCGGTCCGGCTGGGCGGAAAGTGTGGCGGGCGGCGCCGCGACGGGCAACGCCACCGTTTCGGGAGGTGTCCGGCGCAGCAGCAGAAGCGCCACCGCGGCGGTGAGGAAAAGGTTCAATGCAACCGAAGCCCGCAGCGCGTGCCGGCGCGGGGCGCGAGCCTGGGCGGCGGGAGCCTTCACCGGTTGCGAGCCACGCGCAGGCCCTGATCGGGGCCGATTCCGTTGGGCTCGAAACTGCCGCGGTAGAATGCCTCACAGCAGAAGTCGCCACCGAGCCAGCCTCCCCCCTTCACCACGCGCGCCGCGCCGCCGGGTCCGCCCAGCGGGTCCTTCCCGTTCGCGGCGAGGGTGTCCGCGTACCAGTCCCAGCACCATTCCCGCACGTTGCCGGACATGTCATGGAGCCCGAGTTCATTCGGTTCCTTCTGGCCGACGGGGTGGGATTGATTGCGGTTTCGTTCGACCATGGGCCAGTTCCACATGCCGTCGAGGGGTTCAGCACCGGCGTTTTTCCAAAACCAGCCCACCTTGTCGAGGTCGTTGCTGCCGCTGTACACGTGGCCGCGCGTCTTCTGGCCTCCGGCGGCGGCGTATTCCCATTCCGCTTCGGTCGGCAGCCGGTAGCCGTTGGCTCCGGGGTTGATCGTCACCGTCCACTTCAAGTCATCGAGTTCACACTCGTTCCGCGGGTCGCGCATCTTCCGGTCGACCCGGTAGTAAGGTTTCAGCCCTTCGCGCTCGCTGCGGCGGTTGCAGTATTCAATGCAGTCATACCAGGTGACCGTGTCCACCGGCAGGTCGTCCCCTTTGAATTTCGACGGATTGCTGCCCATGACGGCGGTCCACTCCTGCTGCGTCACCTCGTGCCTGCCCAGGTAGAAGCTCGAGACCGCCACCGGCTTGCCGTGGTAGTTGGACTTCGGATGCAGGAACTCCCCACCCTCGATCAGGACCAGGCGGTCGGCGGGGGATTGTGACCAGCCGAGCGTGGCGGCCAGGAGGGCGACGCAGAAAGAAAGGCGGCGAAGAAGCATACGCGGGACGTGGAAGGGCGATGGTTTCGGGGACCGAGGGTTGCTGGCTGAGACCGACAGGCCGCGCTCCCGGGAAGGGAGCGCGGCCGCAACGTTGCCCCGCTGGGGTAAGAGGCGGGGCAACGGATTCGGACCGGGTTACCAAACCGTCAGGTTCGAATAACCGCTGCTCTGGAAGCCTTCCGTCGCCATGACCTGGTAGCTGTGCGTACCCAGGTTCCAGCCACGATTGCGCCAGGCGTTGACGTGATTGCCGAAGCTGACCTGCACGTTGCTGCCCGTCGGACGCTTCGAGGTGCGGACGCTCCAGTACTGATAGAACGTGCGCGTGCCGTCGATCGACGGGGCGTTCACGCGCTGGGTGCGATACACGTCATAGGTGCCGCCATTGCTGCTCACCGTGCCGGACGAACCAGCCCCCGGCGGACGCCAGCTGCCCCAGCTGTCGACGACATAGTACTCGACCAGCGGATTGCGCGTCCACCCGTAGACCGTCAGGTAGCAGTTGCCATTGGGCTGCCAGGCGCCGCAGTTGTAGTTGATCGTGCGGGAGGAGGAGCCGGTGCTCCAGCCCTTGCCGCCGACGAAGTTGCCGGAGCCCAGATTCCAGCTCACGGCATAATTGCCGCCGGAACCCAGCGTCATCGTGGCCGAGCCGGTGTCCTTCCAATAGGTCCAGTAGTACCCATTGTGGGTTCCGGTGCCGTTGCTCGTGATGGTTTGAGCTTCCAGTCCGGAGACGGAAGCGACGACAAGGCCGGCGAGGACGAGTCCTGACAGGCGGACGCGCCGAAGCGCGGAGGTAACGAACGTTACTTGTTTCATTCGGGGTTGGGTTGTTGTTGTGGGGCAGCATCGCCTCTTTGCTCCGGGGCTGGAGAAAAGAGCATCGGGGTAGGACGCTGGGCCGCTCGGGCCGGGACCACCCAAGTCCGACTCGCGGCGCGCCGACAAAATCACGTTCGTTCTAAATGTAGAGCGCAAGAAAGTGCTTGCGGATCCACTTTCTGGATACGTTGTGCGTAACTGCTTCATAGTATCGCTAAATCACGCCGGCGGCTACGTACCCGCCGCAGGACGATCGGAAAAATCCCCACCCCACGTTCAGAAAACGGCGGGGGCCGGTCCGTCCGGCGCCAGGAGCAGGGGGGCGCCCATTGCGGTATTGAATCCTGCCCCCGCATGCCTCTGCTTCGCCGCATGAGCACCAAGTCGACTTTGCGCGTGGGCCTCTGCGGGCTCGGGGAATGGGCGTGGCGGCACGTGAAGCTGCTGGGTGAGATGGGGCGCTATGAACTCGTGGCCATCTCCAGCCGCTCCGATGCGGCGTGGCAACGGGCCCGTGCGGAGCTGCCGCACGCCGCGCTGTTTCGCGACCACCGCGAGCTGCTGGCCACCGCGCGGCCCGACCTCGTGATTGTCTGCACCCCGCATCATCTCCATGCCCCCATGACCGTCGATGCGCTCCGCGCGGGCGCGCACGTGATCGTGGAGAAGCCGATGGCCACCACCCTGCCCGACGCCCTGGCCATGCTGCGGACGGCTCGCGAGTGTGACCGCATGCTGGCCGTTTACCACAATCGCAGGTTTGATCCCTGGCTGCTCGCCGCCCAACAGCGGCTGCAGGCCGGCGACCTGGGACGACTGCTGGAACTGAACGGCGGCTGGCCCGACAACGCGCCCGCGGGATCCTGGCGCCAGCGCAAACGGGAGAGCGGAGGGCTCTTCTACGACCTGGGGGCGCACATGGTCGACTACATGACCACCCTGGCGGGCGCCAATCCGGTGCGCGTCTCCGGCTTCGTCCATCGGACCGAGGGCAAGGCCCCCGACCTCAACGAAGACCACGTGGTGGCCTCGATCGCGTTCGACTCGGGAGCCCGCGCGCGCATCACGATCTCCGCCCTGGATTACAGCCCGACGCTCCGTTTCCACCTCATCGGCGAAAAAGGCACCCTGACCGACGCCTGGAACTGGGGCGGCGGCAGCGGCGAAGTCCGACAGCGGACCGCCGACGGCGCCATCCTGACGTCGACCTACAGTTACGGGAACGAGGACGATTCCGGCGGCGGGCGTCCGCTCTATCGCAACCTCACCGCTCATCTGTTCGAAGGCCAGCCCCTCGCGGTCACGCCCGAACAGGCGCTCATCAACGTGGCCGTCCTGTTTGCCGCCGAAAAGTCCGCCGCCTCCGGCGGAGCCTGGATCGACCTGGAGTCGTTCATCGCCGCGGGGTGAGACTGGAGTCTTCCGAGACGCCAAAGGATGGCGTGCCATCCGTAGCTCCGCGAGTTCCACGAGCGGAGCGAAGGATCGAGACGCCAAAGGATGGCATGCCATCCGTAGCTCCGCGAGTTCCACGAGCGGAGCGAAGGATGGTGGTGGAGAACGGACTCGAACCGTTGTAGACCGTAAGGTCGGGAGATTTACAGTCTCCTGCAATTGCCGCTATGCGACTCCACCGAAAAGGGAGCGCGAAACGTCTCGATTCGGCCCGCGTGCCGCAAGGTTTTTTTTCGGCGTCATCCTTTCGGCGGCCGGACCGCCGCCAGGGCCTCTGGAAAACCTCGCGTCCGCGGTTTCAGCGGATCTCGTAAACCTCGACCAGGGCGATGCCGTTTGCAGGATCCGCTGACGTAACCTGAGCGGTATAGCTGCCGGGTTGAAGGGTCAGCAGCAGGACCGAATCCCGGGTCGTTGGATCGATCTGGAACGCATACGCCCGGTCGAACACCGGCTGAAGCGCAAGGGGACTGACGTCGCCGCCCGCCCAATCGTCGTTGGCCGCTATCTCGGTGCTCGATCCGTCGGGTTGGGCGCGGTAGAGCGTCAGCCGGGGATTGGGCAGGGCTCCTTGCACGCCGTAGCCCGACAGCGTGGAACCGCCCACCGCCCGGACCATGACGGTTCGCGCCTGGCCGTGGATCGAAAATCCGGCAATGATCGGCCGGCCGGCGGAGACATTGGCACGGGCCGAAATGTTGACGAGCCGCCCGTGGGCCGGGCTGTTCCAAGCCCGGTCGTACACCTCGGCCAGGGCGATTCCGGGCGAGCCTGCCTTGCCGGTGATTCTGGCGGTGTAGAGACCGTTCGAGACCGACGCGAGCACCGCGCTGTCGCGGCTGCCTTCCGGCAGCGCGAACGCGAACACCTGGGTGAAGGCAGCCGCCAGGTCCGTCGCAGTCCCGGTCGCGTTCAGCGACCAGTCGTCGTTCGCGATCGCCGGCGCGGAATTCAACTCCAGCACCGGATCCGCCACGGCGTCCGCCACGCCGAAGGGAATCAACGCGGGGCCGACCGCGCGCACCACGATGGGTTTGGGGTTGCCCGCATCCGCGACCACGAAGCCGGGAATCAGGGCCTGGGCGTCAGCGCCCGCCGCAGCGCGCACGGAGAGATTGACGATCCGGCCGTCGTCGCCGGCGGCGACGTCGATCCGCGCGGGCAGGGAGGTCAGGGTTCCCGCACTCCCCGTGACGGCCACCGTGTAACTTCCCGCGTCCGCAAGCGTCGCGGCGGGGACGCGATAGCTCGCCGCCGTGGCGCCTGCCAGCGGCGCGCCGTCCCGCGACCATTGGTAGGACACCGGGTTCGAGTCGTTGGCCGTCACCGTGAGTTCGAGCGGCGCACCCGCCACCACCAACCCGGGCGCGGGAACCGAGGTCAGCGTGAACGCCTTCGCGGCCCAAAGCGGACGAAACTCCTCCAGGGTGATTACCTTGTCGTGCGCGTACATCCGTCGGACGAAGTCCGCCGAATTTTGGGCCGGGTCGCGTTGAAAGCCGTTCCAGGTGCAGAAGTAGCTCCACCACGCTCCTTCGCTCGCGATGCGGTCCGGGTCGGGCATGGCGCCCACTTCGCTCAGGGCGGTGACCTTGCCGGGCTTCCAGGCGCGGACCGCCTGGTAATCCGTCGTGTGGGGAGGATGGGTGCCCGCGGTGGGATAATAGTCGAAACTCACGACGTCCACGTATTCGTCGCCCGGGTACCACTCACGCCAGCGCGTCTCCGTGCCGGTCGGATTGTAGACCCAGATCAGGTTGGTCAGCTGATGAAGCGCGGTGTACCGCTCGAACATGATGCGCCAGGCCTGGATGAAGGGGGCCGCGCCCTTCGCCCCCCACCAGAACCAGCCGCCGCTGCACTCGTGGAACGGACGCCAGAGAACCGGCACGCGCGCGTCGCGAAGCTTTTTCAGCTCCCCGGCCATCAGGTCGAGCTTGGCCAGAAACTCCCGGTTTTCCGGCGTGCCGTCCTTCACCGCTTCACGGATGTCGAACGTCGTGCCCACACTGCCGCTCGCCCCGGGCGAGTAGAATTGCGGGTTTCCCGCGGGGGAGCCGAGATCGACGAAAAAGTGGCTGCAGAACGTGACGACGCCGCCGGCCCGCGACCAGGCCAGGGCGCGCTGGGTGGAGCGCTGACCGGCACGACCCGCGGCGCTGTGCGTGTAAAACAGAAAGTCGAAGCCGCGGATCACCGGGCGCTTTCCCGTGGACGCCAGCAGCCAGTCGAACTCGTCGTCCTTGGATTCGTCGCTCCAACCGGGAAACTCCTGCTGACCGGAAAGAATGTACTGGCCGCGAGACTCATCGAGAAAACGCAGCAGGGCGCGGACCTCGGGAAGGGCGGCGGGGTTTGCCGGGGCATCCACCGCGGCGCAAAGCCAAGGGGCGGCGAGCAGGGCGGCGACGACCGCAAGCTGCCGCTGCCAGACCAGGAAAACAGTTCGGACGAGAAGGGCCATAATGGGGTGTCCGGAGCGTAGCCGAAACTTTCGGCGGCCGCGATGAGGGCCTGCCCACAAACGATGAGACGTTTTGCCGGTTGGAGAGGGAGGGCCGCGTGCTGCGGCGGGGTGCGGAGGCCGGCCCTCCCTGGAGCGGTCTTCGCACCCCGCCCCTGCTACTTCGCCCCGCGCTCGTCCAACTCCGCCAGGATCCGGCGCGCCTCGTTCTCCACTGACGGGCCCGCATCCGCCGCCAGCAGGCGGGCGATGGCGGACCTGGCCTCGGACCATTCCTGGGTCTCGAGGGCTTCGTTCAGTTCCTGGATCCAGCGGGCAACCTGCAGCTGCTTGCGCAGGGCCGTCAGCTGGCCGCGCAGCAGCCCCTCCTCCCCCTGCAGTCGCGCGTCAATCGCGGCGAGCGCCGCCACGTAGTTCTTCTGCCGCGCGAGCTGATTCGTCCGTTCGACAAAGTCTTCGTCCGCCCACGACGCGTCGATCTTGCGTGCGAAATTCGCCACGGTGCCCGTCCCCGGGGGCAGCCGCGCCAGCACCCGGTCGAGCCGCTCCCGGGCGGCCTGCCGTTCATGGGCGGCCCGCTCGAGCTGCGCCAGCCCGAGCTGAACCGAAAGGTTGTTCGGGAAACGTTCCGCGCCCTGCAGCAGCGCCTCCCGGTCTCGCGCCACCACCGGCTCCGCGGCGCCAATCACCCCCGCCAGATTCGAGTAGCTCGCCTCCAGCGCGGGATGCTTCTCGAGCGCCCGGATATAAAGGTCGGCGGCGCGACGGGCCTCCGCCGGACCCAGCGTGGCACCGGCGGCCGTGCCGTCGTGCTGAATCATCGAGGCGAGTTCGAAATAGGGATGGAAGTCGGGCGCCCCGTAGCGCACCGCGAGCTCAAACTCAGCGCGCGCGGCGTCCTCGTCCTTCGCGTCCTTGTGCGCCAGACCGAGCAACGTGTGCCCCCGCGCATCGTCGGCGCGGCGCTGGATCATGGCTCGCGCGTGGTCCGCCGCCAGCGTCGGCCGGCCCGCCAGCAGCGCGAGCCGTCCCAGGGCGTCATCAAGCTCCTGGGCCGTCGCGGGCGTGACCTTGGGCGCGGAAACGGCGGCAAGGGCCCGGCGGCGGACGAAATACTTCCCCCCGTTGATGTAGCGCGCGAGCTGCTGATCCAGCTGCTCGTAGGTCCCGCCAAAGGCCTGGCGGAACGCTTCGTCGGGATCGCCGCCTCCTTTCACGGCTGCCGCGTAATCCTGAATGGCCGTTGGGGGCAGCGAATGATCCCCAAACATCAGATAATGGACGAACGCCCAGGACTGCGCGTAAAACTGGGTGGTGGCGCCGCCATGCCCGACGAACAATTCGTCGCGGCCGGTCATCACGAGCCGGCGCAGCGGCACGAAGCCGTGGCGGCCCAGGTAGGCCACGTGCGGACGCAGTTCCCTTCCCCACCGGGCGGCATCCGGGGTCACCTCGAGCGTCGACAACACTTCGGCGGTGCCTTCATCGAGCCAGGCCGGAAGCCAGCGGGCGGTCGCCGCCAGATACCAGTGCACGCCTTCGTGATACAACGTCCGCCGCACCTCGTCATCGTAGCCGGATGGCACGCCGATCACCGCCCATGACTCATACTGCCCGAAGTAGCCGCCCACCGGCTGCGGCTTGCCGTCCGCCCCCAGCGGACGGTACCGGCTGAAATCGCGCTCCGACGGAAAGAGCACCATGGTGAGCGGCGGCAGAGGGACGTCGCCGGTCCCGAAGAAAGCGCGCAGCGTGGCGATATACTGCAGGAACTCCTTCGCCCGCGCGACCGCCAGCTTCTCCCCCGACGCGCTGAGGATGGTCAGCTCGGGCGTCGAGGCTTTGACCCACTTCGGCGCCGCGGACGCAACCCAGGCGCACGAAACGCCCAGACCCAGGAGAAACAATCGGACCCGCCGCACCAGCATCACGGGCAAAGCTCAGCCGGAAGCCGCCAGCCGACAAGTTCCGAGTTCAAAACCCGGAGCCCGGCGGTCCCTTACTCCATTTGGGCGAAGCCGCGGCTGCGGACGGTTGCGGAGGGGATGCCACTTGTGCCCTCCAAAATGCTCCACATCGTGCCTGCATGCTTATCGGAGTACCCAAGGAAATCAAAATCGGGGAGACGCGCGTGTCGATGACTCCCAGTCTGTGCCGCCGTTGCATCGCGCTCGGCGGCAAGGTGGTCATTCAGAAGGGCGCGGGCCTGACGGCGGGCTTCAGCGATGCCGAGTACCGGGACGCCGGCGCGACCCTGGTGGGGGATGCCGCCCGCGTCTGGCGCATGGCGGACCTGATTCTCAAGGTGAAGGAGCCGCTGCCGGCCGAGTACGACCTCATGCAGGAGGGGCAGACGCTTTTCACCTACCTGCACCTCGCCGCCGGACCGGACCTTGCCCGGGTGTTGATGAAGAAGCGGATTCTCGGCATCGCGTATGAAACCGTCGAGGGCACCGACCGGAGCTTCCCGCTGTTGAAGCCGATGTCGCAGATCGCAGGCCGCCTCTCGATCCAGATCGGCGCCTATTTTCTGCAATCGCAGCACGGGGGCTCGGGCGTTCTGCTGGGCGGTGTGCCGGGCACGATGCCCGGGCACGTCGTCGTGGTGGGCGCGGGCAACTCCGGTGCCCACGCGGTGCAGATGGCGGTCGGCATGGGCGCCCGCGTCACCGTGCTGGATCTCGACACCCGCAAACTGGAAGCGTTGGACAGCGAGTACCGGGGGCGCGCCATCACCCTGCTCTCCAACCCCGCGAACATCGAACACGAAGTTGCCGGGGCGGATCTCCTGATCGGCGCCGTGCTGATTCCCGCGGCGAAGGCGCCAACGGTGGTGACGCGACGAATGGTCGCCCGGATGCGACCCGGCTCGGTCATCGTCGACATCGCCATCGACCAGGGCGGCTGCATCGAAAGCATCCGGCCGACCTCGCACGAAAAGCCGGTGTATCAGGAAAAAGGCGTGATCCACTACGCCGTGCCGAACATGCCCGCGCTCGTCGGCCGGACTTCCACCCTCGCCCTCACGCAGGCCACCGAGCCCTACGTCGCCATGCTGGTGCGGAAAGGCGTGACGCGCGCCCTGGCCGAATCGGAAGGGCTGGCGCGTGGCGTGAACACCGAGAACGGAAGCATCACGTATGCGGCGGTGGCGAAGGCGCTCGGGTATTGAGGGGAAAGGGACCTTTCAACCGCCCCACACGCGTTCCAGGGTGAAAAACGTGTACTGAAAATTCGCGTCGCGGCTTCGCCGGCGGTCGATCTCGCGCCAGGACAGATGACGCCATTCGGGGAACGAGCGATCGCCGGGAACTTCCGCGTGAACGAGCGTGAGGTGCAGGCGCATGGGGCGTTTCAGCGCCAGCGTTTCCGCAAAGATCGCTTCGCCGCCGCAGACAAAGATCTCGCCGGGAATCGTCTCGGCCACGGCCAGCGCCTCCGACAGCGAGCGCGCCGGAATCGGTACGCTATGCCCCTGTTCCCTCGCCTCGGCGCGGGACAACGACGGGCCCGGCACGGGCTTGGGCGTCGGCAGCGGCTGATGCGTCAGGACGATCGGCTGCCGCCGGTCACGGGTGGCATGGGACCAGGTGTCAAAGCCCACCCTGCCCATCACACAAACCTGCCCCGCGGTCAGAGACCGAAAATGTTCCTGATCCTCTGGAATGCGCCAAGGCAACCCACCGTCACGCCCCATCACGCGGTTCTCCGCGCAGGCGACGACGATGTTCAACAGCTTCGGCATGGCCGGGAATGCGGTGCCACCCTCACTTTCACCTTCACTTTCACCTTCACTTCCTAGAGCTGGATCTTGATGCCGCGGCGGAGATAGGTCGGCACGTCGAGGTCCTGGCCGTCGAAAAGGTTGCGCTCGGTTTTCTCGAAGTAACCGCGGCTTTCGATCTCGCCAAAACCGAATTCCTCCTGCGCCACCGGCGCTTTGCCGCCCTGCGCCGCGGGCGTCGCTTTCGCGGGCGCCGTCTCGGCGACGCCGCCGAAGAGTCCGGCGGCCCCGGATTCCGGCTTTCCCGCGGCTGGTATCGCGGCCGGAGCGGGTCTGCGGTTCGCGGCGGTGGGCCGCCGCGGCGGGATGGTGCGGCCGCTCATGTCGCTGGTGCCAATCACCGACACCTCGACCCGACCCGCGAGATTCTCATCGATCACCGCGCCCATGATGATGTGCGAGTCGCGGCCGAACTGCTCGGTGATCGCATTCATGAGTTCGTTCACCTTGGGCAAGGTCAGGTCCGTCCCACCCGCGATATTGACCAGCAAACGGTCCGCCTTGCGCGAAAACTCCGGCGTGTGCAGGAGAGGACAAAGCTTCAGGCTGGAAATCGTATCGGCGATCGCATTCTCCCCCTGCCCTTCGCCCAATCCGAAGAGCGTCTTTCCGCCCCGGTGCTGAAACGCCTGCCGCAGCGTGGCGAAATCCAGGTTGATCAGGCCCGTCTTGAACAACATCGACCAGATCGACTTCACGCCGCGACCGATCCACTCGTCCGCCCGCGCGAAGGAATCGAGGACCGTTTCGTTTTCCGCCGCCTCCTGCAGCAAAATGTCGTTCGGCAGCGGAATCACGGCGTCACAGACCTGACGCAGCGCCCGCAGCCCCTCCTCGGCCTGCTTGAGCCGGCGCCCGCCCTCGAAGCTGAACGGGAGGGTGACGAAGGCGATGACGAGGGCGCCGGCCTCCGCCGCGATCTCCGCGACGATCGGCGAGGCGCCGCTGCCCGTGCCTCCGCCCATGCCGGTGACGAGGAAGACCAGGTCGCAGTCCTTCACCACCGCGGCAATTTTCTCGCGATCCGCTTCCGCGGCCTCCCGGCCCAGATCAGGATCCCCGCCCGCGCCCAGCCCGCGCGTGATGGACATGCCCACGAGGACCTTGTCCTGGACGGGGGAACTGGCGAGCGCCTGGTAATCCGTGTTGATGACGGCGAGCTGCAGCCGCTCGAGATTCTCCATCTTCAGCCGGTCGACCGCGTTGGAGCCGGCGCCGCCGACTCCCACGAGCTTGATGGCGATGTTCTTGTCGGTGAGCAGGGCGCTCTCGAGAGGAAGTTCGTTGAGATTCATCGGGCGGTCCTCCGCTCAGGCATTCGCGAACAGGCGTTTCACATTCCCCAGGAACCCGCCGCTGCGCCGGCTTTGCGCGACACGCTCTGTGCGCGAGCTGACGCCGTAGTAGAGGAGTCCCAGTGCGGTGTGCTGACTGGGGTCGCGCAGGTTTTCCGACACCCAGGCCGGCGTTTCGCCAAGATGGGCCGCCGTGCCGAAGACCTTGGCCGCCGTCTCCGCAATGCCGGGCAGTTTCGCCGTGCCGCCGGTCAGGACGACGCCCGCGCTGCACGTTTCGGGCGAGAACGCGTTGCCCAGCTTTTTCTTCACCACCTCGAGCAGTTCCCAGATGCGCGCGGCGGTGATCTGCTCGATCGCCTGCTGCGGGAACTGCCGGTCACCAATCGCGAAATTGCCGTCGAGCCACACCTTCTGCGCCTTGTCGCGGGTCACCACATTGGCGCGCCCAAACCGCAGCTTGAGCTTCTCGGCCTGACCTTCCGTCAGCCGCAGTCCGATGCTGAGGTCGTTGGTCAGATGGGTGCCGCCCACCGGGAGAACGCCGGTGATGTGCGGGGCGCCATCGCGGTAGAGGGCGAAATCCGTCGTGCCGGCACCGATGTCGATCGCGAGCACGCCATGCTGGCGTTCCTCCGCGGTGGTCACCATGTGGCCCGAGGCCAGGCTCGCGAGGACGAGTTCGCGGACCTCGAGGTTGAAGCCGCGGATCACATGAATGTTGTCCGCCAGACGCTGCTCCTGACCATGGACGTTCCAGTAGCCGACTTCGAGACGCTGGCCGACGAGATGCTCCGGGCTGCCCGGCACCAGACGGCCATCCACCCGAAACGGACGCCGGATGTGGTGCACGACCATGCGCCCACCCGGCAACTCCTTGGACTTGGCGAGATCGCACACGGTGCGGATGTCCGCCGCGTCGATCATGTTGTCGGACGCCTTCACATTGACGGACGCCTCGTTGTAGAAGCCTTCCAGGTGGCCGCCGGTCTGGGCGAGAAACACCGCCTCGATGCGCTCGCCGGCGTCGCGCTCCGCCTGCTCCAGCGCACTGTGCGTGCATTCGCTGGCCGCCTTGTAGTCGACCACCGTGCCTTTCATCACGCCGCGCGAGGAACACTCGCCCCGGCCGATGATCGCGAGTTCGCGGCCGGTGTATTCACCGACGAGGACGTTGATCTTGGATGTGCCGATTTCGACGGCACCGATGAACATGGCCTTAGAACTCACGTTGGGTGTCTTTCGACTGGGAACGGGGAGGGATGAAGAAAGCGTTGGCCGGCTGGGCCGAGGCGGTGCGGAGAAGCGTGCCGGACGGAGCGGCCGACGCCGAACTCCCCGGCAGCCGGAGCTGGATCCCAGCCCCGCCGGCACCCGGTTCCGGGCGCGCGGTCGTCCACCGCAGGCGCGGGGCCGCCGGCTCGGGCGTGCGGACCGCGGGGGCCGGGTGGGCGGGGCGGACGCCCTCCGCCTCGAGAGCCGCCACCTGCACCGGCACATCCTGGCCCAGCGAGAGATCGATCACCGCCCGCGCGCCCGGGGCCTTCGCGTTCAACGCTTCGGTGATGTAGTCCAGCTTGGCCAGCTGCCGGAAGAAATCGTCCGTGGTGGTGAAGTAGATGGTGCGGAGTCCGTCCTTCGTCCGAATCTCCAGCTTCCGATCCGATTGCAGCCGCGCGAGCGAGACCACATTCCACTCGGCATACAGGTGATCGGCCTCGAGCCGGGCCTTGCCCAGCAGCTCCGCAGCCGCGTTCATGCCGGCGATGGGTTGGAAACCGCCGCCGTCGGGGGTGATCTTCACCCCATCGAGCCAGGGCAGGGTGTCGAGGATGCTGGCGTCGTAGCCTTCGCCGGCGTAAATGACACCGTCGCGGCCGACCAGCAGCGCCTTTTGCTGCCCGAGAAACTGCATCATCACGCGCGCCACCGGGCCGCGCTCGGTGATCTGGACGACCAGGCGGTCGGGGAAATGCTTGGTGAGCGTGGCGCCGGCGACCTGACTTTCGGCCAGCAGCCGCGCCCGCAGCGTTGCCAGGTCCAGCTCCATCAGCGAGGCACCCTCGGGCAATGCGAGCGTGCGCAGCAGCCAGGCTCCATCCAGGACGCCATCGGTCCGCAGCTCCGGCGGCCGCATGGGCGTCGCTTTCGCGACCGCGGGCATGGCCTCCGATTTCTTGCGCACCGCGGCCGACACCAGCCAGCCGCCCCAGACCACGGCGCCCAACACCGCCCCCGCGGTGAGCACCCGCAGCGACGCGCGGACCAGCCGCCACTTTCCCTCCCGCGACATCGCGCGCGGAACCACCGGCTGCGGAATGTCGCGCCAGGTGCGGGTGGTCGGAAGGGGGATGCGGTCGGGGTTCAAGGAGGAGGGAAAAGGAGGGAGCGAAGTCGTCCGCGCCTCAGGCAGTCGCCATCGTTTGGAAGCGTTGCAACGCAGGGGAAACCAGCTCTCGAACCAACGCCGTGAAATCGAATCCCGCGCAACGTGCGCTCATCGGCAGCAGACTCGTTTCTTTCATGCCCGGGAGCGTGTTTATTTCCAGCAAATAGTGGCCCGATTGCGCAGAAAGCATGAAGTCGACGCGGGCGTAATCCCGGCACCCGCACGCAGCGAACGCCGTCTCGGCCGCAGACTGCACCGACCGGGTCGTGGCGTCGTCCAACGGCGCCGGCGCCAGGTACTCCGTCGCGCCCTTCGTGTACTTGCTCGTGTAGTCGTAAACGCCGGACCGGGGCCGGATCTCCACGATGCCCATGGCCCGGCCGCCGAGCACCCCCACCGAAAGTTCGCGGCCATGAACGCGCCGCTCGATGAGCCACGCCCCCGAGGTGATCGCCTGAAGCTTCCGTTCCAGCTCGCCGCGGCCGGACACGAGGGCGAGCCCGACGCTGCTGCCCTCGGCATTGGGTTTCACCACCAGCGACTCGCCCAACCGGTCGACGATTTCCTCCACCGACGGCCTGGCGGTGGCGTCGAACCGGAGTCCTGGAATAATGGGTACACCCAGCGCCGCCGCCGCCTCCTTGGTTCGCGCCTTGTCCATCGTCAGCGCGCTGCTGGTCGCGTCGCATCCGGCATAGTGGATCCCCGCGCCATCCAGCAGCCGCTGCATCCCCCCATCCTCGCCAAACGTGCCGTGAAGCGTGGAAAAGACGACGTGCCGGCGCGGATCGAGGCCCGCCGGCAACGCGTTGGCGTCGACCTGCACCAGCCGGGTCGGAAACGAGCGAGCCAGGGCCAGGGCCGAAGCCCGCCCCGAACCGAGGGAAACCTCGCGCTCGGCAGAGGTGCCGCCGGCGAATACCAGGAGGGTCGGCGAAATCATAGGGAGCGCGGATGGGGAGCGCAAACCGGCGGGGCGCCCGTGCGCCCCCAAATCACAATTCGTAAATCGCAAATCACGGCTTTCACAGCACGTCCTTCCATTGGGAGCCGTAGAGGATCGCTTCCGGTTCGAGCTCGACGCCGCGCCGCTCCCCCACCGCGGCCCGGATCCGTCGGACCAGTTCGATCACGTCCCCCGCGGTGGCCGCGCCGCGGTTGACGATGAAATTGGCGTGCACCGGCGAGACTTCAGCGTCTCCCACACGCCACCCTTTCAAGCCGCATTCATCGATCAGCCGGCCGGCCGAGGTGCCCGCGGGATTCTTGAAGATGCAACCGGCGCTGGGCTCCCGCGGCTGGCTCTCGTGCCGCTTTTTCGCATACTGGTCCATCTGGAGCCGCACGGACGCGAGATCCGTCCTCGACGCCGGCTTCAGCAGCGCGCCCAGGGCAATGGCGTCCTGGAGTTCGGCGCAATGGCGGTAGTCCACGTGCATCGCCGCCCGGGGCAGGTTCCGAACCTGCCCGTCGAGGGTCATGAGTTGGACCTCCTCCACGACATCAAACGTCCACCCGCCCATCGCGCCCGCGTTCATCCGCAGCGCGCCGCCCACGCTGGCCGGGATCCCTTCCAGAAATTCAAAACCCGTCAGACCGGCCTTCGCCGCGAGCCCGCAGAGGTTCTTCAACCGCAAGCCCGCGCCGACCCAGACCCGGCCATCGTCGCGCGGCTCGAAGCGCGACCAGGCTTCGTGCGCCAGGGAAATCACCAGGCCGTCGACACCCGAGTCAGGCACGACAAGATTCGAACCGCGGCCCAGCGGATGGATGGCGATCCGGCGCTGCACCGCCTCCCGTAACAGCACCTGCAGGTCCTCCCTCCCCGCCGGCTCCGCATAAAGGCGGGCCGCCCCGCCCACTCGCAGGGTCGTCTTCGATGCCAGCGGCTCCTCCCGCTTCAGCCGGCTGCCCGGACTCAGCTGCGGCTGCACCGCGTCGCAGTAACGCTCCCATGCCGTTGGCTGCTTCGGCTCCCGACGCGCCACCCAGTCCCGCGCCACCCGATCGATGTCGCCTGCGCCCACGAACGCGATGCAATCGCCGGGAGTCACGTCCCGCATGAGGGCCGCGAGCAGGGTCGCAGCGGCGCCGCGCCCGTGCTGGACCGGCAATCCGGGAGCGATTTCCCGCACGCGGGCGTAGACCTCGCCGGTCGTCCCGCCCGGGAGCGGTGCCTCGCCGGCGGCGTAGACATCCAGCAAATACAGGCGGTCGGCGGCCGTCAGGGCTTCCGCGAACTCGTTTCGAAACTGCGCGGTCCGGCTATACCGATGCGGCTGGAAAACCACGATCAGGCGCCCCGGAGCCACCATCTGCTCCCGCAGACTCGCCAACAACGCCCGGATTTCCGTGGGGTGATGGGCATAATCCTCGATCACCGTGATATCGTCGGCCAGCAGCACCCCCTGCCGGCGTCGGACCGAGGGAAAGTTCTTCAGCGCGCCGGACGAAAGCCGGGCGCCCATGAGCTCCGCCGCGGCCAGCGCCGCCGCCGCGTTCCGCAGGTTGAACCGCCCCCGCGCGCGCACGACCGCGGTCCGGAGCACAAACCGTCCGCCACACGTCACCGGCACGGGGAATCCGGGGCCGGCGACCGCCACCGGGTAGTCTCCGGTTTCGCCGAACCGGTGGCGCGGGGTATCACCCGCCGCGGGCAAAAGGGCCACGCGCTCGGATACCGGGCATTCCGCCGAAAGCAGCACCGCGTCACGGGTGCGGGAAAACAAGGCCGCAAAGGCGTGTTCGAGCTCGGCGGCGGTGCGATACTGATCCGGGTGGTCCCAATCGAGGTTCACCGCCACCGTGAGCGTCGGCGAGAACCGCTGGATGGTCCCGTCGCTCTCGTCGATTTCAGCCACCACCCACTCGTTGGTACCCGCGCGGGCGGGCGCCGAGCCGTCGCCAAAAAGGCCGCCGAGGACGAAGCCGGCGGGGAAACCGGACTCCCGCAGCGCCGTCACCAACATCGCCGTCGTGGTTGTCTTCCCGTGCGATCCGCAGACCGCAACCAGCTTGCGATCACGGGTGACCTCCGCGAGGAGTTCGCCGCGCCGGACGAGAGGAACGCCCCGCTCCTGCGCCCGCCGGGTCGCGGGGTGCTGCGCGGCGATGGCGGACGAAAACACCACGAGATCGCACTCGTCCGGGAGCACGGTCATCCGCACTCCGGCGTGCGCGAGATGGTGCGCCATCTCCTCGCCCAGCGCATCGTCCTCCCCGGAGACGAGGAAGCCCAGGCTGGCGAGATAGATGGCCAGCGGGCCGAGTCCCATTCCGCCCACCCCGACACAATGGATGTGCCGGACCCGGCGCCCAAACAGGGGGGGAGGCGTGTGCGCGGGGGCCGTCATGGACGTCGGGCAAGGGGGCGCGTTCATCGCGCGACGGGCGCCGGCGCCGCGGCGCCCCGGGCCAGCTGTTCCAGATCGTCCACGATCATCCGCGCCGGATCCGTTTCATTCATGCGCTGCAGGGCGGCGCGGTACGCTTGCAACCGGCCGTCATTCAGAATCGTCGCGAGGACTTCGGCGCACAGCCCCTCCAGCTGCTCCTGCGGCACCACGCCGCCACCGCCCTGGGCCGCGAAATACGCGGCGTTCGCCCGCTGATGATCGTCCGCGGCGTGCGGATACGGCACCAGCAGGGCCGGCGTGCCGCAGCGCACGAGTTCGGCAATCGTGCCGGCGCCGGCACGGGAAAGCACGAGGTCCGCCGCCGACAGCAGCACCGCCATGCGGTCGGTGAACGCCTCAAAGACCATCGACACCGGAACCCCGTCGCGGGATCGGAGCGTCGAGCGGCTCTCGGAGCCCTTGCCCAGGCCGGTCACGCAGTAGACCTGCACCCCGGCGTCGGCCAGGCTCTGCGCGTGCCGCCGCGTCCAGTCGTTGAGGGGGCTGGAGCCCTGGCTGCCGCCGAGGACGACCAGGACGCGCTGCGCCGGATTCAAGCCCAGCTGACGCCGGGCCTCCGCGGCGGCGAGCGGCTGGATCTCCGCGCGCACCGGCAGCCCCACGGAGCGCAGCGAGTTCGCGTTCAAACCCGAGATACCGACCGCGGGCGGCAGATAAACCCGGCGGGCCAGGCGGCCCAGCGTCCGCACGGCCCGGCCGGGCACGCGATTCGCTTCGTGAAGGACTGAAGGCACGCCCTGGATGCGCGCAGCCAGGACCAGCGGCGCCGACGTGAAACCGCCAAAGCCGAGGGCGAGCTGCGCCCCTTCCCGCCGCAGGAGCGCAAGACAGTAGCGCACCGCCCGCGTCTGGGAAACGCAGCACCGGGCGAACGTCACGGGGTTCCAGCCGAAAGGCGTCCCCGGCATGCGTTCGAACTGCAGGTGCGGGTACTTTTCGCTCAGCCGGCCATCCACCTTCTTCTGGCTGATCAACAGCACCGCCCGATGGCCGCGGGCGACGAGCGCCTCCGCCACCGCGATGCCCGGCGACAGATGTCCGCCCGTGCCACCACAGGAAATGACGACATTCACCGGCGCCTCCCTTCGGTGACTCGTCCCCGGTCCCTTTTCATGCCAGCACCTCCCGCATGGACCGATCTCCTTCGGAGAGGACCGCGCGGCCCCAGGTCCGCTGCGTGTTGATGATGATGCCGAGGAGAATCGCCATCAGCAGCAGATTCGACAGCCCCGCGCTGATGAACGGCAGCGGCATGCCCTTGTTGGGCAGCAGGGCCGTCACCACCCCGAGGTTGACCAGCGCCTGGACGCACATGAGCAGGATGCAGCCCGCGACGAGCAGATAATGGAACAGATTCGGCGCGCGGCGCAGGTGGACCAGCCCGGCGACCAGGATGACGATGAACGTCACGACCACCCCGAGCGTAAACCACAAGCCAAGTTCCTCGCCGATGATCGAGAAGATGAAGTCGGTGTGCGCCTCCGGCAGATAGTTGAGTTGCTGACGCCCCTGGCCCAGGCCGGTGCCTTCCGTGCCGCCGGCCGCGAAGGCCAGGAGGGCCTGCCAGTTCTGATAACCCGCCCCGCTGCGCGTGCCTTCCGGATCCAGGAAAGCCGCGATGCGCCGCAACCGGTTCGGGGAATTGATCACGACGAAAACGAAGCCGCCGAGCGCGACCGCCATCGTGGGCAGCAGGTAGCGCCACCGCGCGCCGGCCAGGAACAACAAGGCGTAGCCGACCACGGTCATCAGCGCGGCCGTGCCCATGTCGACCTCCAGCAGGACCAGGCCCGCAAAGGCGCCGATGATCCCCAGCGGCCAGACAAAGCCCCGCTTGAGATCGGAAATGCGCGTCTGGTTCAGCGCGAGGTAGTGGGCGAGGCAGAAGACGAGCGCGATCTTGCCGAACTCGGAGACCTGGAGCCGCAGGGGGCCGAGACCGAGCCAGCGCCGGGAACCCTTGACGCTGATGCCGACGTGCGGAATGAGCACGAGCGCCAGCAGCAGAAGAGCGGCGCCCCCGATCCACCACGCATAACGCCGGACGTAATCCAGGTCCACCTTGCTGACGAACCAGCACACGCCCGCGGCCAGCACGACGCCGAAAAACTGCTTCTGCAGGTAGAGGTACGGCACCTCCACCCCCTGCTTGTTGCGGAACCACGCGCTCGCGCTGAAAAGGATGGTGAGTCCCAGCAACGTCAGCCCCAGCGCACAGACCACGATGATCGTGGCGGGGTTGAAGAGAGATCTGGCGGATGAGCGGCGGGCCCCCTCGCTGCGCATGATCGTCAGGACTTCGGCGCAGGAGTGACGGGGTCGTCGAGATTGATCACCGGGACGTTCGCGTCACCGGCCGGCGCGTTGGCGCTGTCTTCGAGGATGTTCGGCGGCTGCTGCGGCGTCTCGGGAGCGGGCGCGGGAGTCGTCGTCGTTGCTCCGCTGCCCGCCGTCGCACCGTTGCGGGCATTCGCGGACTGCCAGCCGGGGATGACGAGCTCGGTGCCGGCGCGCAGATTGCGGGGATCGCTGATGTGATTCGCCACGGCCAGATCGCGCGTGCGGACGTCGAACTTGCGGGCGATCGCCCCCAGCGTCTCACCCGGCTTGACCACATACTTGAATTCGTCGCTGGTGGGGCGCGACGCGCCCTCGGTCCGCGCCGCGGTCGGGGCCGGCGGAGTCGTCACCGGGGCCGCCGCCGAAGTGGCGCGACCCGACGACGCGGTGGCCGCCGCGCCGCCGCCGGCGGACTTCGCCGGAATCAGCAGCTTCTGGCCTTCGCGCAGGGTGGCGCTGCTCCGGAGATTATTGGCGGCGGTCAGATCCTTGACCGTCGTGTGGTGGCGTTTCGCCACACTCCAGAGACTGTCGCCCGGCCGCACCGTATACGTCGTCGCGGGGGTGACGTTCTCCACCGGGGCGGCCGTCACCGCGCTGGCGGCGGGCGTGTTGGGGCGAATCGGCGCGAAGCGGATCGCGGGCGCACTCGTCGAGCCCGCATAGGTCGCGGGAGCGTCAGGATTGAAGGCGGGGGTGGCAGGGGCGATGACCGGCGAGGCGGGATCGTACACCGGGGTCGCGCTGGGCGCCGGCGTCATGTCCGGCACGGTCACCGTCGGACCGGTTTCGGCGGGAAGGGTGTCGGTCGGCTGCGGGGTCCGACGGGACGAGGAACTGCATCCCGGATTCGCAAAAATCAGGATCAGGGCGAAGACGTGAATCCCCACGACGATGCCGAAGATCTTCAAGATTTTCATAGTGGAATTTGGAATCGGTTCTGAAGGGATGCAGGGGTGAACGCTACCTCAAATTGGGCGCCGACGCCTCCGCCGCCACCGCGAGTTCGCGGACGAGTTTCTCAAACTGCTCACCACGATCCTCATAGTTCCGAAACTGGTCGAAACTGGCAAAACCGGGACTGAGCAAAACATGCCCGCCCGCCGGGGCGACTTCGGCGCCGCGGCGCACCGCGTCGGCCAGGGAATCGCACCGGGTGTGGGCCACGTGCTGGGCCGCGCAGTGCATCGCAAGTTCGGTGCGCGTGCTGCCGATGAGGAGCACGTGCTGGACCCGCGGGGCGATCCGTTCGACAAAGCCGAGGATGTCGCCGCCCTTGGGTTTGCCGCCGGCGATCAGGACCACCGGCACGGGAAACGCGCGGAGCGCCGCCTCCACGGCATGAAAGTTGGTGGCCTTGGAATCGTTCCAGAAGGTGATCCCGCGCACTTCCTCCACCCGCGCCAGCCGGTGGCGCCCCAGCACGAAGGACTTGGCGGCGGCGTACAGGGGCATCTCCGGATGCCCCGCGCCGTTCCATGCGGCCTTCGCGAGCAGGAAATTCTCCCGCTGCGGGTACGACGCGAAGACGGTGTCCATCAGCGCGGGATCCGCGCCGAGTCCTTCCGTCTCGACACAGTTGACACTGGAAAGCGGGCGGTCGAACGCGACCGCGTACCGCTGCACGGAACTGCCTACGTACACGCCGCCATCAGGGGTAGTCATGGTATGGGTGATTAGATTCCATTTTGCCGCGAAGTACTGGGAGAGCGTGAGGTGTCGCTCCAGGTGGTCCTCCGCGAAGTTGGTCCAAAGGGTGGTATCCGAACGAAAATGACGCAGGGTCTCGGCCTGGAACGAGCTGACCTCGCAGACCGCGACGGAGTCCGGCTTCCCGCCGCCGCACTCGACGATCAGCCGGGTGAAGGGATGTCCGATGTTGCCGGTGGCGTGCGCGTCCACGCCGATGCCCTGCAGCGCGTGGGTCAGGAACTCGGTCAGCGTGGTCTTGCCGTTCGTTCCCGTGATCGCGATCACCCGCCCCCCCCAGAACAGGGAGGCGAAGTCCAGCTCGCCCAGGCACATCGCGCCGCCGCGCCGCGCGAGTTCCAGCCAGGGATGGTCCGGAATGAAGCCCGGCGAGTAGACCACCAGCGCGTGGCTCGCGGCGCGGTCCGCCGTGAACGCCTCGCCGCCGGCGTCGTAGGTCATCCCCCGGGCCCCGACCGCCTCCAGCAGCTCGTGCACGCCCGCCCCGCTCACCCCGGCGCCAAAAATGGCGACGGGCTTCGTCAGCAGCGGCCGGAGCCAGTCTGGAGGTGAAAGGGGCATTCAGGCGCAGGGGGGAAAGGGAGGCCGCGGGGCAGTCATGCTCAGCGGAGTTTGAGGGTGGCGAGGCTCGCGAGGGCGAAGCCCAGCGACAGCACCCAGAAGCGGAGGACGACCTTGGTTTCGGGCCAGCCGAGCTTCTGGAAATGGTGATGGATCGGCGCCATCAGGAACAACCGGCGGCCCGTGCCGTAACGCCGCCGGGTGTACTTGAACCAGCCGACCTGGGTGACGACGGAAAGGAGTTCGATCACGAAGACGCCGCCGGCGATCACCAGGGTCAGCGGCTGGTGGATCATGAAGGCCATGACGCCGAGGAGCCCGCCCAGCGCGAGCGAACCGGTGTCGCCCATGAACACCTCGGCGGGATGCGAGTTGTACCAGAGAAAGGCCATGCAGCCGCCGATCAGGGCGCCGCAGATCACGCTGAGTTCACCGGCCCCGGGCACATTGCTGGTGAGCAGGTATTCCGACAGGATCACGTGGTCGGCGACATACGCCATCACGCCCATCACCAGCGCGACGGTGATCGTGCAGCCCACCGCCAGCCCATCGAGCCCGTCGGTCAGGTTGATGGCGTTGCTGAACCCGACGACCCAGAGGTAAATCAGGCCGAGCAGCAGCCACCACGGCATCTGCGCGACGATCGCGTGCTTGATGAACGGCACCCAGAGTTCGCGGATCTTCTCCGAGCTATCCGGATGCCAGAGGAGCATGCCGAGCGCGCCCAGGGTGGCGAGCGACTGCCAGGCGATCTTCTCCCACGAGGAGATGCCGTCGCGGTTCTTGTGCACGACCTTCAGGTAGTCGTCGCGGAAGCCCGGGATCGTCAGCGCGGCGTACACGAAGAGCGCCACGATCATCCAGATGTTCGGGCGCGCCCACAGCAGCGAGCTGACCAGGACGGAGAGGAAGATGATGAGGCCGCCCATCGTGGGCGTGTGCTTCTTGTCGAAGTACGTGGCCCCCAGCGCGCCGGTGCGGTCGTCGATGTAGCCGTGCCCGAACTTGAGCTCGCGGAACTTCCGGATCAGCCACGGTCCGATCGCGAAGCCGATGAACATCGCGGTCAGCGCCGCCAGCGCCGTGCGCAGCGTGTGATACTTCAGCAGCCGCAGCGGGCCGAAGAAACCCTCGTAATCGGAAAGATAGGACAGCATCGGGGGACGCGTCTCAGGCGGGGGCGCCGGACCCGGCGCGTTCCAGCACGCGCTCCAGCTGGTAGCGCCGGCTCCCCTTGATGAAGACGGCGCCCTTCCATTCGCGGACGAGTTCGGTCAGGTCGGCCGCCTGCGCGACCACCTGGACCTGCGCCGCGGGATTGCGCACCTCGAGCGCGCCGTCGCGGACGTCCTCCGCATGCGAGCCCACGACATACAGCCGGTCCCGGGTGCGGAGGTTGAACGAGCGGCCCAGCGCCTGGTGATACGCGGCGGCGTCGGCGCCCAGCTCCTCCATGCTCCCGAGGATGTAGAGGCGCGGCACGTCGGGCATGGAGATGGCGTCGAACGCGGACAGCGCGTCGGCCATCGAGGCGGGGTTGGCGTTGTAGCAATCGAGATAGAGGAGCCGACCGGACTCCCGCCGCACCTCGCCGCGCAGCTTCGCGGGCTGCCAGAGGGCCAGCCGGTGCTGGATGTCATCGATCGGCACGCCGAGCCAGAGCGCGGCGCAGATGGCGAGCACCGCGTTCTGCGCCATGCCGTCCGAGACGCGGCGGAAGGTGAACACGCGGGGTGGCGGCGCACCATAGGCGAGCGCCACCGCGGTCTCCTCGGCGCGCTGCGTGAGCGTGAAGTAAACGGTATCCTTCGGCGGCTCCGCCGGACGCAGCACGTCGGCCCGCTCGACAATCATGGCCCGCACGCCGAGTTCGCGGAAGGCCGGATAGGCCGCCGACTCCCGGGTGAAGACCGCCACGCCGAGCGCGCGGGTGGCGGCGGGCAGCTTGGCTTTCTCCCGGGCCACCCCCTCCAATCCGCCCAGCTCTTCCGTATGTGCCGGACCCACCAGCGTGATGATCGCCACGTCAGGCTGGATCATGTCGGCCAGCACATCCATCTCGCCCGGTCCGCTGATCCCGGCCTCCACGACAGCGAACGCGTGCTGGGCCGGATCGATCCGCGTCAGGGTCAGCGGGACCCCGATATGATTGTTGAGATTCGCCTCCGTCGCGAGCACGCCCCGGGGCGGCTGGCCGGTCACGCCGGTGACGCCGGTCGCGCTGCCGAGCAGCAGGGCCAGCAGATCCTTGGTCGACGTCTTCCCCGCGCTGCCCGAGATGCCGATGACACGGCCCGTGAACGCCCGGCGATGCTCACGGGCGATGGCCTGGAGAGCCGCCAGCGGATCGGTCACCACGAGCTGTGGCAGCGCCGCGTGAGGTTGCGGCGCCGCCACGATGGCTGCACTGGCGCCCGCGGATGCCGCCGCGGGCACAAAGTCATGACCGTCGCGCTTCTCCGTCTTGAGCGCCACGAACACCTGGCCCGCACCCAACTGCCGCGAATCCACGCTGAACCCATGCAGCGGTTGCGTCGGCTCGGCGGTCCAACGACCTCCGGTCCAACGGGCAAGATCCTGGGGTGAGAATCGGGGCATGGGAGGAAGGTTTTAGGCGGTAGGCTTTAGGCGGTAGGCTGTAGGCTTTGGGCTTTGGGCTTTGGGCTTTGGGCGGTCTGCGGTGGGAAAAGTTCGGGAGCTTGCCGCCTATCGCTTACTGCTTACCGCTCTCCGTCTTCAGCTGCTTGATTCCGATCAGCTCGCGCACGATCAGGCGGTCGTCGAAGGGGAACACGGTGTCGGCAAACTCCTGCACCGTCTCGTGCCCCTTGCCCGCGATCAGCAGGCAGTCGCCGGGCTTGGCCATGTCGAGCGCGAGGCTGATCGCACGGCGCCGATCGTCGATCCAGGTGATCTTGTCCGGCGCGGAAACGCCCGTGCGCATGTCGTCGAAGATCTGCGCGAGGGCTTCGGAACGGGGGTTGTCCGCCGTCGCGAAGGCGAAGTCGGCAAAGTCCTGCACCGCCCGCGTCATCAAGGGCCGTTTGCTCCGGTCGCGATTCCCCCCGCAGCCAAAGACGACCAGCAGCCGGCCCGGGGTGATCGCGCGCAGCATGCCGAGGGCATTGCGCAACGCATCGTCCGTGTGGGCGTAATCCACCAGCACGTTGAAGGCCTGGCCTTCCTCGATGCGCTCCATGCGTCCAGGCACCCCCTTGAACGCCCGCAGCCGCGCCAGGAACACCACCGGGTCGCGACCCAGGCCCCAAGCCGTGGCGATCGCTGCGAGGATGTTGCTGACGTTGTAGCGGCCGATCAGCGGCGAATCGATTTCCATGCTGCCGCCGGGCCAGACGAGGCGGAAGGTGGTGTTCTTGAAATTCAGCCGGACGTTCTCCGCCCGCACCTGGGCGTCGGCACCTTCGCCGAACGTGACCACCCGGCTGCCCGGGATTTCCGTCGCGATCCGGGCGGCCAGCTGCGCGCCGAAGGGATCGTCGAGGTTGACCACCGACACGCGGGGGACCGAGCCGGTTTCACCCGTGAAGAGCCGCGTCTTCACCCCAAAGTAGGCGTCCAGCGTCTGGTGGTAGTCGAGGTGGTCGCGGGTCAGGTTGGTGAACACCGCGGCGCCGAATTGCAGTCCGCTCACCCGATGCTGGTCGATGCCGTGCGAGCTTACTTCCATCACCGCCTGCCGGCAGCCGGCGTCACGCATCTGGGCCAGCATGCCGAAGATATCCAGGGCCTCGGGCGTCGTGCGAAACGACGGCACCGTGCGCGCACCGAGATCGTAGTTGATCGTACCCAGCAGCCCCACCTTCTGGTCGCCGTTGAGAAAATGCTTCAGCAGATGGGTGACCGTCGTCTTGCCGTTGGTGCCCGTCACGCCGACCACCGTCATGTCGCGGTCGGGGAACTTGTAGAAACGCTGCGCCACCGCCGCCAAAGCCCGGCGCGCGTCGGCGACCTGGATGACGGTCGCCTTGCCCGGGGGGTGCACGGGCATGTTCTGCGTGACGACGGCGACCGCTCCGCGGCTGATCGCCTCGTCGATGAACGAGGCGCCGTCGGCGCGCCGTCCGGGGAGGGCGAAGAAAAGCATCCCGGGCACGACGCGGCGGCTGTCGATGGCGAGCCCCGAGATCGGCCGGTCGAGCGAGCCCTTGACGGCGATAACCTCGTCGTCGCGGAAGTAATCGGTGAGTTTGGGAGCCATTTTGAAGACCCGGCTGACCGCGAGCGCCTCGCGGCGCGTGCGCTTGGCCGGGCGCGGTTGGAACGCGTGGATGAGAGAGTGGTTGAGCGTGAGATAGCCGATCACCTGCGGCCTCCTTGGGTTCCCGCCACGAAGTCGATCCGGGCAGGCTGGTTGGGGGGTGTGATGGAGAGGATGGGGATCAGCTTTTCGCCGATCGCCCGGAACACCGGAGCCGCCACGGACGAGCCATAGGCCACGCGGCCGGGACAACGATGATCCGCGTCGTCGACGATCACCGAGATGGCGACCTGCGGACGGCTGGCGGGGAAGAAGCCCACGAACGAAACGACGTGATTGTGCCGGGACGGGAGGTTCTTGATCTTCCCGCTGGGCATCACCTGCGGGATGTATTTCTGCGCGGTGCCCGTCTTGCCCGCGACCTCGTAGTCGACCCCGTTAATCCTGATCGCCGCGTCCTTGGCGGTGCCATCCGGCGAGGCCACGGCCTGAAGCATGCGGGCCATGCGCTGGGCGGTCTGCGCGGAGACCGCCCGCTGGATCTCGGCCGGCGCGTACTGGTAAACGACATCATCGTTGGCGTCGCGGATCTCGCGCACCACCTGCGGGCGCAGCAGCACGCCCCCGGAGGCGATCGTGCTCATCGCCTGATGCATCTGCAGCGCGGTCGCGGCGATCGAATGTCCCATGGCGATGCGGCTGGTGTCGATCGGCACCCATTTGGCGCGCGGCGCCAGCATGCCCGGCTCTTCGGGTCCGATGGGGTAGCCCAGCCGGGTCCCGAAGCCAAAGGCGTGGATGTACCGCTCGAAGCGCTCATCACCCAGCTGCATCGCCAGCTGCGCCGCCCCGCGGTTGCTGGACTTGGCGATGATCTCGGCGACGGAGATGGGACGATCGAAATCATGGTCCTCACCCGGCATCCGGAACTCCCGGCCGCGGTAGACGAAGCTGTCCATCGACACGCTGAACATCGACTTCTCGCTCACCAGCCCCTCCTCCAGCGCGGCCGCGCCGGCGACGATCTTGAACACGGAGCCGGGCTCGTAGATGTCGGTCACCGCCACGTTGCGCAGGCGGGCCATCTGGTCCCGCGGGACCTTGTTGTATTCGTTGGGATTGTACGTCGGGTGGTTGGCCATCCCGAGGATGAAGCCGGTGCGCGGATTGCTGACGATGATGGTGGCCTTGAGCGGCTGGTACTTCTCGACGATGGCCGCCACCTCGCGCTCGATGATGTCCTGGACGGTCGCGTCGATCGAGAGCACCACCGAGTAGCCGTCCGAACGGGGCAGCTCGCGGGTCTGGAACTGGGCCAGTTCGCGGCGACGGCCGTCCTTCTCGCCCTCGCGCCAGCCATCCTGGCCGCGCAGGTAGAAATCCGCATAGGCCTCGATGCCGGCCGCGCCGCGATTTTCACGGTTCGCAAAGCCGACCACGTGGGCCGCCAGTTGTTCGTGGGGATACACCCGGGCATACCGGCGCTCGGGCGGGCAGAGGGCCTTGATGCCCAGCTGCTCGATCTCGGCAAAGGTCGCCTCGGACACATCGTCGCGCAGCTTGGCCCAGCGAATGGCCCGGCGGCCTTCGCCAGGGATCTCCTCCCCTTCCACCGTCTCCCCGGCGTCGTCCGTCTCGACCGGCACGACCGGCCGCTGGTTCGCGGTGGCCATGGCCTGCGCGAAGTCCGCATCCGCCTCGGCCGCGGCGTCGCGACCTGCGGTCTGCAGATTGCGCAGCAGCGGATTGGCGGGCGCGGCCGGCTGCGGCACCACCGGGGCGATGGTCCCGGCCTGCGGCGCCGCGCGGCCCGCGTCCACCGTTACGGGACGATACTGGGTCGAGAAGATCCGGCGGACCTCCTCCACCGGCAGCGCCAGCAGTTCCGCCAGGCGCGGGAGCTTGGACCAGTCTTCCGGCCGGACCATCATGGGGTCGACGGCGACGACGACCTGCGGCTTGCTCGTCGCCAGCTTGACGGTGCCGCTGCTGTCGAGGATGTCACCCCGGCGCGCGGTGTCCCGGGTCGTCTTCTGCCGGGTCTTCGCGACGTTGCGCAGCAGGTTGTCGCGGTCGATCACGTGCAGGCACACCAACCGCACCCCGACCCCGGCGAAGCAGGCAAAGAGCCCGATCGCCATGAGGACGATGCGATAGTTGGAGGCGAAGCCGCGCGACATCGAAGGTCAGGGATTGGAGGCGAAGGCGCGGGAGCGGACGGGTTGCGTGGCCTGGCGAATGGCCTGGCTGGTGGCGGGTTGGGCGGACGGGGCCGCCACCGGCATGAAATTCAGCTGGATGCCGGCGCCGCCGCCCTCGGCCTCGAACGCGCGGCGGTTGGCGCGCGCGGCCAGGCGCATGATCGGGTCGACCGGCACCGGATTGATCTGGCCCTGGGTAAGCTCCACCAAACCCAGCCGCATGGCCTGGTTCTGCGCCCGCAGGATGTCCGGGCTCATGGCGGACTCGACCTCCGCGCTGACCTCGGCGTAGCGGCGTTCGACTTCGCGATACTGCTGCTCCAGCGCGCGGTTGGTGTCGGCGACGACGGAAATCTGATGGCGCATCCAGACCGTGCCGACGCCGACGGTCCCACCGAAGCCGATGGTGACCAGAAGGCCGACCAGGAACTGGTTCACGAACGCCTGCGAGGTGGAAATCTTCATGGGGTGTCTCAGAGCTTGCGGAGCGCGCGCAGCCTCGCGGAGCGGCTGCGGGGATTGCGCGCGACCTCGGCGTCCGAAGGGCCGACGGGTTTGCGGGTAAGGGGTTCGGCCAGTTTCACGCGCAGATCCTGCGGTGTGCTGTCGTTCTCGCTCTCGGGCTGTCCGCACCACCGGCGAAAACTTTGCTTGATCAACCGGTCCTCGAGGGAATGAAAGCTGATCACGCACAGCACGCCGCCGGCATTCAAACGGGCAAAGGCCGCGGGCAGCGCACGTTCGATGGCGCCGAGCTCGTCGTTGACCGCGATGCGGATGCCTTGAAACGACCGGGTGGCCGGGTGAATCTTCGAGGCGTGACGATCGCGCGCCGGGATGGCCGCATGGATCGTCTCCGCCAGCGTCCGGGTTCGCGCCAGCGCGCCGGTGCCGCGCGCGGCCAGGAGGGCCCGCACCACCCGCCGCCAATGGGTTTCCTCGCCGTAATCGCGGATCGCGCGAACCAGCATCTCTTCGGTCGCGGTTTCCAGCCAGCGGCTGGCGGGGACTCCCGCCCGCGGATCCATGCGCATGTCCGCCGGCGCATCATGACGGAAAGAGAATCCGCGCTCCGTCTCGTCCAGCTGGAACGACGAGACGCCGAGATCGAAAAGAATACCGTCGAAATGCTCGAGCGGCACCGTGCCCAGCGCGCCGAAGTCGCGGTCGACCAGGGCGAAACGGCCGTCAAATTCCTCGCGCAGATGCGCCGCCCGCGGCTCGGCCGCCGGGTCGCGGTCCATCGCGACGACCTGGGTGTCGGCCACCGAAAGCAGCGCCCGCGTGTGACCACCCCCGCCGAACGTGCAGTCGAGATACCGCCCGCCGGGACGCGGCGCCAGGAATTCCAGCACCTCGCGGAGAAGGACTGGTTCGTGGCCGGGCGTCATGACGGCGGGAGATTCAGCGCGTGCGAACATGGGGCACCTTGCCTTTGCCCGGTTTGGCCTTGGCGACGGCACGCAGGACGAGTCCGGCCCGGACGCGCGGCACCGGCGCGCGCGAGGCGGCGAACGGAGCCGTGGCCTCGCCGGCATCGATCCAGGCCGGGAAACTGCGCCGGGACATGAGCGACGCCGTGCTCACGGACTTCCGCAACGGAATGCGGTTCGAGGAAAGTTTGGCGGAACGGCGCATGATCAGATGTCGAGCCGGCGCATGAGGTCGCCGAAGTTTTCGCCCGCGGTGCGCGCTTCCTCCTGCTGCCAGCGGGCCGGGCTGTAGATGTTGAACTTCGTGAGCGAACCGACCAGGACCGCGTCCTTGCCGATCCCAGCGTGCTTGAGGAGTTCGCCGCTGAGGCCGATACGACCGGCCTTGTCGAAGGAGAAACTCTGGGTCTGAGAGAAGAAGCGCGCCGCAAACGCCTGCGCCGCAGCGTCGCTGAGCTTCAGCGCGGAAATCTTGGCGTGCAGCGTCTCCACCTCCGCCGGGGGAAGCACGGCGACGTAACCATCCGGATGCGGCGTGGCCAGAAAGGCTTCCGTTTCTCCGTGCGCATTCCTCCAGGCAGACGGGATCGTGAGGCGACCCTTGTCGTCCAGCGTGTGCCTGAAAAGGCCCGTATAGAATGGTTTGCCTGAGTGCGCCATGTGCCTAAGAACGGTGCAATCCGTCCCACAACGCCCCATTTCAACCCATTTTCCCCCACAAAGGTCAAGAAAACAGTCGAAACGGAGTTGCAGAAGTTATTCACACCCCCCGCCCAGCCGTCCTTGATTCGTGGGCACTTACGGCAGCGGAAGGGGGTTCAGGACCCCTGCCTGGATGGGGTCCTGACCCCACGATATTTCGTCAGGGAGGTAGTTTTGCTTATCGAGCCACATCCGCATAGACAGGGCGTCCGGCGTTCCGCAAAGAAGCTGCATGCCCTTTGACTGCCTCCGCCGGATCGCTGGTTGCCTATTGCTTGCTCTTTCAGCCCTCCATGCGGCGAACGACGACCGCACGCTCAACCCGTTGCCGAATACGGTGAACATTCCGGCGGCCACGTTCGCCGGAAAACACCTGGGCACCCTCCCCGCCCCCACGCCGACCGTCGTGATGTACAGCCAGGCCGGCGATCTTACCGGCGACGGCTATCCGGAAATCGCAATGACCGGCTGGACCTTCCGAGCGTGGGATAGCACCGGGGAGCCGCCTCCCGCGCCGATCACCGTCGTGTCCACGTCCGCCGCGGGCGCGACCTTCCTGGATCCCGTGGCGCTGCTTGGGACCGGCACCGTGGCGGGCACCACCAATCCTTACATCGTCGACCTGAACAACGACGGGCGGAATGATTTCTTCTATATCGGGCATAACGAGAGTCCCCTCGTTCCGACCATGTCGGAGCGGTTCATCCAGCAACCCTCGGGCGGGTTCGTCCGCAGCACGATCGCCGGCCCGAAGGTCGAGGCCCACAACAGCGGGCTCGGGGACTTCAACGGCGACGGGTTCATCGATGTGGTCGCGTCGACGTACGCCACCGATCCTGCGTTTTACGCCGCGGAACTCGCCAATGGCACCCTCCCCGATCCAACGCATCCCGGCTGGGGCTACTTGATGCTCTACCTCAACGATCAGGCCGGCGGCTTCGTCGCCCATCCGGTCGTCCGCCGCGGTGCCAACGGACTCCCCGACGCGATGGGCTCGGGTTCCGCATCCGCCATTGGCGACCTGGACGGAGACGGCAAAGCCGAGATCGTCACGGTCGATGCGTACAACCAGGAAAACAACTGGGTGCGCAGCGAATCGTTTGTGCTGACAAATCTCTCGTTTCGGAACGGCGTGGCGCTCGCGGACCTGCGCCCGCTGCCGAAACCGTACTTCGACCGCGATGACCGCTATGCGGCCTATAAATCGCTCTCCCCGGACAAATCCCACGACATCAAGGTCGACCTCGTCGACTTCAACCACGACGGCCGGCCCGACCTCGTCGTCAGCGCGATCATCTGGGAACACACTGAAGGCACGCAGGCGGGCGTGTTTCAGCTGCTCGCCAACCAGGGAAATCTCACGTTCACGGACGTCACGGATACGTCCCTGTACAACTTCTACATGGGCACAGGCTCGAGTCACGAGACGGAGTTTGTCGACGTGAATGGCGACGGGTTTCTCGACGTGCTCTCCCGCGAACCCTACGGGGAGGCCGCCCCGACCGATGGCATCCGCTGGAGCACGAAGGACAAGGAATGGGCCAATCGCATCCTCATCAACGCCGGCAACGGCAAGTTCGTGCAGGCAATGTGGAACGAGTTTCGCGAGAACACCCTCAAGATGCGCGACCTCGCCGGCGACGCCAACCTGTCGCAGTTTGATCAGTCCGTCGCCTACTACGTCCTCCCGGACGGGCGCCTCGGCTACATCGCGCGACAGGCCACCTTCGACAACACCAACGGGTATGTCAGCCGCGA
Organism: Verrucomicrobiota bacterium; assembly: GCA_023457715.1. GTDB lineage: Bacteria > Verrucomicrobiota > Verrucomicrobiia > Opitutales > Opitutaceae > ER46. Next base: position 58,207 of record JAEWKR010000076.1, read on the forward strand.
GGCCTATTTCGACTTTCGCGCCACCCGGCGCCTTTCCACCGGCCCCCATGCGTCCGACCCCGCCGCGGCCGGCGCGCCGGGCTACTCGGAGTATTTCTACCTCACGGAATACCCGGACGTCGCCGCGGCCGTCACCGCCGGCACCTACGCGAGCGGTCTGGCGCATTACCTCGCGGTCGGTCGCGCCGCCGGCCGCCACGCCTTCGCGCCCAACGCGCGGATCCACGGTGGTGACGGAGTGGATACGCTCTCCCTCCCCGGCGGGCGCGCCGACTACCGCATTTCGCCGCTGCCGGGCGGCACGTATGCGGTGATCGAGACGCACCGCCCCAGCCGCCTCCTGCTCCGGAGCATCGAGCGGATCCAGTTCGCGGACCAGGTGGTCGACTTCACCGCCGCGCCCGCCGCCTGGCTCAACAATGTTTCCGTCCGCACCACCATGGCCGCCGGCCAGACGCTCATCGTGGGCACTTCGGTCGCGGGCGGCTCCAAGCCCGTCCTGCTGCGCGCCGCCGGACCGATCCTCGCGGAATACGGCCTCACCAGCGCCATGGTGGACCCGCGCATCACGCTGTTCTCCGGGGAGAACGCGATTGCGGCCAACGACGACTGGAACACCTCGCTCGAACCGACGTTTGCGCGGCTCAGCGCGTTTCCGTTCCGGGCCGGAAGCAAGGACGCCGCCCTCGTCGCCACCCTGAGCGGGACCGCCACGGTCCACGCCACCGGCACCGGTCCCGGCACCACGCTCGTGGAGGCGTACGACGCCGGCACCGGCAGCGACGTGCGGCTCGTGAATGTCTCCGCGCGTAACCGCGTCGGCACCGGCGCCGACATTCTCATTGTCGGGTTCGGCGTCGCCGGCTCCGGCAGCAAGGGGGTGCTGATCCGCGCCATTGGGCCGCGCCTGGCCGACTACGGGGTGGCGGCGACCCTGGCCAATCCGCGCCTCGAACTTTACCGCGGCCAGACCAAGGTCACCGACAACGATGATTGGGACGCCTCCCTCGCGCCGACCTTCGAGGCGGTCTATGCGTTCCCGCTCGTGACGGGTAGTCGCGACGCGGCGTTGCTCGCCACCGTGGCCGCCGGTGAAACGTACACGGTGCAGGTGTCGGGCGCGAACGGCGAGACCGGCGAGGCGCTGGTTGAGATCTACGAGCTTCCCTGACGGGTAGGTCCACACCCAGGGCCGGCCCTGGTGGTGGACCTCCGGTCACCGCTCGCGGATCAGGCGCGCGGGATTTCCCGCCACGACCGTATTCGGCTCCACGCTGCGCGCGACCACGCTGCCGGCGCCGACGACGGCGCGTTTGCCCACGGAAACGCCGGGCAGGACAAAGGCCCGCGCCCCGACAAAGGCCTCCTCCCCGATCTCAATGGGCGCGGTGAGCAGAGGCCAGCCGGCCTCCTCGAGGTCATGGGTGCCGGCGCACAGGTACGCTTCCTGCGCCACGGAGGAGCCGCGCCGCAGGGTGATCCGATCCAGGGAATAAAGGTGGGTGCGGTCACCCACGCACGCGCGGTCGTGCAGTTCGACATGCCAGGGCAGCTGGATCCGCGCCCGCTGATGAACAAAGGGGGTGCCCTCAATGGCGGCGCCGAAGGCGCGGAGCACCAGCAGCCGCCAGGGATTCATGGGCTTGGGGGTCCAGCGGCAGAGCATTGTCCAGGCAGCCTCCCAGATCACCGCCTTGATTCGCTGGCGGAGCGGCCACGGGGACAAGGTGCCCGGCTGGCGACGAACCTGGAGCGGGGCTTTGGTCATGGGAGGGATTTGAAATCAGCCAGAAACTGCGCGGCGATCGCGCCCGGAGCGTGCGATGCTCTCACGTTCACCGCCGCCCGGGCCAGCGGCTCCGCCGCGTCGGAGCCGGCTTCCTGCAAAGCCGACGCCAACGCGGTGTCCGGGCTCGCGCTCCGGTGATCGAAAGCGAATCCATTCGCCCCAGTGGACACGAAATCCCGGAAACACGCGAGATCCGACACCACGGGAACCGCGCCCCAGGCCATCGCCTCCAGCACCGCCGAACCGAAGGTTTCCCCCTTTTCGGCCAGCGACGGATAGACGAACACTCGCGCGGCCTCGTAATGCCGCGCGAGCCCGGCGTCATCGAACACCGGCGGATGCCACCGCACCCGCGGCGCGGGATACCGCTGCTGCAACCCGGCCTGCCAGGCCTCTCCGCTCCCGCCCTCCGCGACCTTCACGGGCCCGACCAGGTCGAGCTGCCAGTCGCGAAAGCCCGGCCACGTCGCCGCCTTTTGCCACGCCTGGAGCAGCAGGGCGATGCCCTTTTCCTCATGCAGCCGGCCGACGTAGAGGATGGTCTTGGTCTTGCGCTCCCACCGCACCGGATCGACCGGCGGGCTCGGCAGCGCATTCGGAATCATGCGCACGCGGGATGCGGCCCACGGCGCCTCGGCCGCGATCGCCGCGACCACCGCCGACGAATTGGCGCGCAACCTCGCCGCACCGCGATAAAGCCGCAGCTGGCCGCGGGGCATCCGCTGCACATCGACCACCACCCGGCCCTGCCCGGCCGCCGCCGCGACGGGGGCCCAGAACGTATTCGTCACCAGGATATCCGCGCGCGGCAGCACCCGGCGTGCCCGCAGCGTATACAGGCCGTCGTGATAAAGATTGGTGACATTCGACCTGGCATGGTCATAGCCGCGGATCCGCACGTGCTTCACCCCGCCGATCACCTCCCCCTCGGGCAATCCGTCGCATCGGCGGGAAACGTGCGTGACCCGGTGTCCGCGCGCGGCGAATTCCTGGCCCAGCCGGTACCACTGCTTTTCGACCGCGCCGCCGCGCCGCGGGGGCACCGGCAGGAAAAAGCCTTGCAGCAGGGTGATGTTCATCGGGGCTCGGACTCACCCTCTAGCCGACGCGGGCCGTGGCACCAAGCCGCAAGTGCGCGATCCACCGCGCCGGTCAGGCTCGTCGTCGCACCGGCCGGGAGGTGCGGCGGCGGGCCGGCGTGCTCCCCGCCTTGGTCCAGTCCTCCTCCCAGGCGGCGACCGTGCGCTGCAGGAAGTCGAGGTGCTGCTGCAGATCCGTCAGTTCGGAGAGGAGCTGCCGCTGCGTCCGCTGCTGCAACAGCGGCCGCTTGGCGGTCGATTTGGTAAACCGCCACGCGGGATCCTGCCGGTAGGCGCGCAGTTTGCGCTCCATGTCCCGGCGCGCCGCCTCCACCTCCTCGATGGCCCGCCGCAGGCGTCCGAGAGAAGTATGCGGACCGAGCACCTCGTTGGCCGTCTCCCACTCCACTTCCAGACGCGCGAGCCAGTCGGCGTCTCCGGCAGCCCACGCCTGCTGCACCTGGTGCCACAGCTGCTCGCGGCCGGCCGTCCATTTCCCGCCCCGGTCGGGGTGCAGTCTTTGGACCAGCCGGCGATAGATGGCGCGGGCATCGGGCGAGGCGTCCTGGGTCTTCTCCGCGCTTGGCGCCGAGTACCAGGGATCGGGATCCGGGCGCTCCGCCTCGGGTCCCGATTCCTCGTCGAAATCCGGTGGAGGAGGAGGATTCTTTTCGCGTTCCCGCTGTTCCCGCCACACGCGCTTCAGCGAACCGCCATAATGGAAGGCGTGGGCCTGCGCGGCCTCGATCTTCCGCGCCAGGGTCTCGACCTGCAGCCCCAGTTCGCGCAACCGGCTGACCGCCGCGGGAAAGGTGGTGTACAGCCACCGCTCATACTCCGGCATGTCCACCTCCTCGTGGCGGTGAAGGTCGCGCGTCGCCTTCTCCAGCCGCTTGCGGGCCGTGTGAAACTCCGCCCAGGCTGCGCCCTGCAATGGCTCCTGGTCGACCACCAGCAGGGCCCGGGCGGGACTACCCCTGGCGGGCGCGGCAGCAGCGCGGGAACGAACTCGGCGGACGGGAGTGGGCACGGGCGAACGATAATGAGCCAGGGCGGAAGGCGAGTGCGAGCGTACAGAAGCGAGGGGTTTTGAGTTTTGGGTTTTGAGTTTTGGGTTCAGCTAACTCGAAACCCAAGACCCAAAACCCACTCATCGTCTAGCTGGCCCTACCCCCAAAAACCCAACGAAACCACG
>JAEWKR010000077.1 GCA_023457715.1 Verrucomicrobiota bacterium
CGTCATTTTGTGGCGGATAAAAAGTCGACATGAGGGTCAAGCGCTGCCGGCAGCGATATTCGCGGCCGGCAGGCGGGTTGATCAGGTGGCGTTCTCTTCGGCCATGCGTTCGCGGGTCCGATACGACTTACCCTTTATGACCACGGTGTTCGCCCGGTGGAGTAGCCGATCGAGGATGGCGGAGGTGATGCCGGCGTCGTTGTTGAAGATTCCCGACCAGTATTTGTAGGCCTTGTTGGTAGTGACCACCAGCGACCCCCGCTCGTACCGCTGGCTGATGATTTGGAAGAACAGGTCGGCGCCCGTTTTATCGAGGGGAAGGTAGCCCACTTCGTCGAGGACCAGGACCGCCGGATTCAGGTACTTCTTGAGTTCGGCATCGAGACGATGCGCGGCGTGTGCGGCCGCGAGGGTATTGATGGCGTCAACGGCCGTCGTGAAGAGGACGGCGTGACCGGCCTGGCAAGCGGCATAGCCCAGGGCGGTCGCAAGGTGTGACTTCCCCAATCCTACCCCACCGCAGAAGATGGCATTGGTTCTCTCCTCAACGAAGCGCAGCTCGAACAGATGTCTTACCTGGGCCTCGTTGATTTCGGTGGGCCAATCCCACTCGAACTGGTCCACGCTTTTCTTGACCGGGAAGCGGGCCGCCTTGATGCGACGAACCAGTGCGTGCTGCTGCCGGTCGTGCGCCTCGGCCTCCACGATGCGTTCCAGGAACTGCGCGTGGGAGAGTCGCTGCTGGGCGGCGTCGGCTGTCAGTTCGGCATGATGACGGCTTGTGTACGCGAGCTTCAGATACCGAAGCTGCGCTGCAAAAGTAGTGGCGTTTTTCATTGGTGATACGGGCTCAGGTCGGGGGCAGGCAGTTCCAGGTCGAGCGCCTCAGGGGCGCGGGTCAGGTGCAGGGCGCCAGGTTCCGGCAACCGCCGGGCCCGCTGTTCCAGCAGGTTTACGATGTAGTCGCTGGAGTACGCGCCCAGTTCATGAGCACTCTCGATGGCGGAAGCGACCGGCTGGGCCCCGTAGGTCGCGACCAGATCCACGATCCGGCTCAGATGGTGAGCAGCATTCATGCGCCGCTCCGCCAGCGCCCGGTGATATGGGCCGGCCGCGGGCGTCAGTTCCAGGAAGCGCAACAGCAGCCGCTGGCGCGCGCCCGTCCGCTTCTGCGCCTCCAGCTCCCGCACATGCTCGGGGTCTTCCAGGTCCAGCCGTCTGCCGAAGCGCCGCACGTGCTCCGCTACCAAGGTGGTTTCAGCATAGAGCCGCACGAGGCCGCTCGACACCTGCGCGGTCAGAAGCAGCCCCGCGTATTTGGGCGGCACCGAGTAGCGGTTGGTATCGATCGTCACCCGGCACCGCCGCGATGCCCGCACCGACTCGGTTCGCACCGCGGCGTACGGTCGCGAGTTCAACGCCACCAAGGCGTCGCGTTCCGGCTTCAGACGATCCACGGGCCGCTCCTTCGTTTCGCCATGTTCGCGGACGTTGGCGACCGTCTCCAGCCAGAGCTTCACCGCCGGATTCAGCTCCTCGAAGCGCGTGATCTCACGGCCCGACAGGAAGCTTTTCTTCACGTACGCTACCGCATTCTCGACGATCCCCTTCGACTGCGGATGCGCCGGACCACAGGCCTTGATTCGGAAGCCATAATGACGGGCAAAATCGAGGTACTGCGCATTGTAGATGGGTTCCGTGCCCGGCACGTGCGACAGCACCGCCGTCTTGCAGTTGTCGACCATCACCTCCTGCGGCACGCCGCCCAGCGCCTCGAACGCGCGCTGGTGGCAGCCCAGGAACCACTCCTGGCTCTGACCAAGGGTAAATTCGACGTAGAGCCACCGGCTGTAGCCCAAGACGAAGACGAAGAAGCTGAGCGCGCGACGGGTGCCGTCCACCTCAACCGAGCCGAAGCTGCCCCAGTCCACCTGCGCACACTGGCCCGGCGCAAACTTGAGCGTCAGGAACGCTTCCGTCCGGTTTGGCCGGATACGTCGCACGTACTCCTTCAGGATGGAGTACCCGCCGTCGTAACCCTGCTCCTTCAACTTGTGCCACACCTGCATCGCGGTCAGCGGATACGCGTCAATGAAGCGAGCGATCGCGCCCCGGTACGGATCGAGCTTGGAACGGCGCGGCTTTTGCGCGCCGCGACTGCGCTCGTAGCGCTCGCGGGCCAGCCAGCCCGCCACCGTCTGTCGGTGCAGGCCGAGTTCGGCCGCGATTTGCGTGACATTCCTGCCCGCCGAGGCCGCCGCCCGGATCTGGCAGTAGCGTTCATAGCCGATCATGACGCCACCTCCAATCCCAGCACCTGATACAGCGGCGCCTCGTAGGCGATCACCCCCGCTTGGATAAGCTGGCGCCGTGCTTCGGCGATCGACTCCTCGTGCAGCGAGAGCAGCCGCGCCAGCGTGCGATCGGCGTAGTAGCTGAGCCCGTGTTCGTCACCCACCGTGACAAGCACCAGGTACAGCGCCCACGCCGGCGCTGTCGCTTTCATGAGGTAATTTCCGCGGACCAGACGATGGTCCACCCAGCTAAACTGGGGCGGCACGCGCCGCACCCGATCGGTGGCGATGAGTTGTTTTTCCATAGGCGGACCGCGGCACGTCTGTGCCCAACACGGCCCGGCCCCGGGAGTGCAGCCGGCGGGTCATCTGCGCGATGTCGTCTTGTAACGTACTTCCGACGAGATGTGAGATAAGTCCCACCCACACCGGCGATTGTAAATCCAAGCGGTCTTGTAACGCACTCGTTTCGTCTTGGCCTGCTTGCTGCGGATTATCAGCGCCTTCCAAAATCAAGCGGTCTTGTAACGCATCCTCCGGCCCCTTGCCGCGCCGCCAATACCCGGGGTGAGCCTTCCGCCACGCCTGCACTCGCGCCGTGTTCACCTCACCTCGGAAGTAGTCCGCATTCCCAGGCTGCTTCAGCCAACGTCTCTGGCTGTCCGCCTTCCGGGCCTTCCGGCACGGCGCCTTCGTGCAGTACCGCTGCCGCCCACGATTGCGCGCGTGAACAACGAACATATCTCCGCAGTGCTGGCACTTGCACGATCCCTCCGGATGCATCGCCCGCCAGCTTCACCCCGCGTCGAGCGAACCGCCATCCAGCGCTCCGCAACCCTCGTCCACGTCACCGGAGCGAAGAAAAACCACCCACGGAAGAAGACCCTTTCGTCTCTTAACCGAAGAAGATCGGCGGAAGAAAAGGTGGATTCTTATCCGCCATAAAACGACGAGTTCCTACCCGCCGCTCACACCATGCGCCGCCGACGCCCTGGCTCAAGCTGTCTTCGCTCGAAAGGGCCCGGCGGCTGGGCGTTTCCCCGGCGCACGGTGCACCCACCGGCTTAAAAGAGGGCAGATCAGACAAGCCATTCGTCCCCTGCGGGACCCAGGCGTCCGGCTCCATGGCATCGCGCTGCGGACCCTCGTTAACCGATTGCGACCAGCAGGGCCGGACACACCTGCTTCTTCCCCCTGCGCAACTATCGCTCCCGCTGCATCCGCGAAAAAAATTCCGGGTTGTCGCCACTTGTCCGAGGGGAACACGGGCGCAGACACCATAAATCTGCGCGGCATGCCGCCATTCGGTACCCGGACGCAGCAATCAACAAAACAAAGGAGATACATGAAGAAGCCTAGCTCGACAGAATCCACCAACGCCCCTGTGTCCGCAGCGACAGACGAACACTATGTCCTGCTCCGCCACGGGAACACGCCGCTCCGGTTCCGCGGATGCGAGATCGGGGAAGGGATCGACCAGAGAGTCACCAACGACTTTTTCCGCCGCGTGACGCTCTTCAGGACGACGGGTGGCAACTACGTCGCACAGACCGTGTTCGACGCCGCGTTCAAGGAGCGTGTCGAATACGCGGCCCACCGCGCCAACACGGCCGACGATATCATCGCGTGGCTGCGGGATCCGGAGGGCGTGCTCGGCTGGGCTGCCACAATGGCGCTCCTGATCGCAGCGAAGAACGATCCTGGCTTTGCCGCGGCGTACGGGGAGGACGTCCCCTAAGTGGTGGTACCGTTCCGTGGCTGTGGCGGCGCCCGCCGCAGCCACGGATACAGTGGCAGGGTCCGATCGCCCCATGAACACCACCGGCGAACGAGTCGAGCCGGCAGCCGACCCGTCGGGCCGGAACGGGCGGCTGCGACCGAGGGGACGTCCGGCCGCGTCTGGTTCGCTTAGCGGCGTCGCGCTCAAATCAGGACGGAGTTCCGCTCCAGTTCGTCGCAGGCAACGAGCAGTCAAAGGATCGCCGAAACACACCTGATCGCCGCCAAGCCACGTGAGCAGATCCGCCGCGGTTCAAGCAACCACACATGAACGGTGAAGGTCTGCAAAAAGCTTCGGCAGCCGGCGACTGAGGTGGCTGTGCCAGGCGTCGGTGCTGAACGAACGACCCGGATGCTTCACAAACTCGATCGGAACTGCAGATCCATTCAGCATGATCGAGGCTCGATACCCCCAGTACCAGCCAACACGATCTGTCTTCATTACGTTATCGAACGCCACCCCGCGCCGGTGCATAGCAGACCAGAATCGATGATGGGACTCCGTACCCAAGACCACGCAGTGATCGGGTTCGAGGATCGATAGCACACGGTGCACCGCCTCCCAACCGTTTACATAGTCGCTGTCCCACGCTGGACGGTTTCCTTGGGAGAGCGTTCTTTGCACTAAGTTCATGAATGCGATCTGGCCCCAGAACTTGACATGATCATGCTCAGCATCGCCGAAAAACAGCGACGCAATGCGGGCAAACGTTGCAATCTCACACGTGCCTGGCGAACCCGAGATCAGCTGCTCCCAGAGTATTTCGCGAGTGAAGTGAATGTTGTTGTCGTGTCGGCAACACACCTGCGCCACTGTCTCTGTATCGGTGGCGATTCCGTAGTGAGACTCTCCGACCAGCAGCAGCCTGGTGCCTCCGCCTTCGGGAGAGCCGAAGCTTTTCCCGATCCAGGGGAACCATCGCAAGACCCGCCGAGGGATTTCAGTGAACGCCTGATCGTATTCCGTGCTCAAACATGCGCCGTAGCTGCCGGAGTCCATCGCCGGATGAATAGCGGCTGCTGCTGATCTCAACAAGATCGTTCAACACAAATCCCGAGCCGCTTACCTATCATCAATCCATTTCGGAAATGCACCGCGACGGTCCTGTTGCACGACGCATTTCCGCGATTCAGCGGGGCACTAGCCGCCACGTTCCCACTGCGTCACTGGTTTATTCAATTTCGACTGTGCCGCCAGCGGCTGGAGGTGCGTCTTTGCTCCGATCCACATGGAGCACCGGACCCTTGGAATTGGAAAGCGCCGTGGCGCTGTAAATGACGGCGTCCAGCTTCAGCCTTCGCTTCCGACCCCGGATGATGAACACATCGTCATCTTCGATGCTCCAATCCTCTTCTTTGAACCCGATCGCAGACAAGAGTGTCGGCAACGTCGCAGCACTCACCGGGATCTTCATTTCGGCCGCCGCTGTTGCCAACGCCTCGATGAGTGATCGACCGTCCTCCATTCGCATTGCGGCTTGCTGATTCTTGCCGATCTCCGGGATCGGCGGTCGACCCGCAGTGTGTCGCTCCGCATTCAGCGCGAGGACGGTGCGGTCCATCAGTGCTTTCGTCGTCGCCCAGAGGCTGCGCGACAGCCAGCGACGAAGCCTAGGCAGCAGCCCCGACTTCACCGCTGGCACAACCATATTAAAATCGCTGCTCAGGTTGAGGCGGTTGACGTGCCAGGCCCAGCGGCCATCGGAACCCAGTCCATCCGCCAGGGAGCGCTGGACGTAGGTGCGTTCGGGCGCGCTCAGCTCGGATCCGTCCGGGAATCGGATGATGAGCCAGTGGGCGCGGATCGAAACCTGATTCGACGGCTCGAGTTCCTGGTTCAGGCGCAAAACGGATTCTTCTATCGCCGCAACGAACTCATCGTGCGGCCCGCCGTTGTCCCGTTCGATCATGTACTCCTGATGGCTTTCACGGTCTGGATCGTAGATGTAGCGCAGAACGCTCGACGCGCTCACTGCCGAACTAAGGGAGATAATTTTCGTGTTAGGCATGGCACCCTCTAGTTGGCAAATTCCCAGCTGGTTTGGATCCTCGATGAAGCGACGGCTGTATCCAGCTTTTCATCCCGCAGGTCCTCCTTCTTCGCGGCGGTGATCCGTTCGAGGATCTTCCTTATCGCAGCCTGTTCGTCCTTGAGCAACCGGCGGCTGGAAAGCAGCTCCCACAGCAGGGCTTCGGTCTGATTCTGGCTCCCCGCCGCAGGTTTCTTGGTCCTAACACGCTCCAGCGCCATCGTCCGGGCAGGGGGGAACTTCCCACCATTCTCCGCCAACATTTCCCGCAGCTTCTTCTCGCAATCCGAATCACGCAAACGAGGCACGATCACCCGGGCTTGTGCCTCATTCGAAACCAGCGGCATTCCCCATTTGTGCAGCTTCGCCTGCACTCGTGCCACGGCCCGATAGCGGGACCAGGTGTCATAGCCCCCAAAATGCTGCTCGACAAAATCCTCCCAGCGCAGGCGAAAATGCCGATGAACTTTCGCGCTTTTCAACTTCTCCAGAAGAACCGCGCGACGGGTCCTGACTATAAAGACTTGGCAATCGAAGGATGAATCCACCCGGTCGCGTTTCTTCGCAGCCGCTAGTGCCTCTTCGGGATTTGCTGGCAGTTCAGCGGCTGTCAGCCCGAGACTTTCCGGAGTTACCGTGGTTTCGCGCGGCTCCTTTGGGTCGCCCGTCGCGTTGTTTGGGTCATCTTGGCTGGGATGTTCCTGGTTCATTCCTAGTGTATAGGGAATCGGCCGCCTCCGCCGAACCGGGCCCCCAAGGGGTGAGAAGGGCTTCAATAGTGGCGCTGAAGGGAGGGATCTGCCGTCGAGAAAGGGGCTCGATGGTCCCGAAAAGGTCCGTTTGGCCATTCTTCAGATTCTCCCCTTTTCCCGACCCTGTCGGGATGGCAGCCTTCAAGGAGCGACTGTGAGGAGCTGGTTGCTGGAGTTCGCCGGTCGATCGACCAAACAGCCACGGTGCCACTGAACGCTCGAGGCTGCAGTTTGCCGAGGCGGCACGGGGCGGCACGGCAGCAAGTGTTCGACGATGACCACAGCCGCGCCGCATGAGCTTTGCCGACGCGGATCCATCACGAGAGTTTCCCCAGACGAGGGTGGGAGCCGAAGCAGATCTAGTCAGCACTTCTTGCGCGTTTCCATTTCCCGGTCCTCACGTTTCCAAGCCTCAGCGAGACTGCGTGGCTCAGTGATAGGACGGGAATTTCCGTGTTTGGCAGTCAGCATCCGACCAGCACGTACGGTGACCGAAAGGAAGAGGCCGCTTAAAGCCGCCTCGGTTGGGGCGTCCCGGGGAATGGTCCCCGTCCGCCGCAACGGATCATTCGCCGCGATCACGCATGAAATCAGGTCTGGCGGCGTAGCCTTTCCTGGAACTGTGCGCAAACCGATTTGGCAAAGGCGGTCCGGCGCTGAGTTGGCCAGCCAACGGTCTGATTCTCGAGTTCGGCCAAGACCTTGTTCACGTCCAAGGCGCCCCGGGCCTCCGCCGCCGGGGCAGGCGGCGGAGGTGAGTTCCCGGACGACCCGTCCGTCGGGCTGCCGCCAGCTGCAGCGGAAACTGACGATATGAATTCCTCCTTCGTCGCCGCCATCAGCGCCAGCTTCTCTTCTCGGGCCTTTTCGCGAACGAGCCGCAGGAGGTGGGTTACCTGGCGGGGCGGCGGTTTCCCGGCGAGTGCGAGCTCAAGATACATGTTCGCGGCGGCGATCTTCCTCCTCGCTTCGCGGGGACTAGAACGGCCCTTGTCGGTGGTCACATAGTGCGCTAGGAATTCGTCGACGGTCCGGAAGCGCTTCGCCCATTCATTGGATTTCTGAACGAGATACAGGATACGGTACATGATAATCCAGTCGGGTGTGACCGCATCCAGCTTGGCGGCGACCTCGTCGAGGAGTTCCAGCGGCTCCCGATTCCAAAGTGCCGCCCGGCTCAGGTCTCCCGCGAGCTAGCACAATCCCGGCGCCACGCGGGAAAGGACGGTGCGCGCGACCGGGTCGGTAATCTTGGCCAGGTCTGTCTGGTGCGCGTCGAAGTCGCGGGTAGGCACCATCCCAAAGATTGGAATCATGACGTACGACACGCCCGGAGGTCAGGCCGGGGCACGGGTATAAGGTGCTGGGGATGGTGACGGGGATGGTAACGGGGCTGTTTTACAATTCCGGGCATTTGTGACCGGAATTGTAAAAACCGAGCTGCGAGGATTGGGGCTGATCATGGTCTTGGGCCGCGCGTTGGTCGTGGATACGTGCCTCCAAGTTTGCCCACGGCAACGAATGTCCGCCACCGCAGGCGCCCGAGGGCGCGATTCTATTTATGCCCCCGATCCCTTGGGAGACAAGCTGGTTTCGGCTGGTGTAGGTAGTTTTTCGATATTTCGAATTTTTGAAATGGTCATTTCAAACCGTTGAGCCCCCGGTAAGCGCAATGACGCCTTCGCCCCGACTCCCACGCGCGTTGGCGTTCGGGCCGCAGGGCTCACGGCTTGCCGGTTCGATGTGTACGACCGGCGTGGTTATCCCAGCGGTACACAGAAGCGCGCCGGGATACTGGACATCATGCTCCGAACGAAGGTCGGAGCAGCCGGAGGCTCGTCGGGCTAATGGCGGAGAGATCGTCGGGAGGTAGGGTTGGGCACTCTCCGCTGGGTTCCTCCGCCGAGCGCCGTAGTCGGTGGCGCTTCGTCCTGAATCGCGCGCGGTCGCCTGCGAATGGCCGCGGCGTTCCAAGGATCACACGAAGTCCTGACTGTTTGCGCGAGGCGAGCCATCGCCGACGCACTTGCCTGGTGGCCTGAAGCCGTCGTTCAGTCCTGTGCGCGCTATCCGGCCGAACTTCCTTCATCCATATTCGGATCCACCCATTCTGGTCCTAGACGTGGTCCCGTTCGCCGGCGCCGTTGGTTTGCTGCCGGCCTCCAGCCGCACCCAAGAAAGTTCGCCACGTGGCGAACTTTTTTTCTCGAACGCCAAACTGACTCTTTCCGCAGGGGAAGACCGTCCCATGAACCCTGGTATGACCCCTTCAGATCACGGCAATCCATCTCACTTCAGATTCCACTCCCATCATGCCGGTGCAGCCGACAAACCAGCGAAGAAGTCGGTGCAGATCTGCTTCCGCCTAACCGAGCGCCACCAAGAGCTGCTCCAGACGGTCGCTGCCGAGCATCAGTGCTCGGTGTCGGGCGCCCTGTCGATCATCTTGGCCGCCATCTCCGGTGGCCCGCGTCCGCCGATCATGGTCGCCGGCGTGACGACCCCGGCGCTGCTGCCAATGCTGGAAATCGAGGCGCCGGAACTGTTCGCCGACCTCGACCGGCTGGTCCCACGGCTCAGTGATCCGCTACCGCTTTCCGGCGACGCCACCCTGACGGCGTTGGTCGTGGGGTGGCGTCAGGAGTTCAAAGACCTTCATCCCAAAGTGGAGGAATTCGGCCGTCGGGTGGCGACGCTGCGGGATCTCCTGCTCGGCGGCTACGTCCTGGAACCGTCGCGGCTCTTTGCTGGAGCCGAACAATGGACGGCTCTCTTGTTGAGCACGCTGGAAAAGCAGTCTGCTAAGTTGAAGGACAGCGTTGCCGGGAATCCAGATGACCCAGGTCGACCTGGGATTGAGCGACAATTCAAACAATTGGTAGGTATGGTGGAGGTCTGGCGCCTTCTGCATCGATCCTGCATCGTGAAAAGTTCCCCGCCAGTTGTTGCCATGGAAGAGACAGCTGAACTTCGTGGGCTGAACAGTTCATTGGATTTGTCGTCGGATCCAGTAAGCAAGCACGGTCGGTGTAATGCATCGTGTGATGCATGGACGAAGACCGCCCAGCAGTCGGCCAGGATCACACCGGCGGAGGACCGGCAGGTCCGCTCCATCCGGCGGGCCCATCGATGCCCATCCTACGCCGACGCCCTCCGGTTAGTGTTCGACAAATTTGCCGCGTCGCCAAGTGCGATCCGAATTGAAACACGCGTCGCGTCGGCGACCGACCTCCTGCGATGTCGTCGGCTCATGGAAGGATTGGTGGACCGGTTCGACGCGATACAGAGCCGGCTCGCTGCGCCGATGCTCGGCTACTCCGACCAGCAGCTCCGCAAGCAGGTGGAGGATTGGGCACAGCTGGTCGACCGCCTGCGGCCTCGGATTGTGACGGCCTTGATGGCCGTCCGGTGCGTGAGGAACGTACTGATCGCCATCGAAAAGTCGGATATCGCGAGGCTGCAGGCCCCGATCGCGATTTGGATCGCGGGTATGCCGAGGTACTTCGAGGCGATGCGCCAACGCGAGCAGCGTTTCTCACGCTCGCCGGAAGGATTGTCGGACCGCCATGCGGATGCACAGCGTGTCGCGAACACGATCCTGATGTGGGAGCTCTGCTATTGGACAGGCCTGACGAGGGAGGAGCCACGACGCGTAGCGGTCACTCGTCCATGACTGGTCTGCAACGCTGGCGGCCCGTGGCGGCGCGGAAGGAGAGTGGCGACATTGTGGCGTGTCTTGCGGGCGAGGTTGTCGGTGAATACGATCTGGGGCGAGCCCTGCAGGGAGTGGATGGTGCGCAGCGCAAGAACGGGTGCGGCATTGTTCACGCCGTGAAAAGCCACAATCGACGTCGGCGCGACTGCGCCGATCAGCTGCGCGATCAGCTCGGGAGCGTTCTGCACTCCCCAGCAATTCAAAGCCAAGGATTCGGTGGGGTGTTCGGCAGCTTCCCCCAGGGATTCCGGGTCACCCAGGGGAAGAAGTTGACGGCGACCAGATGGTACTGCTTCGGCGGCGGCTTTCACCCCTCGGCGACGAGCGGTTCCATCGCCGTATCCAGCGCAGGTCGCATCCGGGTCGTGCGCCACGATGCCTGAACCCATGGAGTCGCACTGTTCCTGAACTGCCAGTAGTTGATCCCGACGGCAACGATCACCGGCAGGTCTGCTTCCGGGTGCGATTGGTCGTCCAGGATCGCTCCCACGGCGATTGAAACACCGCTCGGTGAATGGCGGATCTCGTCCGGGAAAAGCTCATCACCGTTGAATTTTCCGCAGCAGCAGCGGTAATCGTCTGCGAGGTTCGCTTCCCGAACGGCGTCGTCATCGGATGCTCCTGCCGGAACGGACAGGCGTGCCGCTGCCATTTCCTTAATGGCCGCAAACCATCCTTCATTCCACGTTTTGAGCAGACCGCGGAGGGCCGAATGTTTCATCCTCGAGGCATCGGGGCGGTTTCAATAAACGTCAGCCGCGTTTCTGTGCGTATGGACAAGTATCAACTACCTTGCCTGCCAACAGAAACCAACCGAATGTGTGGCGCTGCCGGATCGCGGACCCGCAGCAGCCCGCGTCAGCCTTGAACGGATTCACAGAGTGAATCCACGGGGATTAGCTTAGGCGCCGCGGGGCGCACACGATTCGCACCAAGTGTGCATGAGGCCGCTCTTGAGGGGACGGCCGCGGTGGTCGGCGGTGAGGTGAGGGGAGGGACTAGGCGCGTCGAGAGCCCTTCCGCTGCCGCTGCGGACGCTGCCTGCCCCTCGCTGCGCTGCGCCGGCGCCGGGATCGGACCTCGATCTCCCCGAGTGCCACCACACCTGCCCGCAAACCGACGATAAGCAGTTCAGCCCAGTCGGAAATCGTCAGTTTTTGCAGGATGGTCGTTCGGTGCGACTCGATCGTTGAAGGGGACAGTCCAAGTATCTTGCCGGCTTCTTCGTCGGACAGCCCGCGACACGAAAGCCTGAGAACCTCCAGTTCCCGATTGCTCAGGAGCGGCATCACGGCGGGCGACGCTCGCTGCGCCGCCACGGCCGGGCTCGTGTAGCAGCCCCCGCGGGCGACGGTGTCGACGGCGGCGAAAAGCTCGGCGAGGTGGTCAGACTCGTGAACGAATCCCTGAGCGCCAACTTCACCGCCACGCGCGAGCACGTAGTCGCCTGTGGCGGCGGTGGCGATCACGAACCGGCAACGCGTCCGCAGGGCGCCAATGGCGGGTAGCCAAATGTCCAACGGGGACGCATCGACCACGATGACGCCGGCGTCGATCACTCCATGTTCAGCCGAGGTCATCTCCTTCGGCGAGGTGAATTGAACCACATCAGAGCCGTACCGCACTCGAAGCGCCTCTGCCATCATCTCTCGGACGAGAGAGCGGGAGGAAGCGACGCAGATGAGCATGACGACATTTACGGCGAGATGCGCCCGCCGATAAAGCCGCGCAAATACCGCGTGCGCGGTGGGGCCGCTAGGGGCAATGTCGATCCTGACGCGGGGAACGCAGAATAGCGATGCGGCCACCGTGCGAGAACTCCGGTCGAAACACGACGGACGGAGCGGTGTTCGCTACCGCTGCAGTGTATCCCCCGCCGTGGCGGGGTAGCTGCTAGCTATAAGGTACAACCGGGTTCGACGATCGCTCGATCGAAACGACTCCTTCCTGTCAGCAAAGCTGCCGCCCACGGCCCAGCGCCCCCGGGCCGGCGGTGCGGCGTCCACCGCGCAGGCGGGAATCTGGCGGTTAGCTTTCTGGAGCGAGGCTCGCTGTGGTTCCTAGCGGAATGTCGCGTCCCAGCCGTCCTGTTCCGATCCGTGGCAGGAAGAATCCGTGTTTGCGCCGCATCGTCGGCGCACACGGGTCCTCGGCCCTGCGTCCAATCCCAGGCCGTGAGGAGGGAGGAAGCCTCTAATGCGGGGATATTACTGCTGTCGGTGCGAAAGCGACAACATGGTGTTTCATGAGGTGATCTGGCGGAACGGCACGACACACAGCACCTACGAAACCTCGTCGCGATCGATTCACACGTCGATGTACAATGAGGTGTCGTTTGGGCGGACCGACCACCAGACGAGCGGAACCGCTCAGACTGCCTTGGCCGCGGAATGCGCCCCACCGGTGGCTCCACCCACCGGCATGGGCATCGTGGCGCTCGTCGGGTGGGCCGCTGGCGCCGCATTTATTTACTGGAAGTTCTGCGATTGGCGCGGAGACGGCTTTGACAAGCTGGTCGTGGGCGCTGGCGCCGTGGCGGCACTGCTGGCGGTCGTCGACGTGGTGACAATGGAGAAGGCCGCCGAGCGCTACGCGGCACAGATGGAGGAGTACAACCGCACCTGCGTCTGCATGCAGTGCGGCACCCACAACGTGCTGCCCCAAGGCTGGGATCAGAATAATGGTGAAGAGGAGACGGCGTGACAGGGGAGCGTGTTGTCACGTCGGCCGAGGTGAGATGGCTCGCCCTCTGCGGTCTTAGTAAGGGAGGCTGTTCTTCCGCATTAGGCCGTGCCAATTCCATCCTGCTCCGCACTTACGCGCTCGCCGGATCCGGTCGCTTCTGAAATCGATGTGCGTCGGAAGAATTTACCCCTAGTTACCCCAATTTATGACACGCGCTCGTTTTCTCGGATTACTCGGACTCGCCTGCGCAA
The DNA here is from genome assembly GCA_023457715.1 of Verrucomicrobiota bacterium. GTDB lineage: Bacteria > Verrucomicrobiota > Verrucomicrobiia > Opitutales > Opitutaceae > ER46. The sequence goes on from JAEWKR010000077.1 coordinate 13,507, forward strand.
TCGTTACAACATCGGCGGCCCTCGACAATGCTGGCCTCGTCAAGATGGCAAACGCAGGCCTGAGTGAGGAAATAATCGTCAGCGCCATCAAGGGTTCCTCAAACCACACGTTTGATACGAGCGCTGATGGTCTGGTCGCGCTAAAGCTCGCGAAAGTGCCAGATGCCGCGATTGCAGCGGTTCTCGCAACGACCGCCAATCCGCCCTCGGCTCCCGCAGCCGCCGTGAATCTCACAGCTACCCAAGCCCCTTCAGCCCCGGCTGTGGCAGCAAATGCGAGCAAAGAGACCGCTCCCGCTGCACGCGATTACCAGCTAAAGAAAGGCATTTACTTCGTCAAAGAGGGGGCCAAGCCCGCTCGCGCAACGAATATTACGCCGTCTCAGGTCAAGAAACCCTTCGCGACCTTGAATCCGAACTACAAGGTGAAGGCGTTCTTCCAGGGCGCCGGTGCAACGCAGGCCCTTAAGGCCGGTGACGTGATTGTAATTGCAGGTTGGGACGTCCAGCCGCAGATCGCCCGCTTCAAGAGCGAAAACGGTCGCAGATTGGCCACGCTTAACAGCAGCGGAAAGCTCCTCCCTGAGGAATTTGTGAATGTGTCATGGGAGCGGGACGCGAACGACAACTGGGTGACGGAAGTTCCGAATCTTCCATCAGGGGAGTATTGGGTGTTTGTGGATGAGGGGGAGCCCACGCCTGCCACTGATTTCGTGGTACGTTGATCCGTTCCACTGTGAAAGGTGGCGTGGGCATTTACTCCCTCCTCCTTCCGTTGGTGCGTTGAGCGCAGACCTGTCGCACCTCAGCCGGTCCGGATTGCAGTAGCCAAACTAGCAGACTGGCGGTCTGCGGACGTCGCAAGTAACGCAGCAAATAGGAACTGATTAAAGCCAAGAACTGCGCATAAAAAGGTATTGCTGAGCGAAATGGCATATGCCGTACCTTAGGTGACGACAAGTACCCTAGACAGTACGTAACTCACCCATATATGCGTAAAATAGTCGTGTTGGCATTCACCGCCGCGGTCTCAGCGATGGCGCAGAGCAACGATGGCTTCGTAAACCGTACGGTGCTGACCGGCACGTCCCTAACCACCGCTACTGTGTCGTCGGATACGGCGACGACTGAACCCGGTGAGCCAGGAGCCCACCGTTACCGTTCCCTGTGGTATTCCTGGACCGCACCCTCTGATCTGAGAGTCACGCTGAACCACGGTGGGTCTACGGGATCGTATCCGGGGATTTACGTCTACACGGGAGCCTCTCTTGCTACGCTCTGTCCCGTCCGCTCGACTCAGAACGACCAAATGCTGTCATGGATTGCGGTCAAGGGAACCACATATCAGATAGCGACAGATCGAGGTACCACCTACTCGAGCTCCAATGGCACTGTAACTCTGTCGCTTACCACGTCTCCGTTTGCGTCAGGCGGAACCATCATCGGGCCAGACACCCCTGTTAGCGCCACGCCGCGGAACGACAATTTTGTCGATCGGAAGGTAATTGGTGTGATGCCTGCGACAATCATCGCTTACACTGGTTCTGCTACACGCGAACCCGGGGAGCCCGCGAACGGACAGCGGACATTGTGGTACAGCTACACGGCAACGGAAGACCAATGGCTGTCGGTTTCGATTGAGGCCGCGACGTATGGGGCGGAGGTCGAGGTATACCATGGGGACACTTTCGGTACGATGCAGCCGGCACCCACGGAGAACAATCCTACGTCCGTTCTGCTGAGGAAGGGTTCAACCTACCAATTTTCTTTGGCATGCTCGAGCCAGTACAATGACGGTCAGAACGTTATCCAACTCGCCCTCTCGACAACCCCGTTCAACAGCTCCGGCGTAGTTACGGGGCCAAGGCTGCCGACCTCAGCGACCCCGGATAACGACAACTTTTCATCTCGTGTAGTGCTTTCCGGAGCGAAAGTTACGGCGTTTGGGTACAACACCCTCGCGACCCGGGAGTCGTTTGAGCCGACGACCGCCGGATACAAGACGCTCTGGTATTCGTGGGGAACCAACGAGGCTGGAACTACAGTGCTGACGATCGGCCGGGTTGGTGTGAGCGGACAGAACCTCAGCGTGTATTCGGGGGTGGACGTCGCCTCCTTGAAGGCAATTCCGCTCACGGGTTCCGGGAACACGTATTCGTTCCACGCTGAGGCCAACACGACCTACCACGTGGTGCTGGGCTGCAGTTCTCAGTATAGCGGCGGGGGGCTCGTGTCCTTCGACCTTGCCGGGCCTGGCGCGGGCAAAAACGCGTTCGACGCCGGCCCATCATCGTCCGGTGCACGTGTGGTCAACGTATCCACGCGCGCGATCGTCGCGGCGGGTGGCAACCTAATACCCGGATTCGTGATTTCTGGTCGAAAGACCGTGCTCGTGCGAGGCGTGGGTCCAGGACTTGCAGCCTACGGTGTTCCAGGGACTTTGCCGGATCCGAAAATCGCCATCTACTCTGGTCAGACAGTGATCGCTGAAAACAATGATTGGTCGGAGGGTGAGGCGAATGCAACGGCGCTGCGGGCGGCCTTTGCTTCCACTGGCGCGTTTAGTTTGGCTCACGGCAGCAAGGACGCCGCCATCCTGATCTCGTTGGATGAAGGGCTATACACCGTGATGCTCAAGGACGCTCAGGGCAAAGGCGGCGACGCGATTGTCGAGGTGTACGAGGTGTACTGATTTAAATCATAGCACCCACCATTTGAGAGGCCACACCTCCCAACCCGTACCATCACTGCGGATCGCCGAGTTCAAGCGGACAATGGCGCGCGAACGCCGAGTCCGCACTCCCGTTTCCCCCGTAGTTCAGCTATGAGATTCCACCTCCTCGTAGTTGGTCTTTTGTCGTTTGCAGTCGTGTATGGTGCCTCCCAACCGGGCGGTACGGAACATGTGGCTTTGGGCGCGCAGTCCGAGAGCCTCCAGGCGTGGCAAGAACGGTACGAACGGCGCGGCGCCAGTCTAGTGGAAGGCCGCGATCTCGCGCGCACACGCAAGCAGGCACTTCAGTCGATGGGCGGCGAGCCGCAGGCGCTTTTGGCTAACGCCCTATCTCCCGAAGTCTTTGCCAGGCTCCCCTCTGAAATCCAAGCGGAAAGCGAACGTCCTGTATCGACGGTAGGCGATTACGAGGTTCTCTGCGCCACCCCCGTCCCCGGGTCAGGGTGGGGGACAATCATCCAACGCTCTGTTCGGGTGGACGGCGTTCAATACCCCGTGGTCACGTACGGTCGTAGGCTTCACTCCGGTTCCAAATACTCGATCCCCCTCCAAGGGGTGATTCTCAACGGTATCTTTTATCTGAGTGATCGGGCGATCCAGCCTGTGGACGAAGCCCTTCTCATGCACCCGCCTAGGATTCAGGCGCTTCAGACCGGCATTCGCGGCGTTGTGGGTCGGGTCGCTGGTAAGCTGTACCGCTTCGCCTCTGTCGAGGATGTGGAGCGTGCGGAAGACGCGATTCAAGCCGCTGAGCGCGGTCTCGATCCCCATGTCGTTCCATACGAACCTCTCCTCACCAACCCAGTGTCAGCCGCTGCAGTGAACACCTGGTCCAACGGCCCCAAGAAGCTCCTCGTGATTCTGTTGGACTTTCCGGATCTCCCGGGAAATCCGGTCACCAAAGCGGGTTCCGACAATGTTCCGGTCACAAAAGAATACGCGCAGAACCTGATGGAACGGGAAGTAATCCCGTTTTTCAACTCTTCCTCCAACGGTCTTACGTCGTACACGGCTACCATCACCAAACTGTATCGCCTGCCGAACCCCGCGGCCTACTACTGCAATTCGTCCGAGAACGTGCGCAAGGACGCCAGGGCTTTAATTGCTACTGAATATCCGGAGGCGTACGATCGCTACCTTTACGTCTTTTCGAGCATATCTCACCTGCAAGGGTCCACGTTTTGGTGGGCCGGCCTTGGCAGTGTGAGCGGTTCGGACACTTGGTATAATGGGTATTTCGAACCGGGTACCATTCATCATGAGCTGGGCCACAATTGCGGTGTCGGTCATGCCAATGCCTTAGTTTCGGATACAGACGATCCCCTTAGTCCCGGTGCCGCAGAACTGGAGTATGGCGACAAGCATGATACCATGGGCAGCGGCGACGGTCTGCACAGCGCGGAAGATTTCAACGTCGCGTTCAAAGAGGCCTTTGGATGGGTGTCCACCAGCCAAGTCCAGCCGCTGACAAACTCAGGCATCCACCGCATCTATCGCTTCGACCACGCCGCCCGGAAGCCCAATGAGGTTGTCGCGCTGACTTATGATAGGGAGAACATCCAAACCTATATCTCATATCGAGGCGGTTGGAAGGGTTCGAATGAATACTCGCAACCCTCCAATCTGGCCTCAGGGGCTTATATTTACCGAAATACCTCCAAATCCTATACCACGACCCAGATCTTGGATATGACGCCACTTACCGCGTCGGTGAAAGATGCTGCGCTGCTACCGGGCGCGACCTTCACAGACAGCGCCGCCGGGGTAGGGGTGCGGGTCCTCGGCGTTGGCGGGACAGGGACAGACGCATATGTCGATGTAGAAGCCTTTCTGTTTAACCCGAACAAGCTGCCCGTTCTTTCGATCGGATCTCCAGTTCTTAACCAGCCATGCACTGTGAGTGCCCGGCTTCAAGCCCCTCCGTCGAAGACACAATTGTTTATCAACGGAAAACTCTGGAGCGAATCGGCCGAGGCGCAGCCCACCTTTTCGTGGGAACCGACGGAAACTGGCTCACATGTCGTTCTCGTCAAGGCGACGTTTTCCGACGGCACCACGGTCGCGAACTCTAGAGTCGTTCCCGTGATTCCCAGTTCTGACTGGGAGTGGCTCACTCCGAGGCCTCACGGGTACAATGGCAAGGGGCTCGCGTATGCGCTAAACGCTTGGTGGATGATCGCCGACAACGGCACCGTTGCATCCTCTCCGGATGGCATCACCTGGACCCTCCGGACTCTCCCGACTCGCGCTGATCTGCTGTCGATTGCGAGCGATGGGAACCAGATTATTCTCGCAAGCGAAGAACTGGACGATAACGGGCAGCAGGCCAGTACTCTTTGGCGATCCACGGATGGGCTCACTTGGGGCGCAGTCAGCACGGGAATGTCACAGAACAAATTCGTCTACTATCTCAATCAGCGTTGGATCGTTCTTGGACAAGGTCGCCGGCTCTCCCATTCCGCTGACGGAATTACTTGGTCAACTCCGATCGAAATAGGCAGCCTGAACCAGACGCTGCAGTTTCTGTTGTATCGAAATAACCGTTGGGTGGTAGGCAGCTCCGGCACCGCGGTCTACGCCTCGACCGATCTGCAGAATTGGGCGCCGATTATCGTTCCGGCTGGCATGGACAACTGCAGGGGACTTGGACTTGTCGGAGACACTCTCCTGGGCGTCTACTCCCTTGACGGGGCTTCGAAACCCTCGCTTCTGCAATCGACCGACTTCAAGACTTGGACGACTGCCTCTGCGCCGACAACGTCTTGGGTTCACAAAGCACTCGCCGTCCGAGATTCCTTCGTCATCTCCACCAATGACAAGATCTACGTCACGAACGACGCCCGGACTTGGTCCGTGGCCTCACTCCAAGACGGGTCGATCAACGCACTGATATCCCGCGGCGATGACCTGATGGCAGTTGGGGCGCGGGCTAGGGTCTACAAAGGCACCTCATTCACGAGCTTGGCGACGGTTGGCGACACCGCCCGACCCTACCTTACCGGAGCAGTGCGTCTGGCGAACGGAGCCCACCTTTTCTCCTCCTCCCAAGGCCACAATCTATACTCGTATCTCGCGGGTAACCTTCGGACATCCTCCATTAACGCCTCGCTCGAGGGCATCACCTCGTTCAATGGAGCCTATGTCGCCATAGGTAGCGGCAAGGCATTCACCTCTCCTGATGGTGTCACTTGGACTCCGCGACCCATCGCCCAAAACCCTTACCTCCTCTCTGTCACTGTCCACCGTAACCAGCTTGTCGCGGTGGGGGGCTCTGGTCGCATCTTTACTTCCACCGACGGGGTCAACTGGACTGCACGTTCTTCCGGCACCGACAAACAGCTGCAAGCGGTGGCATCCGATGGGACCACGTTGGTTGCGGTTGGTTACTCTGGCACGGTCATCTCCTCCACCGACGGAATTAGTTGGACACGCCGTCAAACCGACATTCAGCCCACTGGGTATCTTTATAGCGTGGCGTACCAGCCGGGCATCGGTTTTTGCGTCCCTTACCAAAATCGCCTTCACATCTCGGCCGATGGAACACACTGGGGGTCCCGGATCTTGAGCGATTGGCATTGGAACGCGGGCGTCGCGAGTCCTCATGGGCTGATTCTCGGCGGATACCAAGGGCTTGGTATCACCAAAGACGGTGTGAATGTCGCGCGGGCCTCCGGGCCGGAGATCCAACGCATTTTTCATCTCGACGAAACGGTCTACGCCTACACTGGTTCAGGATTGGCAAGGCTCTCCCTCCAAGCCAGCCGGCTCGTGGCAGCACAGGTCGTCAAGCAGCCACAGGATGTCACCGTCATGGAGGGTAACGCGGTCTCCTTTAGTGGCCAGATCACGGGTTCCGGTCCGCTGACCTACCAATGGACGCGCGATACGAAACAGGTGGCAGGCGCTACGAGCACCGTCCTGACTCTTGAGTCGGTAACGAAGCTAGATGCGGGGACATACGCCCTTTCAGCGACTAACGCGGCTGGGACAGTCATCTCACAGTCTGCCCGTCTCACAGTCACGGACAGTACTGTCCGGATCGTCGGTCAGCCACGCTCCGTTACCTTAAAGGCAGGTACGTCTGGCGTCTTGAGTGTTAACGCCACTGCCGACGGCGCCCTTGCATATCAGTGGTATCTCAATGGCCAGCCCATTACTGGGGCCACCGGCAGCTCCTACAGCGTGCCCGCCGCAACCGGCACTGTTTACGGACGCTACACCGTCAAGGTGACAGGACCGACGGCATCCGTTACCTCCACCGGGGCCATTGTCGCTCCGCCCGTTGCCATCAACCGAGTCGGGTCGACCGTCACCCTCGCCCCTGGCGGCGCCTTTGCTTTGTCTGTGCAGGAGCCGGTCGACTTTGTGACTTACCAATGGTTGCGTAACGGCCAGATGCTGATCGGGTCTACCGGACCCACTTACCTCACGCAGGCCGCTGCGGACGGCACCTATAGTGTTCAAGCTACTGTCAACGGGGTCACGGTCACTTCCGATCCGCTACAATTGAATGTACAGCAGCCGGCAAACGTGGGGCACCTCGTCAATGTCTCTGTCCTCACTCACGGGGGGGTGGATGAAGAGGCGATAACCTTGGGTTTCGTCACGAACGGGCCAAAAAGCCTGCTCATTCGAGCCGTTGGGCCCAGCCTTTCGAGCTACGGAGTCGCCGGAGTCATGACCGATCCGCAGCTCACCCTGTATAAGGATGTCGCAATTTTATCCAACGAAGATTGGGGAGGTACGTCGGCCCTTGCTCATACATTTTCCACCACCGGGGCATTCCCCCTCGATCCATTGAGCAAGGACGCCGCCTTGCTGGCTCCCGTCTCTGGCTTATACTCCGCGCGTGCTACCGGACGTAATAGGGTCACCGGTCAGGCCCTCGTGGAGATCTACGAAACAGCCCTGCATCCCTTCAACGAAGCGACACCGCGCCTCATTAATCTGTCTTGTCGGGCGGTCGTTGGATCCGGTTCACGTGCCGTAACCGTGGGGTTTGTCCTCGGGGGCGATACCGCTCGAACCGTCCTCATTCGCGCGGTCGGCCCCGAACTCTCCCGCTATGGGGTGTCCGGCACGCTGTCCGACCCGGTTATGACCCTCTTCGCCGCCGGCAGCCCGGTCGCGAGCAATGACAACTGGGGTCGGACTATCCCCACCAGCGTGTTCTCAACAACGGGTGCCTTTCCTTTGTCCGATTTCCAATCGAAGGATGCGGCCCTCCTGATCACCCTGCCACCGGGGCTCTATACCGCCCAGATCACCTCGAAAAACGCCTCTCTCGGCGTCGCGTTGATCGAGGTGTACGAGGTGCGATAACCAACCTGTGGAAAACCGTTGTGGTCTGCAGCGCGACTTCGTCGGCGTAGGTAGCCATCGCGGCTACTCTTCGCGATGAACCCCTTGAAAAAATGGCCGATTCCATAGCGCGCGATTGTTACGCACTCGACGTTTCTAGGCGTTCTGAGACCGCTCAGTGCAGGCTCGTTCACCGAAGTCACCGCCTTATGAAACGAAACAGTTTCTTCTGCTGGATCGAAATGGTCTGCTTGGCTGTCAAAAGCGCCGCGGGGATTCTGCAAGGGTGGCGTCATCGAGCGGTAATCGCCGTGCCGAAACGCTCTGACATTAGTCTCATCGGAGACTCCGGAGTTTTGCGAATCGACGGCTATCCTTTGAGCCTGCGTCAATCTGCGGGCCCTCGCGGAGTACACACGCTGATCGGCGGCATGAAGATCATTTCTTCAGTTCGCGTATTGGCGACGTTAGTCTTTGTAGGCTGCTTGGGATTGGCAGGCCAGACACCCTCCTTCTACAACACGACGGAGATCTCGGGACCATTTCAGACGTCGTCCGGCGCACCCGATTACGTTAAGATCACAAATTTTACCGTACGGCAGATCGGTCAATACGTGCAGTTCAAGTTGGAGGCGGCGGCCAGCCCGCGCGAGAATACAACTCAGTACTACTTTGTCGTTCTGGACACCGACTTTAATTCAAACACTGGGCAACGATGGGGTCCAGTTGGAGCGGAAATCAAAATCGGAGTGCGGGTGAATGAAGCTCGATGGCATACGTTCAATCCGCAGGGCGAACTGGTGGGCGACGTTAAGGACGTGAAACTCACCTATCAGGGCAACGCGATGTATCTGTACGTCAGACGCGCCGAGATCCCAGTTGACCGGTTTAAAGTGTATTTCGATTCGTCCGGGGACACGCCGTACACGTGTCGGGGTGCCGAGCACTCAGTGACCCTGCAGCCTCCAGGACCGGAAATCTCAATTGTTTGCGAGCCGGAACAGGGCTGGCTAACCAGTCGACCGGCGCTCATCAACCTGCCGGTCAAGAACGCACCGGTCAAACTGCACACTTACTTGGTCCAAGGAGACTCGAGAACGAGGCTCCCAGACAACGAGGTGAGCTATTCGGTGTGGCATCCTGTCCGGGATCCAAGACTTGGTGCCCCTTCTACGATCGTCTCGATCGATTCGTCCGGTGAGGCACGGTACCTCAGGGAGGGTTACGTCTTCGCGATGGCCAGCGCTCCCGTCTTTGGGCTGTTCACTGAGCCGTTTATTTTAGCGACGGGCGACGTGTACGGCGACCCCCAAAAAGACGAGGTCATAGCGGTGTTTCCTTCAGCGTACCGCCCTGAGGGGAGAAAATTCTCGTTGGGCGATATTCTGACGGCCCATCCGAACTATATCGCGACAGGTAATTTGGCTTACCGTGTCATGGCCGGCTTGTACGGCGGCTTCAAACCGTACGGCGGCGAGACACAAATTTTGGCGCTGCTGGAACTCGCAGGCCATGCAGGCGGCAACAACAACCCGTTAGAAACCTCGTCCGTTGGTTACATGGACATCTACGGGGGAACCCCGAATTACGAGTTACTCATCCACGAAATGGGCCACAACTTTGCCAGCACCGCAGGAATGGCGAGCCTGACGAGAGCGGAAAGTTCGAAGCTAGGCGCCTCTGGCTTTGGCGAAGGTGTGGCGTCATTGCCTGTTATCTATCTGGCGTCGGAGTTCGCACTCCGGCCGGAGCAGTACGGGTTCTCCACGGCGAGCTACGAATCCCGGCACTATCGTTCGTTCCTGCAGCGCGACAAGGAGTACTCCCAAGGAGTACTGAAGAAATTTGAGAGCCTTCTGAGCAGTGGCGCTACCAAGGGTATTTTCGATAACGGCGGAAAATTCGATGGGGTTGGCACGTTTTGCAGCATGTTCCAATCCTATGCTTACGGGTTTACCCCGGACGAGAACCGGTACGGAAATGAGATGATTAGGCGATTCCTGGCGCTGTTTGGTGATATCGAGTTGCCGGACTTCGACCCATCCAAGGTAGAGACCTATTTTTCAGCCGCTTTTTGCGCAGCGGTGGACGTCGACGTACGGCCCAAGCTGCGATCATGGGGATTCACGATCGATGACGCGTATTTCCTGCGGATACATCCCGCGATGCAAGCGCGGCTCCGAATCACCCCCAGCTACGTTGGCGCGGAACGGGTTTACTATCAGTCGGGGCAAGCGATAGGGTTCACGCCAGAGTTCGGGGGAAGTCCGTACCAGTTTTCGGCCTCGGGTCTGCCCAGTGGCCTCACCATCAATGCCTTCACGGGGACAATCGCCGGTTCCGTGATCGAATCGGGAGTCGTCAATATCACCGTGCACGCACAAGGGATCGGAGGAAGGACATCGCAGAACATCCAATTGAATGTCGCCCCATCGGCGCTGGCTGCGACCCGCATGATCAACATCTCGCTCCGTTCGCACACGGAGCCGGGAGACAACACGGCCACTGCAGGGTTTGCGATCGACGGTCCGAAAAAGGTCTTGGCCCGGCTGATCGGCCCGACGCTGAAGGCATATGGAATCAACGAGACGCTGGAACGGCCTGTCTTGCAGCTCTACCGAGGCCCGACTCTCATCGAGAGCGCCGGAGCATGGCGCAGTTCTCCGGAACGGCTTGCACTTAGCAGCGCCAGCAACTCCGTCGGTGCCTTCGCAATCAGCCCCACGAGCGAGGATGTGGTAGCTGTGTGGGATCTCGACCGAGGAGTGTACACGCTACAATCGACGGGGATTGGCGGCACCTCCGGCGCCGGTCTGATTGAGTTGTACGATCTGGATCGCGGTGCAGCCGGATACGTGAATCTCTCGGCCCGAGCATTTGTGGGCTCCACCGACGACAAGCTGCTCATCAGTGGTTTTGTGGTGGGCGGAGTCCGACCGCGGCGCTTTCTCGTGCGAGGGGTCGGCCCCGCGCTCATTCCTTTCGGGGTGTCTACGGCGTTGCTTGACCCGCAGATCACCATCTACGACGGCGCGAGGAATGCTGTTTCCTCAAACGACGACTGGGGAGGTGCGCAGTCGATCAGCGACGCGGGAAATAGTGTCGGCGCATTTGGATTGTCGCCGGGTTCAAAGGACTCGGCTCTGATTGTGACGCTGAACCCCGGCTTGTACTCCGTCGTTGTGCGCGGTGCAGCCAATTCGACCGGAGTCGCGCTGGCAGAGATCTATGCGTTGCCGGACTAGCAGAGAACGCGTTGCTAGGGCGCCGCAGTAGGCGGTGGGTTAGCCGCCCTTGCCTACCCGGCGCCGACAATGACCTGCCGTCAGGCCTGGCGGTCCATAACCGCGACAACATATTGGCCACGGGCAATCTCGCGGACGGTCGATTTGAGGTGCCGACGTTTCTCCTTGGGCACGTACAATTGCCAAGCGCGCCGCGCCTTCACGGCCTCCGCCCGCTTTGTGAATTTGAGCGTCTGTCCAGACGCCAGCTCTTCAGCGTACCGCTTGTACCGGCCGCGTATGGGATCGTAGTCCTCCGCCAGTTCGACCTCCGGTGCTTTGCTGTCCGCTCCCACGACGAAAATCCACCAGCGCGACTGGTCGATCTGCCGCCGGACGAGCCGCAGCGCGCGGAGCTTCCGGTCCTTCTTCTGCATCCGCTCAAACACGTGGTACAGGTTGATGTACGCGTTGCCGGTGGGAACTTCGATGGGGTGGCCGTCGAGGCCTTTGCGGAGGACCGCCTGCGAATCCGGCCTGACCGTGATCCCGTTCAGCTCCATGGACGCGTACAGAATGGGGGACTTCATCCCAAAAAAATGCAAAGAGTAGGTTCGCCCGTCAAACCTACTCGACTTGACGAAGCGGAGTGAAAACGCGTACGTTGCCACGAACTGGCTGTGGCGCCAGGGTGGGGTAGCGCGGCCGGCAGGATAGTCCCAGCGGTGCTCACCAATGCAGGGATGTGTGCGCCCGGCGCTGAAACCAATGCGCGGCTTGGAGACGGGGAGGACAGTTGAACTGAGCCCGCGACCTCGGGTGCGAGTTTTCAGCAGACGTCGGGTCGCGGGAATTCCCTTGTTCGCACCGGTACCCATCGTGCCGGGCGCCTTCAACATCCTAGGTTTGGCTGAGCGGCGCGCCCAGTCTCGATGCGTGCTTGTGAGCAGACTTGAGCTTTTGATCGAAAGCACAAGCCACGCTGTGCAATCGGGTCAGTGTATCGGCAATCTCACGCGCCAGTTCGTCCTTCGCGGTGATGACCCGCGACCAGACGTCTTCGTCCCAGACCCGAGGGTGCCAGTATGCCCAGCATGGCCATACGTCGTTGGGAATGGCTTTGTCTTTGAACTCGGTTTCAAAAAGCTCCCGTAGGGTATTCCGCTCGGCTGCGTCGAGCGCGCCGGCTGTGAGGCGGAATCCGTAATAGCAGTCGCTAAAGTTCGGTGCGTCGAAACTGAGTTCCAAGTCCACAGTGGCCCCGTTGGACAAGACCACTCGCTTTGCGAACCTATCTTGGTGCCTCTTCTCTCCGGTGCCTGTGAACTCGATCTGAACCCCTAAATGGGCCGTATGGCGGGCGACGGCATCAGAGAGCGGTTTCGCCAGGAGCTGTTGCACTTCGAGCTTCGATTTCAATAGCGCGCAGTATGCCCGATAGGAGTTCTCATCGCGGAGCACTGCGGTCGCCAATTTCTTAGTCATCTCGGTGCTGATGTTTAGCTGCGTGAGCTTTCTGACAAGATTCCGGTACTGTCCTATGGCGTTGAAGACCGTCGGGCTTCCGGCACAGGAGTTCCTGCACGCTTGGAGCCACCTCATGATGTCGTCCCGGTAGGAAAGCAGCTTGAGGTTGGGGACCTTCTTCAGGTCCGTGCCTTCAGGTGTGGACCCGTTCAGAGTCAAATAAATGACCATCGCGCTTGGATTCACGGCCTGATAGCGCTCCAGCTGTTCAGGTTGAAGCATCGCGCCAATCTTGTTCTCGATGAAGATATGCCTGCGGCTACGGTCCTGCAGCACGATGTCGATGCGACCGAGATCACCGAAGCTGATCTCTACCCCAACGCTTGCACCGACCGCTTCGAAATCTGAAGCCCCGACCAGATCGAGAAAATGCTGCAGAAATATTGAACCGTGCCCGTGACTTCCCGTTGGGCGCAGCAACTCAGCCAGAATGGGCGAATGCGTCATCACCTCCAAGCGATCCCGGCGAATGATCGTCAGGAGATTGAAGAGCTCTCCCTTGTCCCGCTTCGACTCGTATTCCTCAAAAATGTGGCGTCCTCGCTCCAGCAGACGGAGTGGCTCGCCGAGTGAGTCGCCATCGAGGATATCAGCCATTGAGAATGGCTGAGGGGAGCAAGAATCGTCAACTGAGGCGAGTCACGAATGGCGGCTGTACGGTTTGTCTCGAGCTCACAATGCGGGCGCGTGGCGGCCTTTGTTGGGCCCACTTGCGTGCCGATAGCAGAGCGGACTCGTGAGCGCTTGGAGCGTCGCAAAAGGCTGGCCGCAGTACTTGCAGGTATACCGCGGCTTTTCCGATCCCTCGTATAGTTTGTGGCGGCCGCGGTTCGGCCCTGATGGGTGACGATGGCAGTAGCCAGAAGTCAACGTGACGACGCTCGTGAACTTCTGGCCGCAGTACTCGCAATATGAATTACTCACGAAGAGGTGGATCGAAGGAGGCGCTCTTCTGCGTCCATGGGCAGCAGTGGGAAGCGGAAGCACTCCGGGGGACGCCAGTCTTTCGGGAACGGGTTTCCCTCGATGGCGAGGTAGGTGAGGAGCGGCATTGGAAGCGCCGCTGCCGGAAGCGTGGTGAGTCGGTTACGGCTGAGGAATGCAGCCTCGAGAGTGCGCAGCGTGTGAAAGCTGTCGGGCAGTTCGGTAAGTGCGTTCTGGCTGAGCACGAGGCGTCGGAGAGCCGTCAGGCCGCCGAGATCGTGTGGTAAACTCGTCAGCGCGTTGCGGCTGACGTCTAGGACCTGGAGCGCCGGAAGGCGGGCCAGCGAATCCGGGAGTCCGGACAGGCGGTTGCCGTCTAGCGTAAGGTGTCGCAGGTTTTGCAGCGCCCCAAGGCTGCCTGGAAGCGAGGTTATCCGGTTGCCTTGGAGGTGCAGTACCTCCAAGCGCGTCAGTGCGCCGATTGTGCCGGGGACGAATTCAAGCTGGTTGTGAGAGAGGTCCAACCTCGTGAGTTGACCTAATGCCCCGAGGTCGTCCGGCACCGTGGTGAGCCGGTTGTTGGAAAGATCGAGCTCGCGGAGGCATTCGGCATGCGCGAAGAAGTCAGTTGGGACTGAGCCGATACCGTTTCGACCGAGGCCGAGCTGAACCATCCGAGGTCCGACGCGAACGCCTTCAGGGATGGCCACGATGCCAATCGCTGCGAGCTCAAGCCGTTGTATTTCGGGGAGCGAAAATGCCCAGCCGGGAAACTGCGCCAAAGGATTCGCAGTCAAGGTGAGCGTACGAAGCCGGGTTAGGCGTTTCACGCACACAGGGAGATCCGTCAGCAGATTGAAGCTCAGCCGAAGCTCTTCGAGCCGGGTCAACCCGCTCAGCGTGTCAGGGAGCCGCCTCAGACGGTTGAACGACGCGTCGAGTACGGCGACCTCCTCTGGAGCGGAGAACACGCTGGCAGGCAACTCATGCAGGCCCTGCTGGGAACAATCGAATCGCATGAAGACGAAGGTACCAGCACACCGCGACATAATGCGTCGCAGCCTCAAATCGCAGCGGATAGGGCCCGGCAGCAGCCAGAATTTCGGACCAGCGTTTCGGCCCGCAACGGTGGGCGTAAACGAGGGCGCCGCTGACAACTATCCGGAGACCGGGCACGGCCAACCAATCGAGCTGGGCCGCGGTGAGTCGAATCGTGCGGTGTCCTGGCGCTGTCCAGATGACGCTCGCAACGTCACGGGATAGCTCGAATTCGGAGGCGCTCGACTGAAGACCGGGCAACGAGCGTTGCGCGGGCGAGGTTGCTGGAAACAGCACAAGCAAGCCTGGTGCGACGGGTCGGGAACGAACAAGGTGAGGCGGGAATAGCGCCATTCCTGCTCGTCATGGCTTGTCCACGCCTCGGGAAGCTGGATGCAAAGGGAGGAATCGATCCCAACGGTATCGCTGCCGACAAGAAGCATGGTGCAACGATACTACGGGGGCGCGACGTAATGTGTCGCGATGGCCGGTTATAGTTTGCGGCATGCTCAAACTGCGAATCTTTCTCAGGAACCACAGCGTCCTGTGTGCTTGGGCCGATCTGCCGGCCCCCGTGCAGCGCCTCTTCACCGGGGCTGGTGAGGCCATCGCGTGGTCCGAGTTCTACATGGCGGACACGAGCACGAAGAGGCGCCAGTTTGAGTTTCTTGTCAGGTCGGATGCCGGGGCGGTGGTCCCACATCGTGCTGACATCGTAATGCTCCAAGACGCGTTTGAGATGATGACGTTCGTCCAGTTCCCGGAGAAGCGCGCTGGCGAGGCCACCTGTGTTTGCCTCCAATCGGTGGCGGTCGAGCGCGCCGTGCTCAGATCGAGGTAGTGTAACCCCTTAGCGCTGCCGCCAGCGTTTCACTAATCTCCTGACGAAGTGCCTTGGGTGCCGCGATGCGAACCGAGTCGCCCTGTGAAAGAATCCACCAGCGGATCTGCCAGGAATCGGAGACAGTCGCTTTAACGCGATAGCCGTGTCCCTCGGGACTGATCGACTGATCCAAGGCGAGCGGCGTCTCGGCGAGTTGAATTCCGAGTTCTGACGAAACCCACGCTTGGAGACGAATGGACCTTCCGCTTGAAAAATGCATCGCCCCGGCGGTTAAGTACTCGTCGAGGTCAAAGCCCTTTGGAGCCACCACTGGTTCATTCAAAACGTCTGCGCTGCGGAAGCGATGGACCGCATAAAGTCGTACGTCCGTATAACCGAAGGCGGCAGCGATCAGGTAGGGCGTACTTGCACGCTGAACAAGCCCCAGCGGATGAAGGGTGAGTTCCATCGCTCTCCGTGCGTTTGGCGCGAGATACGACGCGCAAAGCTGCCGGCCCAACATCAGCCCTTCGTGCACCTTTGCAAGGATCACTGAATTGAGTTTGGGGGGAAGCAGCGGCGCACCGGCAGGGACGTAACGGACCCGATGCGCCCACCGGCCATAGCGGTTTCCTTCCGTTGCGCGGAGTCGGTTTCGGGCGAGTGCGAATTTGGGCTCCAGAGCCGCGAGCATGGTTCCGGGGAGCAAGGTGCGCAGGGTCTGCTCGGCTACGATGATCGAAACGGAGTCGCTAAGGTCTGGCCCAGCAAGCTCTTGACCCGACCCAGGCAGCCAATGCCAACCATAAGGAACAGAGTCGTGATTGCAGCGGATTCCGAACAGCCCCGACAACAACACCAAGTCGCGTTCGACTGTTCGTTTGGTCACGAGATACCCACGGTGATCGCGCAGATAACGCAGGATCTCACCGGCCGTGATACCGGGCCCACGTGCGGGTAGCTTCCGCAGGATCTCCCATTGTCGGACGAGGGTGACGTGATTGGATGCTCTGGGCATGTCAGCCCCATACTTTGGTCCCGCTGTTATGGCTGCGGCGAGCCTTCAGAAATGCCTCTTGCTTGGGTTATGTGGAGGAAGAGATGCAGCGCCCCGCCCAGCAGAGCTTCGGCGCGACAAAGACACCCGAACTTCGCACGAAAGGAACGCTCTTCCGGTGCTGGTCGAGAATGGCTCCAGGTACTTTGCTACCTCCGGGAGAGAAGACGCTGCCGGCCTTGCATCCAGTTAGAAACCTGTACTCCTCTAAACAGGGAAGCTACAGAAACATTGATTCAACGCACGACGACGATAGCATTTGGTGGGAACATCATATGTCATTGATAAGTGAGCCGTCGAATTCTGAGCCTGTGACCCCGCGCAAACGGCCGCTCGTTCAACTCCTTTCAGGTACGGCTGAGCAGATGCGGACCCATCCTGTTGCTGCGCTAGTCGGATTCGTGGTGTCTGCCGCCGCCTTCGGGTGGCAAGCGCACGCATGGGTCAGCGACACGTACAATCTTCCAAAGAGCATTGTCGATCGCGATTACTTACCATCCGTGATTGTACGGGAGAACTACTTTCCAATCGAGCAGGTGAAGCGGGAGTTCGTCCCGCGCGCACAATTGGCCGACATGGTCGCTCGATCTGACTTAGCGCAACTTCGGGCAGAAAATCAGCGTCTCTCAGGAACTGCGCACGTGACGGAGGAAATGAGGTCCCAGCTTGAGTCAACCCTGAGGACATTGATCGAAACCGAAAAAGCTCTCAAGGAGGCGCAGACACAACTCGCCGCACTTCAAGCGAGGCAATCGGCAGCGGAAGCCCGCGCAGCGGTCGCTGAAAAGGCGATCAAGGCGCGGACGTATTCAGAAGCCGCGATGAAGGAGATTGGCCACTTGCGCGCTGATCTTCGAAACGCGCACGAGCAACTGAAGGGCCTTAACCAAACGATCACTGGGAATAGAGAGACGATCAACCGAGCGCGGGTACTAATTTCCGAAGGGCATCAGATGTGGTCGGAGGTAGAGTTCATTCCCTTCCACGCTGCGTTCAAGGATGCCATCGAGCGGATCGCGTCTAGCGGAAGATTTGCTTACAAGACCGAAGCAGAATCGTATTTGGCTTCCTTCGGCCAACCCCCACAGTATTTCGCGGAGCTGTTGTCCCGAGTCAGACGCGACAAGATCGGCCTAGGCTCTGCGATCGCCGTCGAGAGAAAGCCGCCGGCAATTTCAAACCAGCAAATGATCGCAGCCTCTGAAGCGCGCATCGTGGGTCTGACCAGCGAGCGCGACGCCGTTCTTGAGAAGATAAAGACACTTCAGCTGATGGCTGACCGATTAACTGCTGCGTTCGTCCTCAACGATGAACCGGATTCCTGACGTGAATCTCCCCTGGGGGGAATCGCTGCCCGATGGTATCGCGAAGCCGGGCGCACGGTGAAACCGATGCCAATCCGGTAATCGCCAGGCTGCCCACGTGCGCGCCCTTGGGTCACAGTATGGAGACGGCGCGGCAAAAGCCGCGCCGCGACACCGTTTGCGGCTAGCCTGGGAGCTGCATGGCGTCCAGAGGGGATTCACGCCTGATGAATGGATGAACGGGCGCGCTGGTCTGTGCGTCCGGATGTCGACCGGCTGCGGGAAATCCTTGAAGAAAGGACCGGCGGTGTGAGGGGTCCTCAATCATGCCGGGCTCAGCATATCAAGTTGATACCGATTCGCCGATAGCCGAAGTAGTACCTGATCAGCGCCGCCGAAGGAAAACCATCAGGTTTAGCCCCGCTGCTCGGCATAAATGACCGCCCCCTGACAGGCTCGCACGTTTCGGCATTTTAAAACGTCAGATGAAAATAACTGCTCAACGATGGGGGAACAGCCTGGGATTCCGCATCCCCGCGAGGGTCGCTCGGGAAACCAAGCTTTCGGAGGGTTCCGAGGTGGATTTGCAGGTCGAGTCCGGCCGGATCGTTTTGACCCCCGTGCGGCCGGCAAAACGTTTCGCGCTTAAATCACTCCTCGCAAAGGTGACGCCTGACAATCTTCCCTCCGGCGATGTTTGGGGGGCGCCAGTTCGCAAGGAGGTCTGGTGAACCTGCTTCAAACGCTCCTCCGTGGCGACCTCGTGTCGCTTGGTCTCCTCGGGCGCGCCCGGCCACCAAACATATGCCTGGGGACGTGCATGGTGCCGCTTTCACGATTTTAGGGTGCAAGACGCGTCAGGGCTGCGGCCTCTCCCTTCCGGATTAGATGCCCGGTCTCCCGGAATGCAGCGAGGACATGTGTAGCGGTGGCGGACTCCATGACCGAGGCTGAGCCATTCGTTCGCCCGTGCGCCCCGCCCAGATCCATCGCTGTCGCATTGCGAACCCGGGGTGAGCCGGGTGAAACTGCTGCCGGTCTGGGGTGATAGTCTGGCGATCTGCGGCATGGCTTTTGCAATCCATCCGGTCCGGCATCCTCGCCGACCCCACTCCCGCGCCCTCGTGTTCTGGTGTGTGCGCCCACGGCCGAAACTAGCGCCGGCACGGTAGCTCGAGTGCTTTCGGAGTATTCCCCCGCACCGCATGGTTTGGGGGGAATGCGGCACGAGGATCGTGGCGCTCCAAATCCATGAACCGTCCAACAGTGACCCGAGACAACCATTTCGGCGCGATCGACTCTCCGCCGCCCAAAAATGCGCCGGCCCCATGCACCAGGATGATCGGGGATCCAGCATCCTCGGTTTGGCCAGAACTCGTGCGACTCACGAAGGTGAAGAACTGTCGCACAGATGGGACCAAAGGTAAGTTCCGGGTTGGCGACTGGGTCGTCGGGAGACTCGCTGCCGGACCGGTCTGCGGCGCGCCTGTGAGGCTCTCGCCTGTCCTGCTTACGCGGACTTCGGGTCGCTGGGATTGGTTTCGCACGTCCGAAGTCAGAGAGGTTCGGGGTCGCCTGATCTTCACCCGGAACTCCGTATGGAAGCTGACAACGGCACGTACGAGCGGGCATGTCGTGGGCGCGCGGCACCGAAGCGGGGGAATGCGGCGGAACCGCCGCGGGCTCGGTAGTCGCCCCCGCCCTAGGGTTTTGCGGCCTTCGAATTTACTGTGACCGAAGTGCGTCGAACGCTGCGCCCCACGCGATGAAAGCAAGATCACGAAATCGTCGGCCCCGGAAGGCCGGCACTCCTGCTCCCGCCCGGGTCCTGCGCGTCCTTGAGGCGGCCGCGGCGGCCGAGATCACCATCGCACGGTACGTTCTTGACTTGTTCGATACGCTGCTGGGCACACAGTCGGACGTTTTTCCTCGGCACCCGTTGCGTTTCTCACCTGGTAACGACCTTCCCGCCCCGGTCGGGAATGCGGCGCGAAAGCTGATCACGTGGTCGCTCGATCGAGACCGCCGGTTCAACGAGGTGCTCGCCAGTCGACTCTACGTCCTTGGCGTGATCACCGCCATGCGGTGCAACTCGCCGTACGGAAAGCGCTGCTTGGAGGCCGTGCGGACGATCAGGGCGAGATATGAGGCAAATGCCAAGGTGGCTCTCTCGCACCCTGGAGCGGCCACGGCAAACAGCGTCGTCTCTGTCCTGGATAACGCGGTGGGGCTTCCCCTCTGTGAGCTGACGATGCGACAAGTTGAAGCGCTTCGGCCTGCGGAAATCCGAATCATCGCATTGGGCGAATCGTTCGCTTCGACGAGCGCCGTGGGGACAGTTACAATCTGGCTGGGCAAGGACGGGTTCACCGTGACGGAAATTTGGTGGGCCGTTCACATCCCGCCAGCGTCAGCGAAGGACAAAATCGAAGGCGTGCTTTTAGATTACTTCGAAACGGGCACTGAAGGGGTACTCTGGACGGTGCTCGACGACGAGAACGTTGGACGAGAGGGGCTACATGTCCTCGAACCGGGCGATCGTCTCACGGTGTTCGATCCTTTGGGGCATGAGCTGTGGTCGGGCGTGATCTGCTGCAACTACGGTTCCACCGCAGACGGAGTTCCGGCCGAGCCTGGGAACTCGCAACTGACCGCGCTCGGCAGACGTGTGCATTGGGTCCAAAAGGGGTTTGCGGCCGATGAATGGGCGCGCCTGTTCGTGCGTCCGGACGTCGACCGGTTGCGAGGAATCCTGCAGAAGCGGCGCGACAAACGTGGCTAGGTCGAGGTTCATCTCCGCGTGGAAGCGGCCGCGGAGCCGTAGAGAACTGGTATGGCTCGTGCTAATGCCAAGTATGCCGACAAAAAGGGCGTCGAAAGCGAAAGCTGTACCGAAGCGTGCCCGGCGAGACACACTTTGCGGACGGAAGACCGATATAACTTCGAGGACCATCGAGTCCGGAATCGTGAGTGGTTCTCCGCCCGCACCAATTATGCAGGTGCGAGACCGTAACCACTTCGTGGGTCACAGAGCCCGGATGTTTGAAAGGTCCGCACCTGCGCCATCTCAAGGACCGCGGCCGCTGTACGTCGGGGTCGACATCGGGAAGCAATGGCTCGACGCGAGTGGAACCGGGCTGCAGCTGAAAGTGCCGAACGCCAAGAGCGGCTTTGAGGAATTGCTCGCGGCGTCACGAAAATTGAGAAGGCATGTGCACTTTATTTGTGAACCGACGGGATCCTCTGCCGATGCGTTCGTGCGGTTTCTCCATGCAAAACGCTGCAAGCTCACTCTGGTAGCCGGTATGCGGGTTCGGCAGTTCGCCCTTGCGACCCGACGGACGGCGAAGACGGACAAAATCGATAGCCAGGTGCTGGCGGATTTCGGTCGAACCCTGCAACCGCCTCCGTCGGAGAAGCACGACCGCACCCTCAGACGACTGAGGCAGATTTTGCGCAGGAGGCGGCAGGTGCTGATCGCGCTCGTGCTGCAGAGGCAGCAGAAAACCGACTTCAGTTGCCGCGCGTTGCGGCGGAATGCCGACGCAGTCGAAAGGGCGCTCATCGCCGAGATGACCGCGGTCGAGGGACTCGCTGAGGAGGTCGTGAGCAAGCACCCGCGCATCGGGGCGCTGGTGGCTGCATTCTGCACGGTAAAAGGGGTGGGGCGGTTAACGGCGGCGACAGTGCTCGCGGAACTGCCGGAAATCGGTCGCCTGAACCGCCGGCAGGCCGCCGCACTGGCGGGTCTTGCTCCGTACAATCGGGACAGCGGCGCAGAATCCGCTCCTCGTCACATCTTTGGCGGCAGGACCAGGCTGCGTACCGCGTTGTACATGGCGACCGTCGTCGCTCAGCGCTACAACCCCGTGCTCGCCCCTTTCTATCGTCGCCTCATCAAACGCGGAAAGCCTGGTCGCGTCGCGAGGATCGCACTCGCCCGCAAGCTGCTGGTGCACCTGAACCAGCTCGCCAAGGCCACGCTCCACCGTTTGGAGAACCCCGGCGAGTCGTCCGCCGCTTCCTCTTCGAAGCGCAGACCAAAGCGCGGCAAGCCGCCGCTCTCAAGACGCTACCGCGTGCAGACGCCGGCACGGTAACTGCCGATCACCCGAAGCGTCTCGGCTCGATGCGAAGGACACCGCTGGTTGTTACCTGTCGGAGGGGAGTGCAACCGTGTCCGGGCTTGCAGGACGCGGTATTCTGAGCCCCTCCGCCCTCGCCCCCTGGACTCGATTTCGTTTTCATCGCGCGCCTTTCTGGCGCACGATGAAAGAAGCGACTCGGTCGCACAGCACCTGCCTCCCCCCGCGACGAAACATTCACTTTTCGCATATGTGTCTCGACTACCCCCGCGCACTCCGTTTCTACGCTGCCGTCGCCGAATCGAGGCATCAGGATCTTCGAACCGACCTCGTTCGCGCCGCAGTTCGTTATGCAAATCTCCGTGGTGAGTGGTCCCTCCTCGATGCTGCAGGCAGAAGAGCTCTCGACGAGGAACGGACTCGCGCACACGACGCCTTCATCACCTGCTGCAACGTCCTCAGCCGGGCCATGCGGACATCCGCGGAAGATGTACAGTGGCGCGACGAGCTCGGCACGGATCGCAAAGTCGTGGGAGACTTTGCGTGTTTTGTGACCTTGTTTGCCAGTTTATCGGCGCGATGATCGGGGTGGGCGGGAAAACCATCTTGCGGGCGGAAGGCCGATATAACTTCGGGGACCATTGAGTCCGGAATAGAGAGTGGCTCTCCGCCCGCTCCAATTTACTGAGTTGCGACACCGCCGCAGGTTCGTGTGGCACCCGGACCGCACGTTCGGGAGGGGCGCACCTGCGTCATCTGCCGTTCCCCGGCATCGAAAATCGACGGCCGGCCGGACGCGCCGCATGAACGCCAGTTCCCGCAAGCCGTGGGCAAGCCCGAAAACCGCCGCCTTTCCGGTAGTTGCTGAAATCCCTTTTGCCGCCTTCGGCGGCAAGACTACGGGATGCCCGCCCGCGATCCCTTCACTTCAGACGACGAACAGCGGCTTCTGGCCGCTCTGCCACAGCTGCCGCTCCGAGACCAGGCGCTCATCCTGGTCGGACTGGATACCGGCTTTCGCGCCCGCGAACTGGGCGCCATGGAAATCCGTCACGTGGTCGACGAACACGGCCACGTGCGGCAGCGGCTGACGCTCGAACGCCGGCATCTTAAACACGGGCGCGGGGCGTACCGCGACAAGGTGCGCTCGCGCGTCGTGCCGCTCTCGGCCCGTGCCCGCGCGGTCCTGGAGCAGTACCTCGCCGCCCGGAGCGCGCGCGGTGTGCCCGCTCCGAGCGACGCGCTCTTCCCGGCGCGGGGGACCAGGGGACGGCAGGGGATCTCCATCTGGCAGGTGAACCGGATCGTCAAGGACGCGGCGTCCCGCGCCGGCTGCTCACCCGACGCGAACATCGGGTCGCACTCCTTGCGGAAAAGTTTCGCGGCACGGATCTACGCGCGGAGCGGACACGACATCAATCTCACCAGGGCGGCACTCGGGCACTCCAGCATACTGACGACACAACGCTATCTTGCGACGCCGCAGGGCGACGCACTTGAGGCGGTCATTCGCTCGCTTGCCGAAACCGCGGCCTGAGTCGCGGCGAGCGCAGGGCGGAGTTCCTCCGCCGCTGGCGCTCCCCTGTGGATGGCGCTCCGCGCGAATCCAAACGCGCGGAGTCGCCCGCGAAAATGGCCGCGTGCGCTCTTCAAGAAAACGCGTCTGCCAGGCGCGAACCAATCGGGCGTACGCCCGAGGAGGATACTGTGATTGCAATCATGTCATCGCGCCGCGCCTACGCGGCCGCACTTGCTCAGCACCTTGAACCGGCGTTCGGCGCGGTCCGCGTCTCCGTGCCGGGGGCGCCCCTGGATGAAGGTTCCGACGTCGTAGTGGTCGACTGCGTCCAGCACCCCGGCGCGTTTGGCCTCGTCCGGCGGCTCGCCTTTTCCGAGAACGCACCATGGGTGGTGGTCCTCGTCAGCCGTCCGTCCGACTTCGTAGCGCAGGAGGCGCGTCAAGCGGGAGCGCGGGCGGTGCTGTCCGACCTGGATGGCCTCCAAGAATGGACTGAGATCCTGCAGCGGCTCGACGTTCATCGGTTTCAATTGGCGCCGAGCTTTGCGGCGACAGACGGAATTCCGGTCCTGCGGCTTCTGACGCGGCGGCAGGCCGAGGTATTCCGGTGCATCTTCCGCGGTTTCACCGACGAGGAGATCGCGCGCGAACTCGGGATCTCGCTCTCCACGGCGGAAACGCATCGGTATGAACTCATGCGCAAATTGGGTGTGACGCGGCACGATCGGCTACCACTCCTCGGGGTTCAGTTGGGCATGATCGACGCTTCGGAAATCCCACCGCCGCCCGCGCTGCGGCAGGCGACCCGTTCGCGCTGCGCGGCGTCGGCGTGAGCAAACGTAACGCGTGCCCCGGGGACTACAGCGTCTCCAGTAGTCGCCGGGGTGGCGCATGCGACCATGCGAGGCGACGCTTTATACATGTTCGAACTCCTGCGCAGCAGCGTCACTCTGGAAGTCACCCCGCGCCTTGCGCTCTTCTGGTGGTGGTTTCATCGGCTCCCGTTCCTCGCGGCGACGGGTGACGCGCGTGTCTGGGTCAATGTGGCCGCGGCGGCGATCGTCGGGGCGAGTCTCGGGCTCGATTGCTGCCGCGTGTGGAGGACGGTGGAGCAGAAGCGGGAGGCCCGGTACCTGTCGGAACTTCGGTCGCGCCACGAGCGCGCCCGGGACTTCGACATAGACGAGGACCTGTTTTGACCCCTTCCTACCATGGAAAAAACAATCCAATCGCAGCTCAAACGGGTGGCCGCGGCCCTTGAGTCCGAGGACTGGCCTTGGGCTGTCAAGGAACTGCGAGACCTCGACTATTGCGCGAGCGCGCGTGAGCTGACCGCCGATCCCGATGTGGCGCGTCAGATCGCAAGGGGCGCGTGGCTGGCGCCTTGGGAGTGCCTCGTTGAACTGCAGATCCTGCTCTGGGACGGTGAGGATGCCGCGTACTTGAATATGGATACGGAGCGCGTGCCGAACAGAATTGCCGATTGGCTGTTCTCGGCCGCTGAAGTGCGGTTTCTCGAGGCCGAGGCGATCGGCAGCTGGGTAGAGGTCGTCCAGTTCGCCGAACTGCTCCTCGAATTGCCGGGAGCCTCGGATTCACGGTCCGAGATCCTCATGGACGTTTTTGCCGGCTTCATCGATCGCACGAATGCCATCGCCGTGGCAATCGTTCAGGAAAGTCGGCAGCCCAACGCCGCAGAGCGGGAGCAGATGGACGCAGCGTGGGCGGTGCTCGCCCTGACGGCGCAGTCACCCGGATACGAGATCACGACATCGTTGCTCATTGGACTATTGCGGACGGCCACTAGCCCAATGGTGTTCCGCTGCACCCCGGCGCTCGCGCTTGTTCTCTGGCAACACCTAGTCGCGGTGTGGGAGCTCCGCTACAAGCACGGCTTTCGTCCGGTCCTCATCGACTGGCTGCATCGGCTGGTGACGGAGGACGAACCGGAAGAGCACGCAACAGGAGAATTGGAGGAATCATGAGAGTCTCGGAACCGGCGGTGTTTCCTTCTCCCCAGAATTGGGAGAGGCAGTTTGTAGCGGCGGTGCGTGAACAGGCGTGGCGGCCCGCCCTCGACACACTGACTGCGAACGGCCCGCTCACCCTGACGAGGGCGGCCGCCTGCCCTGATGTGGGCCAGGCGCTCACGATTTTGATCGCGTGGGCGCCGCTGGAACGGCTGACGGCAGTGCGCCGGCAACTGAGTCCGGAAGTGTTTCCGCAGGATAGCGACGCCGTGTTCCGATTCTCGTTCCTGCTGCAGATGTCTCAGGCGCACCTTGAACTTGCCGGGCTCTACGGGAAGGAAGGACAGCTTGGAGCCGCCATCGCGCATACGCACTGGGGCCTCTCGGGGTTGCTCGTGCCCCGCTCCCCGAAACACGAGATGGTCGCATCGGCGGGCTTTATGCAGCTGGCGCGGTTCATCGGAGAGGCGGAGCTCGTCTTCGCCGAGCGCTGGCCTGAATTCGAAGACAGTCCCGATTGCGTATCGCCGATGGAGACCGCGCTCCGTGGCAAGGTGACGTTTCCAGCGGGTTACGATCCAGGGGCGTTGGGCGACTTGCTCGGCCGCTGTGTGTCCGAAAGCGCCGCGTCCGACGAGATGCTGAGGTGCGCGGTTCAGGGTATTTTCGAGCTCGCGCATTGGCCATCCTGGCAGGCGCTACTTGCCCGACGGCCCTGCCCGCGACTCGCGGCAGCGGCACGGGTCGTCCTGCAGGAGAAGGACGGCATCAGCACGGCGGCAATGCGCTACCTCGAACGTCTCGCGGAGTCACAGACGTGACCAGGCAGGGCTGCGCGTTACGGAACGGTCACGGTGAACGTGACCGGGCGGTGGTCGGAAACCGTGGTCGAAACAATCGACGGTTCTCCGTGAACCTTGACGCTTTTGAAAAGCAGATAATCGAACGTGGTGTCGGGATACCGGCCGCTTCGCGGGATGGTCGTCCGCTTGGCGAGGGGCAGGGGACTCAGCGGGTTCAGAAAGCCCGCCTCGGTCAGCGTGGGGATCGTGCGTTCCGTGGCGAACCGCTCCTGGGTCGGGTCCGTATTGAAATCTCCACCAACGACAACTGCCGCCGGAGCGATGTCCGGAATGGCAAAGACTTCCTTCATGTGCTCGACGATCTGCTCGGCCGCGAGTTCACGCTGGAGGCGGTTAAGAATGGTCTGCTTGTCGCGATCCTTTACGTCGCGCCCCATGGCGTTACTTTTCAGGTGGACCGAGTAGACGCCCACCTTCGCGCCGCTCGGAGTGGCGAAGACGGCGAAGGCATAGCCGCGGGGCGGATTCACGAGCTGCCGCGTGGTCCACTCGCGCCAGTAAGCCGCGGTGGCGGGAACCTTCGCCAGGATCGCCTGCTGCTGCTGCCCGATGCGGTTGCCCTGCTTGAAGCGAGACACAACGACAACCTCATGGCCTCGGCCGATTGCCTTTGCGAGCGCCTGGACTGCCGCTTCATCCCGGACTTCCTGCAGCAGGATGACGTCAGGATCGATTGTCCGCAGGATATCGGCGGCCTCTTTGGTTCGTTTCGCCTCGAGAGCCGGCTCGACGAAGTCTGGTTTTCCAGAGGGAAACCATTCGAGGTTCCACGTCGTCACCTTCCATTGATCAGCACGAAGGGAGATGGAGGCGAGGAGCAGGAGAAGTAAAAAAATACGGACCATAAGATTCCGCGACCCTGCCAAGTTCCGAACGGAAGGCGAGCGCCGGCCGAGGACTGCAGCGCGTCGTCTGAAGCTGGACGCGGAGAACTCCGGCCAGCAATTCAGCGGACAAACTCCGGCTTCAGTCGTTCGCGCCCTCAGTGATCAGCATCGTCCGTTTAAGGGCCGCTCATAATGACGTGCGGTCGGATACCGTAATGAAGCGCGATCCTGATCCTTTACGGTCGCAGCTGGTGAGCCCGGGTTGGCTCACCGCTCTAAGTCCGAATATCGGTCGTGTTCCACTTTTTCCTCGTGTGCCTCATTCCACGGTTGCGTCTTTCGGGGCAAACGACGTATCGCAGTGACGTGAAGAGAACCCGGCTTGAGGCAGCGAGCTCGAATGTTCAGCGCCAAATATCGGCATCTGCCGATAAGCACGCTCTCCAGATCCAAGTACTTCAACTCCTCAATGAATACACCGGTTCGACGTTCAGTGGGATCAACCTCAACGATCCTGTCGGCCGATTCCTTGGTTTCGTCGTGTGGCCGTCATCCCCTGAACGTATGCAGCGTCTCCAGGAACTGAGCCCCACTCTCATCGCATTGCTAATCGCAGCCCCTCTACATCAACTCTTCTGGGACGAACGACCGAGCAAAGCATTCGCGGTTCCTGATTCTCTATTTCAGAGCACACAAGCGTACAAGCACGTGTACTCCAAAGTCGATATGCACTATGTCGGCTTCTACATCTACCCAGTCGACCGTGCAGGCAACCATGTGATTGCGTGTATTTCCAGACCAGATCGTGCATTTGCGCCACGAGAGATTGCTGCGTTTCAGCGGGTCTGCGATAGGTTTGAGCCCATCCTCAACAACGTGGATGCCGGCGTACCATTTCTTCCGAGCGAAACACAGGCGGCAGATCATGTGCTCATAGTGGATCGGGACTTCAGATCGAAAGAAGTATCCGCATACGCGCACGCGCTGTTGGCGTTTTTTTACGGGCCACTCGGCTCCAACGGGCGCGCGCTTCCTTCCGAACTCATCGATCAACTGCGGCGCTGCCATGCCGAGTACCGCGGATCGGTGTTGCCGACGCGGCAGGGTACCTATTTTGCGCTTACCAAGCGCAGTCGCGGGCGGCTGCTTTGCCTCACCTTTCAGTCAGATGGCGGAGCACTCGGCAGGCTGACCTGCTATGAAGACCTTAGTCAGTTCGAGCGCATTCGGAGGCTGCGGCAGATCTGTGCAATTTTGCCGCGCGACAAGTACTCGGTTTTCTCCTGCTGCTTGAGCTGTCTTGATGGTATTCAGACCGATGCACAGGTGAAGCGCGCCGCCGGAATCGAAGCGTTGCGAACGTCGTCGTCGCGGAGAATTATAAGCAAGGCCAGATCGATAGTTGCTGAGCTGTAGCTGGCCTCCTGATCCCCCCGGGATTGGCGTACGGCAGCTTGTTGCGAGCAGTTCCGGTTACGCATTCAGTAGATGCATATCCACAATGGCCCGCCGCGCCCGGACGCCTCGGTGTTGACATAGCCCTTCAAGGTGAAGCCTCGGAATTCAGGGAACGTGGCAACTAGCCATTCTGCTGCGCGCTTAGAATCAGGCCAGTGCGGGTTGTAAAATATAGTGCGTTGCTCAATCATGCGAGGCAGATTGATGCCAATGTTGATTGGTTTGGCCCCCAAGTCGGTCAATCTTCGGATTATCTCCTGCGCTTTTTCTGCAGGGTACTCTCTCGACTCCCAATTAAACCAGATTTCCTTCCATATTGCGTGGGGAAGTTCGGTTGCGTCGAGGCCACTCGAAGTTGGTGGCAGAGCCGATCCGAGTATACCGTGCACGGGTCGCGATTCAGCGGCTGTGTGATCCGTGTTTGGCATGCCGTGAGTCCTGCTATGGTGACGGCGGTCGGCCAACGGGCGGAGCATTTGGGTTAGCCATTGCACGCGATTGCCAAAAGGTGGGATGACTATTGTCGTTGTGGAGGCGGTGTAGCCGTGTGTAATAAACGATTCCAAAGCTCGCGTGACGTCCTATGCCTACGACGACCGCGGCAACCAAGTCCTACTCAGTCCGCAGCGCATTGATGCCGCGAGGATCGAGTATCCTGGGGCGCGACAAACGGCGGCGGGGTTCCGGCCTCAGGCACCTACGTTTTCCGTCTCACCGTTTCCGATGGCAAGAAGTCGAGCTACGACGACGTCGTGGTGGTCGCAAACACCCCGCCGGTTGCCAATGCCGGAGCGGATCTCGCCTTGCAGGGCCGCACCCGGCCCGGACACTTGTGACCAGTTGTAAGTCAGCGCGCCGGGTGGACCGCGACCAGATCGGTCTCGACAATCGATTCACCGCCGGGGTTTGGAGTCACCTCGTTGCCACCTACGACCGTGCGAGCGGCGTCGCGACCGTCTATCAGCGTTGATCGTCACGCCGGCTGAGGATACCCGCATCTCCGCGCCCCTCGTGTTCACGGGCATCGTGCAGGACGAGTTTCTCGCCCGCTGGCAGCTTGATTACCGGCTCAAGGCCGCCGACGGCGCTGCGGAGGAGACGTGGACCACCTTCGCCTCCGGCACGAGCCAGGTCGGCTCGTCGGCATCCGGCGCCACCGCCGCAGTGCCAGGCACCTTGGGCACCTTCGACCCGACGATGCTCCTGAATGGCATCTACGAGGTCCGCCTGCGCGTCACGAACACCGCGGGCCAAAGCCTCGTCGACGGTCCGATCACGGTCGTGGTCGAGGGCAACATGAAGGTGGGCATCTTCTCGCTGGCCTTCGAGGATCTGAAGGTGCCGGTTGCCGGCATTCCGATCTCGGTGACGCGGACCTACGACACCCGGGACGCGCGGGTAGGGGACTTCGGCCCCGGCTGGCGCCTCGCGGTCGCGAATGTGCGGGTGCAGAAGAATCGCAACCTTGGCGCAGGCTGGTGGCAGACTCCGCAGTCCGGCGACGGGATCCAGTTCTACGACGTGCTGCCGCTGAATGAGCGAATCGTCACCATCGCCATGCCGGACGGTGAAACCCTGCGCTTCCGGGCCGGCGCGTACGTCAAAAACCGCGATGGCGACCCCGACTACCGGTCGTTCGGTGTCGTCGTCCGGCAAGGCGGCTTCCGCTTCTATCCCATCGGCGACACCACGGGTCAGCTCGAAGCGCTCAATCCTGCGGGCGAGCCGATCACTCGGTTCTACCTTGCGGGCACCGGCGACCAGGATCTCCGCGCCGACGATCCGACCGCCGATCCGTTTGCGCCGACGATGCCCATTCGTCGTTGTTGACCACGATGCGACCGACACGGTTGCCGGCGCCCGCCGCGTAGCGGATCGTCTGGTCTGCTCCGGCGTGTGCGGTTGGCGGCGCGTTGTAGGCCTCCACGTTCAGGCTGATCGTAGCCGGAGCCGAGGTCGCGTTGCAACGGCGTGAGTCACGTCGCCAACCCGAATGTCCTCGCCCTCACGGTCGGTACCTGGGCCCACCTGGCCTACACCTACGACCGGCCGACGGGAATGGCCCGGGTGTTTGTCAATGGTCTGCTCCATCCGAGGCGCGCTTTACGACCGCCGGCACGTATGTTTTCGAACTGCGGGCCGACAACCCCGACGGTGAACTGGTCCTGGGGCTTTGGCCCGCTTGAGCCCGGCTTTGCCGATCGGTCTTCGGATCACACCACGGTTTCGTTCCCCGCCAGCGGCCTGTACAGCCTGCGCCTGACGGCCTCCGACGGGCTCAACGCGCCCGTGAGTGACGTTGCCGTCGCGCGCGTTGGATTAAGGTACCCGAACCGTCCGCCCTCAGGTCTGATTGCCTGGTGGCCCGGGAACGATGAACCGGTGGATGTCGTGCATGGGCACCACCTCGAGCCGGTCAACGGGCTCAGCTACGGCTCCGCCCGCGTGGGCAACGGTTTCCTCCTCAATGGAACCGGATATGGTTTCGCACCCAGACACTCGCGGCTCGATGTCGGTGGGTCGCCGGACGGCTTCGCGATCGAGTTTTGGTACAAGCCGGACGAGCTACGCGAGGCAGCCCTGATTGAATGGGCCGATCTCTCCACCGAGGGCATGGCCGTGCGCACCCTCAACTCCGGGCGCGGGGTGTACCTGCGGGGCATCGACGACTCCGGTGTGGCAAGAGGCGATTACGGTCGTGATGTGCAATTGACCGTGGGCACGTGGGCGCACCTCGTACTCTCGTACGACCGCCCCGCCGGTCTCTTCCGCCTCTTCAAGGATGGCGCCATTCTGCACGAGCAGCAGGTGGGCTCACGCGCCTACCGGACCGGACTTGATGTCTACGTTGGCGGACGCCTGGGAAAGACCATGGCGAAAGGCACGCTCGACGAACTGTCCTTGTATGCACGACCCCTTGCCCCGAGCGAAGTGATGGCATTGCATGCGTCCGGCGCCGCCGGCAAGGCACCCCTTGGCGTCACTCCGCCGATGGTGGACGCCGGCCCGGACCACTCCGTCGCCTCGGCGCCTGGAACCGTGACGTTGGCCGGCGTCGCCTCCGATCAGGGCGGGCCATTCCCGCTGCAGGTGAACTGGAAACTGGAGCATGGTCCTGCGGAGCCGCAGTGGGTGGATCGCACTCAGGCCCGTACCGACGCCACCTTCCCGGTGCCCGGTACTTACATCCTGACCTTGAGCGCGCAGGACGGGCTGAGCGTGTCCACCGACCCCGTGGTCGTCCGCGTGGGAACCGATCCCGTCGGCGCCCCCCGTGATCTCGCCGGGTGGTGGCCGACCAATGGCGACGAAACGTACGGCACGTTCGTGAGCGAGAATCTGTGGGTCCCGGTAAGGGCATCCACGTGGGTACCATTGAACGGCCACCATGCGGCCGCGTCGGCCGGCAGCTCGGGCTGGCCGTTGCCATAAACGCGAGACCACCACCTTCTACTACGACGACCGCGGTAACGTCACCACGAAGATCGATCCCCTTGGCGCACGCACGACGTATGCCTATTATCCCGATTCCGACCGCGCCAAGCTGGAGACTGACCACTACGCCAATGTCAAATCGATGGCGTACGACGTCGCGGGCAATCTGACGGCGGAGACGCTCGGCGCCGACCCCGATCAAGATCCGGCTCACCCGACCACCGGCTACACCACGCGCACCGTGTACAACGCACTCAGTGCGCCCACGCGCCTCACCGATGCGGATGGTCGCGTCCAGACGTTCGACTACGATCCCGTGACCAATGAGCTTCTCACGCACACGGTGGGCGCTGACCCGGCGAACCCCGCGGCCGGCGACAAAACCACGTACACTTACTACGCGGATGGCACCCTCAAGACGACCACGGACGCGCTTGGGAATGTCACGAGCTACCAGTACAACTATGCTTTCACCGACGCCGCGCATCCGGGCGCCGTGAAGCAGGTCACCACGACGGTGATTGACCCCGCGGGACCGGCCGGTTCGGACCGCACCAACGCCGCCGATGCGGTGCTGCGCCAGACGCAAACCCTGCACGACCGGCAGGAAAACCAGGTGGCGCAGATCGTCAGCCGCAATCTACCCGATGGCACCGCTGAAGATGTCGTCACGCGTTACATCTATGACTCCGAAAATCGGCTGCGGGCCACGGTTCTGCCGGATGGCCGCGTCACCGAGACGCGCTACAATGCTATCGGCAAGGAGGCGCAGTCGCTCCAGTGGCAGTCGAAGGCGGACGATGCCACGACGGAGCGCGCCTTTTTCGACGCGGAAGACCGCAAAGTGTGGTCGCAGGATCGCCGCGGTTACCGCACGTTCTTCACCTATGACGATGTGGGGCGGCAGCGCTTTGTCATCCACCCGGACGCCAACGACGGAGTGGGGGAGGCAGCTCCGAGCGAACCGACGGATGCCCGCCTGGCCGATAACCCCAAATCCGAAACGCAGTACGACCTCATTGGCCGCGTCACGGCGCAGATCGACGAAGCAGGGGCGAAGACGTCGTTCACCTACGAGGACGGCTGCGGCTGCGCCCAGCGGCGCAAGGAAATGATCCAGCACCGCCCCGAGGGTAATCTGGTCACCACGTATACCTACGACAAAGCCGGCAACCTGACCTACGTCACCGACCCACGTGGAGCCACCACGCGCACGGATTACGACGACCGCGGCCGTCCGACGATCGTCACGCATCCGGCCACGGACGAGCACCCCGCAACGCAGAGCGAAACGCGCTACGACGCACTCGGTCGTCGGATCGCGGTGATCGATCAGGAGGGCAAGATCACCCGGTATCGTTTCGACGGCCTCGGCCGCCTCGTGGAAGTCCGTCAGTACTTGGACGCCGCGACCGCGGAGTCTGACTCCGACTCTCAACTCTCAACCCTCAACTCTCAACTGATCAGCACCCGCTACACCTACGACGAGCTTGGCAACCAAGTCACTCAGACGGACGCGCTGGGTCGGACGACGACCTATTGGACCGACGTGGCAGGCCGCCGGACGAAGCGGATCCTGCCGAAGGAGGCCACCGAGTCGGCGGCGCTGGAGGAGGCGTTGCAGTATGACGGTTGGGGCAATCTTTGGAAACGCACCGACTTCGGCGGGAAGACGACGACGTTCCTCTACGACGCGCTGAACCGGCTGACGTCGAAATCAGCCGACACGACCCATCCCTCGCTCGGTTACAGTCACGCGATTACCCGCGTGGAGTACGACTACGATGAGAATGGCGCCCGGAAAGCGGCGCGCACGTACAACGGGTCGAACGTGCTGTTGTACAGTGAGACCACGCCACGCGACGAGCGCGGCCGCCTCGATTACAAGGACACGGCCGGAGGTCGGTTGGATTACGGCTACCATGCCAACAATCTGCTAAAAGACGTGGTGTCCTCGAATCCCGGTGGCGTGAATGTCGGCTATCGCTACGACAAAGTGAACCGGCTCGCCCATGTCGATGACGCGAGCACGGGGACCACGTTGACGAGCGACTACACCTACAACGCGAACGGCAGCCTGGAGACGCTCACGCAGCCCAATGGCGTGGTGCACACCTATGGGTACGACGCCTTGAACCGGCTGCGGACCCTGACCGTGGCGAAGGGCGCGACGACGCTTCACGCCTACGAATACAAGCTTCGTGTCTCCGGCCACCGCCGGCAGGTGCTGGAAGGTGCGCGCACGACCTCGTACACCTACGACAAGCTCTACCGCCTCACGAACGAGGCGATCGCCGGCGACACCCACGGCAACAACGGTGAAATCGGCTACGAACTGGACAAAGTCGGCAACCGGAAGGCGAGGAGCTCTCACTTGTCAGCCATCAGCGGTCAGCTGAACCTGACCTACAATGCCCGCGACTGGCTGAACGGCGACACCTACGACGCCAATGGCAACACCGTGGTCGGAAGTCTCTCGTCCCTGGTCTCTGGTCCCTCGTCTCTTTCCGGCACCGACGCCTACGATTTCGAGAACCGCCTAATCGCTCGCACCCGCGCCGACGGTTCGACTGTCAACATCAGCTACGACGCCGACGGCATCCGCATCGCGAAGAGCATCCTCGACGGCACCGGCGCCGCCGTGTCCGCCACCTCCTGGCTCGTCGATGCCAACAACCTGACTGGCTACGCCCAGGTGCTGGAAGAACGGATTGCGACCACCAGCGGCACAGCGCTGCGGACCTACACGTACGGAACGAGCCTGATTTCCCAGTCGCTGGTCTCTGGTCCCTCGTCCCTGGTCTCGTATTTCGCCGCGGACGGCCACGGCAACGTCCGCGAACTCACCGACGGCAGCGGCGCCGTCACCGACCGCTACGACTACGACGCCTTCGGCACCCTGATCCACCGCGCCGGCGTCACCGACAACGCCTACCTGTACTGCGGCGAGCAGTACGATCCGGATCTGGGCCTCTACTACCTGCGTGCGCGGTACATGAACGCGGATAGTGGTCGGTTCTGGTCGATGGACAGCCACGGCGGTGCCGCCGACGACCCAGTTTCGCTCCACAAGTACCTGTATGCACAACACGATCCCGTTAAGTTTGTAGATCCGAGCGGGTACATCTCGATCGTCGAGACCCAAGCCGTGCTGTATAACCTCGGTATCCGAATGGTGCCCGTTGCGACGAAGATTAGCTTTTTCGTAGCAGAAGCCGCCGGCGTGTCGACGATAGGGGTTGGGGCAATACGTGGAGCGGTAGCGCTCGGGACCGCTGCAGATCGCGCACTCCCCCCGGGCCTTAGTGTTGGTCAGCTGTTTACAGCGGCGTTGAAGCTTCCGAAAGGTATTGTGGTTGGGGCACATCGTTTCGTGCGGAGAGCTATTTCGGGCAGTGGGATGCAATCGAACCACTTGAATCAAACCGCAGCCTTCCCGTTAGCAGGGGCTGATGATGCCCTTACGATCAGCCTCAAAGGATCGACAGCCACGAAGGGCTCGCAGCATTACCATTTTCACCGGGTATTGGAGGAATTCTGGTCGAAGTTCCGAAACGGTCCTCTCAGTTTTCGCCCGCCTACAAACGCAGAGTACGACGATGCGCTTAGAGAAGCGCTCGCAGAAGCTGAGGTTCCCGCTGGCGCAATCGAGGAGCTTGTCGCGCTTGCACGTGCATCACGTCGAGCTGTAGGGTACTTCGACGATGCGGGTGGCCTTCCACCCACCGTGCCTCAAGCTATTCCTGGTGTACCATGAACGACGACTTGGATGTTGCAGTACGCGCGCTCAAACAAATCCATTGGCTCGCCAAGGTGGGGAACGCTCCCGAAAAAGGGGGCGAATATTTGTGGGCTGAGACTCCGAGTGCTGCACGTCACAGTCTCGCCTCTCCTGCGTGGGTAAATTTCAAGCTTATGGTCCGGAATCGCAATTATCGCGATGTCGCACGCGGGAACCACACTAGGTTCAAGAAGTGGGATCAGTTTGCCCAACATGCCTGGGGGGAAGTGTCGGCAATCTCGGATAACATCAGGAGGGAGCTCACGCACCGGCTCGATCCACCATCGTCCGTATTGAAGAACGTCGACGCAGACGTGTGGGCGATGCTATTCGAATTGGTATATGCGGACCTTTGCCTAACCCCCGTATGGCAAAGCAGACTGATTCCCGCCTTCAAGCGTGGTCATATTCCGTGCGGTTGGGTCGGCGATGAGATTGATGAAACGTGGGCTGGCGCAAGCGAACTGCCGCTGCCACAAGGACGGGTATTAATCTATTAGTGGGCGACGCATCCGGAAGAGGAGGGAAGGTTGAAAAAGGGGTCAGGCCGGGAAATGTTGATTTACTGCTCGCCAAATAATCTGGCGTAGGCCGAGATCGTGGTGTGCCAAGACCGCTGCGAGTGCAGTACGAGGGTGCGATGTACCACGTGATCAACCGTGGGAATTATCTGTGCCGGATTTTTTTCGCGTCGTAGTTTGTGACGCGATTGGCGTCGTAGGGTTTTTGGCGTTTTTGCCACGCTATCGTCCGAAAAAAGTGCCCGGCAGATCGTAGGGTGCGGGCCTGCTACGACCATGAAGGCGGGCGGCTGCGGCTTCCGATGTCAAAGAACGACTGGTTTTCACCAGGTGCGTCGTAGGTCCCGGCAATGGGCTCGGGAGAGATCCTGCGCGAGTGAGCCAGCGGCGTCGCAGTCCGACGCCGCCGGCCGTTTTGCGGGTGCGCTCAGAAGAGCGCCATCTGGGCAGGATCGGACGCGGCCCGTTCGACAAGCTCAGGGCAGGCGGGTGCGTGCGCGTGCAGCAGCCGGTGGACCTGCGCCATCGCCTCGATCTGGCGGGACTGCACGAGCGACTTGTCGGCGAAGCGCAGTGAGCCGCGGACACCTATCTGGCTGGGGTGGCAGGCGTTCTGGGCCTGCGTGGAGACCATGCCCCGGAGACCAGGGTGCCCCAGGATCAAGCCTCGTCATGCGATCTTACGAGGGGATTGCAGCCGACATCGCAACCGCACGTAATGTGGAGAACCGCTGTGAGACAACGGGTTACGATTTCTGGCAGAGGAAGGGCATCTTCATCAAAACGTAGCTCACCCGGCCTGTCGCCCCCTTCAAGGGACAGACATGCCTCCGCGAGGGACAGACATACCCGGAGTGCCTCCCAAGGCACGGACAGACGTCCGGGGAGGAACAGCCCCCAGAGGCCGCTCGGAAAGACTGCCTTTTGAGAGGGACAGGTACGGTCGGCCTACGGTCGGCCGGGGACACGTAAGGGACAGGTACGGTCCGGCCCCGGTAGATGACCCGCTACAGCGTCAAAAAGCTTTGACGTCGCGGTAAACATCCTGTGAGCGGCGGGTAGGAACTCGTCGTTTTATGGCGGATAAGAATCCACCTTTTCTTCCGCCGATCTTCTTCGGTTAAGAGACGAA
>JAEWKR010000078.1 GCA_023457715.1 Verrucomicrobiota bacterium
GAGGGCCAATCCCTGAAAAGCGCGAGGCGACCGGGTCAAGAGATGGCGATCCGTCGTGCTCTTGCTCTTGCTCGTGCTCGTGATCGCTCGGGCCGAATGTCGAGCACGAGCACGATTACGAGCACGAAAGGCATACAGGTAAGCCGTAGGGACGAGGGACCCAGCCGTTCCGCTGGCGCTCCCCAGCGGGCGATTCCCGAGCCAAAGTCTGAAAAGCTGAGATACTGAAATCGGATCGAATCGCGGGCGCTCTTCGCTACGCCCGGGGGGCCAGCCAAACGGATTGGTGTAGCGAGGAGCGCCAGCGAGTCGATCCGGCCGATCCCGCCGATTTGCCACGACGCCCCTCACCCATTTCGAATCGCTGGCGCTCTTCGCTACACCGGCAGCCGCCGCCACTCCTTTTTACTCTTGTCGGAGGATAGCCAGTCCTCGTTGCGGCAAACAGTGGGGGTATGCCGATCCGAATGGACGCAAAATGAAGGCGCCCTGACTCTCGGATTGTTCTTCCCACCCCGTTCGCGCGAACAGGGATTGAGGGATTGAGGGATTGAGGGATTGAGGGATTGAGGGGATTGAAGCCTCTGCGACCTTTGCGGCCTTTGCGTGAGGCATGGTTGTTTCAGCGTTTCAGTTTCTCAGCGTTTCAGCGTTTGATCGTTTCAGTCATCGAACGCCCGAGATACGCAGGCGGGACGCCTACGCTACGCTGAGCCGCAAACCATAGGCAGGCACGGAGGCCTGCAGCGACGCGGAACTGCCAGCTTCCCGCGGCCATGACCCCGATCCTGCAGGCTGATGCTCTGCAGCCACCACAAGCCGGCCTGTCTTCTGTCCTCCGTCCTCCGTCTTCCGTCCTCCGTCTTCTGCGCAGCTTTTACCAAGGGCCGCGCAGCAAGTCGTTTTGACGGAGGGGCGGTCGCCACAACGATGGGGGCACCCGGATCCGTATCCAGCGATCCGATTCTTCCAGCTTCTTCCTCATGCGTAAGCGCGTGCTCTTTTTCGTGGGCGCCTGCCTGTTTGGCAGCGCCGTGTTTTTTGCTTTGCGACCGGCGAGCCAGAGGGCCGGGGGGACGGAGGGCCAGAGGGCCGGAGGGCCACAGGGCCAGAGGGCCGGCGGGACGAGGGGCCAGAGGGCCGGAGGGCCAGGGGGACAGACCGGGTGGGCCGGGCTTCCGGACCTCCGGCCTTCCGGCCCTCCGGACCTCCGGCCCTCCGCCCTTCCGGCCTTTGCGGCGTTCGAGGGCTGGCTGGCGGATCCGGGTCGCAC
This sequence comes from Verrucomicrobiota bacterium, assembly GCA_023457715.1. Taxonomy (GTDB): domain Bacteria; phylum Verrucomicrobiota; class Verrucomicrobiia; order Opitutales; family Opitutaceae; genus ER46. The sequence continues at coordinate 1,274 of JAEWKR010000078.1, forward strand.
GGCGGGCGAAGGGGTGGAGCTGGCCCGCGCGCGACGCGGGGCGCTCAAGGAGTTGATTGCGAGCGATCCTGCCGCGGCGATCGCGCACGCGGTGCCGCGGGCCACCCGCGGCACGCTGCCGGCGGCCGTGCTCGCCGAATTGGAAATGCCAGTGGACGCTTTCGGCGGGCTGGAGGTATTGGTGGTGTGCGGCGACCGACACACGGCGTTGCGCCGGCGAATCACGGTCGGCAACCAGGCGTATGAGGCGTACACGTACGGCGCCCGGCAGGGGGCGATGACCAAGGACCGGATCGCGGTGCATGGGATCGCCATCGATGACCAGCTCGCCTTGCGCGACACGCCGTTCCGGCAGCTGGAGGCGGGGGAACGTGGCGGGGTGGCTACGGGGGCGGGTTCACCCGCCGGGGGTGATCCCCTGGCTGGCGCTCGCCTTGCCATGGCGGTGGCCGTGGGCGATGAGGTGCGACGGTTTGAGAACGAGGAGGCGTTGCACACGTGGCAACGAGAGGTCCTGGCGGCGGAGGCGTCGATCGGACCCGACGGTGACGTGTTTGCGCCGCGGGTCGGGGCAGCGGCGCCGACGTCCGGCTGGGTCATGGGCCGCAAGACCGTGCTTTGGCTGCGCGCCGACTTCCCGGATGATCCGGGGTTGCCCGCGACGGACGAGCAGATCCAGGCCAGCATGGCGGTCGTGAACCAGGTTTATGGCGAGATGTCCCGCGGGCGCACGTCTTTCGAAGCCACCCTCCTGCCGGGAGCCTTCAAGACGGTCACCAAAGCGTCGGTCGCGGCCGCGCCGCAATCGGGCGAGAGACTGATCAGCGACGACTTGGTCCGCCAGGCCCGCGCCTACGACCTCGCGAACGGGGGCACCGGCAAGTACAATCCGGATCGCTACGATCGCTGCATCATCCTGTTCAAGCCCGTCACGGCGCTGTCTTCGGATGGCTCCTGGTGGTCCGGTTTGGCGCTCATCGGTGGGAAGATGGCGTGGCTGAACGGGACGGTGTCCCCGAACACCGTAGCGCACGAGTTGGGGCACAACCATGGCGCGAACCATTCGCATCGGTGGGAGCCCACCGCGGGCGCGATGCTAGGCGCGGGGAAGCACCAGGAGTACGGGGACTCGTTTGACTTCATGGGCGAAGGGGCTTTGCCGGGGGCTCACCTCAACGTGGTACAAAAACAGCGGCTGCTTTACCTCGATGCGGCGCAGATCACCGACGTGACGACCTCCGGGCCTTATCGGCTCCACCGCCACGATACCGCCGATCCCCAGGGTCGGATCGCGCTGCGGGTGGCCGGACCGGCGGCCAAGCCCACGGGCGCGGGCCCCTGGAATGGCGGGACCACCTTCCTCCCCAATGACTACTGGGTGGAGTTTCGGCGCCAAGTCCCGGAGAACGCGCGGTCCTGGAATAGCCGGACGCCCAACGGCGTGCAGGTGCGCTGGGCCGCCCGTCCGGACTATTCGGGACTGTCGCCGGTGCCGGGCACCTACCTGCTCGACGCCCAGCCGCAAACCACGTGGGGCGCCGACGCGACTTTGGTAATTGGCGAAACGTTTGTGGACCCGGAGCACGGCCTCGTCATCGGACCGGTGGCGACGGGCGGCACGGCGCCGAACGAGTGGATCGATGTCGTGGTGACCCGGGGTGACGTCGGGTCGAATCGCGCTCCCAGCCTCATGGTCAACGTTCCGACCGGACCGGTGGCAACGAGGGAGGACCTGACCCTGAGCGCGCAGGCGAACGACCCGGACGGCGACGCCACCTATATCTTCTGGGACTTTGGCGACGACACCGAGGGCAAACAGGGTCTGAGCGTCACGCATCAGTGGCAGTTTGGCGGGAACTTCACCGTGACCTGCCGGGCGCTGGACGGGAAGGGGGGCGTGACGACGGAGAAGAGGGCGGTCGCGATCTCCCACCCTCTGACCACCTGGACCGTGCGCAACACCTCCACCAGCGCCGGATCCTCCCGCGACTTCGCGTTTCTCGGGGGGCGATTCATTGCGGTCACCCACGGTTTGGCCGTCACCTCACCAGACGGGGTGCACTGGACGGAACACACGATGCCGCACTATGCGACGTACACGGCGCTGGGCTACGGAGGGGGCGTCTATGTGGCCATCGGGATGGAAACCGCGCCCCAAGGAAATAAAGCGACCGCCCTGGTGTCGACGGATGGCGCAACGTGGACGAAGCACCCCGTGTCCCCGGACCCCATCAGCGATTTCTGGCTGGAGCGCCTCGCGTACGGCGCCGGGCGGTTCGTAACGGTGGGCAAAGGTGGGCAGATCTTCGCATCAACGGACGGAAAGACCTGGGCCAGCGCGACGACGCCGACCACATCGAATCTTACCTCGGTTCACTACGCCAGCGGTCGCTTCGTCGCGGTGGGCTGGGACGCAACCGTGCTCACGTCGACCGATGGGCTGGCCTGGACCAAGGTGCCGATTTCGCCACCGCAGGATTTCAGTGAGGTGGTTTTCCATCGCAATCGCTGGGTGGCCCTCACGCCGGGCCGGGTTTGGACCTCGGCGGACGCGCAGACCTGGAACTGGACGTTCGCGCCGGCCCTGAACTTTGGCGTGGATCGCCTGGTGGTCGTCGACGACGTGCTGATTGCGAGCGGAGACCCGGGTAAGATCTGGGTTTCCCCGGACGGCGAGCACTGGGGGAAGTATATCGTGGAGGGGGGCGCGACCAACGCGACATCGCTCGTGGCGGGCGGGAATGGCACCGTGGTGGTCCTGAACAACACGGGCACGGTGCGGCAAGCGGGCCAGCCGACCCGCGTGGGGCCCATCGTGGCGCCCAACGCGACGCGGCAGGTGGTCGCCGGGCAGCTCACGTCCCTCCCCTGCGTGGCGTCCGGCTTCAGCCGCGTCGAGCTTTGGGTTGAGGGCGAGAAGGTGGCCACGGCGACGGGCGACAACCCGAGCCTCGCGTGGGCGGCGCCGCAGTACGGGCGGTATGTGGCCACCCTGCGCGGGTATGTTGGTGACACGCTGCACTCCACCAGCGCGACGGTTTTGACCGCCGGTCCGGGTCCCTGGACCTACCATGCGCCACGCTTGAAATGCGGGAACCTGAACACGGTGGTGCACGCCTTGGGCCGCTGGTGGGCGGCGGGTGACCTGGGCGCGTTGACGAGTTCAACCGACGGGGTGAACTGGTCTCCGGCGACGCTATTGGACGGAACGATGGCGGATGTGCTGGCGCTGGTGACGGATGGGCGCCAGCTCGTGGCGCTGCGGCGGCCGTTCGAAAGTGGCACAGGGCGGGACCTCCCTGGGATCATGATGACAACGGATGGAACGTGGCGGCCGGTCGCGGTCGGCCGGCAGGCGGCCTTTCCGCGGACGCTGGCCTACGCCAACGGGACCTGGCTGGCCTTGGGTTGGGGCGCGGCGTATGCCTCAACGGACGGGGTGACCTGGACGGAGAACCCCTTCCCCGAGTTCGTGGTGAATGCCCTGCGCTGGGGCAATGGCCGCTGGGTGGCCGTCGGGGACAACGACACGATTGTGACGTCGGTCGACGGAATCAGCTGGGTCCATGCGTCGGTGCCGGAGCCGCGGAACCAGCGCCTGGAACACGTGGCGTACGGCAACAACCGCTGGGTCGCGATCGGCGGTTATCCGACGCATGTGCTGACGTCTGCCGACGGGCTGATCTGGACCGCCGCGCCGCCGCCGGCAGACTGGCTGGGCACGCTCGGGTTTTACGATGGCAGCTTTATTGCCGGTGGCGCGGGGCCTTTCACCTCGGCCGATGGTGCGAGCTGGACGTCGCGAGGCACACGGGGATCGATCAACGCGTTCGCGAGCGAAGGCGGGATCCTGATGGCCGTGGCTTATGGTCCCAGCATCCTGCGGGGCGCGACCGCCGCTCAGCTGGCGCCGGTCGAGTCGCGTCCGAACACCTTCGTGACCACGGTGCTTCCCTGGGGCGACGGGGCGGTGATTGGTAATTTCGAAGGCGCGGGATGGATGTCTCCGGAAGGCGTGTTCACGGTGCAGAGCAACTATAGCTCGCCCCAGGGCGTGACGCGGGGGCTCGGCGGCATTTACCAGGTCGGTTCGCGCGGGGCGGTGCTGTTCTCGACCAACGGCCTCGGCTGGCAGGAACGCGCGACGGGGACCTCGGAGGACCTGAAGGCCGTGGCTGCCAGCGCCTCGCTGCTGGTGGCGGTGGGCAACCGCGGGGTGATCCTGACCTCGAGGGATGGTGTCGCATGGACCGCGCGCGCCAGCGGAGTCACGGAGGACCTGAAGACCGTCGTCGCCGGGGACCGCTGGGTGGTGGGTGGCGCGAATGGCACGCTGCTCACGTCGGACGACGGTCTGACGTGGCGCCGGCAAAGCACGACGGCGAAACGGGTGCTCGACCGTTCAGCGTGGCTGGCGGGGGTCGGTTATATAATCGGCGGCAATGATGGCGACCGACTCTTCTCGACGGACGGCACCACGTGGATCCACGAAACCAACTCGGCGGTCTACGGGATCGCGGCGACCCGGTACGGTTTCGTGCAAACGGAGTACGATGCCTTGAAGGTGTCCCGGGATGGCCTGACCTGGAGCGTGCTGCCGCCGCCGGCCAAGGCGATACGAGCCTTGGCGGGCGATGGCAATCGTCTGTGGGCGGCCTCGGGTTCGAGCCTCCTTTCCACGTCGCTGCGCGCCCCGCTGCTGCTGCAAGCGCTCACCGCGAGCCAGACGCTGACGGAAGGCGCGGCCCTGGAGCTGGGGGTCAGCGCGTTTGGGGAAGGGCCGCTGCGGTATCAGTGGTTCCGGGACGGCATGGCGATCGCCGGCGCGACCGGCGCGCGCTACACGCTGGGCGCGGTGGGTCGCGGCGATGCGGGCAGGTACACCGTGCGCGTGACGGACGGAAACGGGGAGACGGCGACGAGTGAGGCGACGGTGGTGCTCGTGGCGCCGCGGCCGGTCAACACGGCGCGGTTGATCAATCTTTCGGTGCGCGGTCCGTTGCGGAAGAACCAGACGTGCATTGTGGGTTTTGCGACCTCGGGCGCGAAACGGACGCTCGTGCGCGGGGTGGGCCCGACGCTGTTCAAGTTCGACCTGCCCGCCTGCGCCGACACGCGGCTGGCGTTGTACGGACCTGCCGGGGTGCTCGAAACGAACGACGATTGGGATGCCAGCCTCGCCCCGACCTTTGCCGCCGTGTACGCGTACCCCCTCGAGCGAGGCAGCAAGGATGCGGCCATTCTGCGGGAACTCACCGGCCCGCACAGCGCGCATCTAACGGGAACGGACGCCGGCACCGTGCTGGTGGAGGTGTATGACGCCGATCTCAATGCGCCGACCAAACTGGTGAACGTGTCGGCGCGCACGGTCGTGGGCACCGGCGCGGATGTGCTGATCGCGGGGTTTGTCGTCCACGGGGAAGGCCGGCGCCGGCTGTTGATCCGTGGCGTCGGGCCCCGTCTGGCGGATTTCGACGTGCCGGGGGTTCTGGCCGATCCGCGGATCGAGGTGTTCAACGCGGCGGATGTGCGGGTGGCGCAGAACAACGATTGGACCGCGGATGCGGCGGAAGCCGTGGCGCTGCAGCGCGCGTTTGAGCAGAGTTATGCGTTTGCGTTGCGCACCGGCAGCAAGGACGCGGCGTTGTTGGTGGAACTGGAGCCCGGATCGTACACGGCCAAGCTCTCCGGCGCCGATGGTGGCACCGGGGAGGCGCTGATTGAGGTTTATGAGGTGGAGTAGGCGCGCCCGTTCGACAGGGTCAGGGTCGGAGGCTCGATCTTCGCCACAGAGGGCACGGAGCTCCGACACAGAGGTCACGGAGGGCCAATCCCTGAAAAGCGCGAGGCGAGAGAGTCAAGAGATGGCGATCCGTCGTGCTCTTGCTCGTGCTCGTGCTCGTGATCTCTGACCGAACGTTGAGCACGAGCACGATTACGAGCACGAGCACGAAAGGCACACAGGCAAGCCGTAGGGACGGTGGGCCCAGCCGTCTCGCTGGCGCTCCCCAGCGGGCGATTCCCGCGCCAAATGCTTAAAATCTGAGATACTGAAATCGGATCGAATCGCTGGCGCTCTTCGCTACACGATCAGCCGGATCGACTCGCTGGCGCTCTTCGCGACGTGATCCGCCGTCCCGCATCGCTTGTGATGGCGATCCGGGGCGAGGTGCGGGCGCTCAGGTGCCGCCTTTTAGGGCGAGGCCTTCTACGCGGTCGGAGTGGATGATCACCAAGTCGGCGCTGGAAAGTAGTTCTTCCACGACGGGCCAGCATTGCTGGACTCGAAGCTGAAGCTCCCCCAGACGGAGATTCCCCGTCCTTAGCCAGACAACCTTTGGCGGAGCTCCGCGTAGCGACAATTCCGCGAAATAATCAGCGTCCTTGGTCACAATCACCCGGCCCAGACTACGCGCTGAGCTCCAAACCTGCCGGTCGGTTAATTGGCTTCCAAGTTCGGTGACGTGAACCACATCGGCCCCGATCGCCAGAAAGGGCGCCAACGGCACATTCTCGTCAAGAAGGAACCCGCTCACGACGCGAGTCGTACGATGGAATGAACCTCTCCCAGCCGGCGGGCGTACTCCAAACACGCCAGAACATCCGGTCGCGCCAGGGAGGGATAGGCGGCAACAATCTCATCCACCGAATCGCCCGCACTCAGACAGCCGAGAATCGTTTCAACGGTGATTCGCGTTCCGCGAATTACGGGACGACCGTTGCAAACGGCCGGGTTGATTTCGATTCGATCCACGATCTTAAGGCTACAACGTGCCTCGCTGCTCGCAAGCGCTGAAAGGAGGAAAACAAGCCGGCTCGATCTTCGCCACAGAGGTCACGGAGCTCGGGCGGAAAATGCTGAAATGCTGACATGCTGAAACGCTGAAATCCTGTCCGAGCCAAACGCTTTCCGAGCCAAATGCTGACACGCTGAATCCGAAAAGCTGAAAGGCTGAAAGGCTGAGATCCTTTCCGAGCCAGAGGCTGAAACGCTGAAAGGCTGAGACCCTTAAATCGGAGATTGCTCGAAGGAGCGGACATTCTGCATTCGTCATTCTGCATTCTGCATTAGGCGGAGCCGTGGGGACGGTGGATCGATTTCAGATTTTCAGGATTTCAGCTTTTCAGCGTTTGCGTGCGTTTGCCGGCGGGCGCTCTTCGCTACGCCGGCAGCCGAACGCCTTCGTGTAGCGAGGAGCGCCAGCGAGTCGATCTGCGCTCAGACCCTGAAATCGGATCGAATCGCTGGCGCTCTTCGCTACGGGTCAGGGGCTCCGCTGCCCGGGTTTCAGCTTTTCAGCGTTTCAGGTTTTCAGCTTTTCAGTTTCTTGCCTGCCATCATCAGGCTCGAGCGGGGCGCCCGGTGGCGTCACTTCTTTCTGACATGCTAGGGATTTCCTTGTTTGCCTGCAGGGGCTGGCGGTGGAAGCTGGCGGGATCCCGTTTGCCGCCGTCGTGAGGTCGCCGAGTCGCCCCTGGCTCGGGCTCGTCGGCCACGGGCCCGACGCGACGTCATGAAACAGATCTTTGCCCGGCTCACGCTGCTGATGGGGTTGCTGATCGCAGGCGGGGCCCAACCGGCCCAAGGCCAAGCTTCGGTGCATGGGGCCTGCGGACTGACGATTATCACGCATGGGTTTCAACCGCCAAACTACAGCGATCCGCTCGCAGGTTGGGTTTTCGAGATGGCCAAGGCAGTCCGCGCACGGGCCGGGTCGACGGTACCGATCTACGTCGCCCGGTATGTTGAATCAGGCTCGATCGGTCGTGCCGGGGATCACTTCACGCTCAAGCGGTACGACGGAGGATCGCTTGTCAGCGTCGATGATATCGCCATCGGCGATTATGGCGCAGCGATCCTGCTCGTCGACTGGACCGTCGTCTCCGATGAAGTCAGCTTGCTGAGCACACAAGCCGTCGCCTACCGGCTCTTCATGGATGTGCTGTACCGGCCTCACCAGAGCCGCTTCGTGCTCGAGGTGCCGATCCACCTGATCGGCCATAGCCGAGGTACCTCGGTTAATAGCGCTTTGGCTCAGCTCCTCAACGAGCGGGGTATCCTGGTCGACCATGTGACCACCCTCGATCCTCATCCGGTCACCTCCGTAGGCGATGACGACGATCCGGAGGCATGGGTAAACGTGCTCTTCGCCGATAACTATTTCCAAACGGGCGATCAACCGAAAGGCAGGCCCATCGCGGGCGCAGTTTCCATCAACCTCGACGGGATTGTCCGCTCGTCCCGCCTGTTCGAGCAGCATGCTCTCATTCACAACTACTACCACGGCACCATCGCCCTGCACGACCGGGGCACCACCGAAGTGCTCGAGGAATGGTACAACCATCTGCCGGCCGTGCGGACGGGATACAATTACTCGCGTTACGGCCGCGAAAGCAGGCCGGGCGTAGGCCTGAATGCCCGGATTGTCGGCGCGAATGGGTGGGGGTTTCGGCGCTTCACGGGATGGGCGGGTTCGCAGTGGCCGAATGTGGCCTTTGCCCAAGGTCAGAACCCGCCATGGGGAGTGCAGATCGGCGAAAAGGTCGTCGTGCGGTATCTGCACGCGGATCGCGATTCGCAACAGAGGATCACCTTCTTTTTGGATGATGACACCAATCCTTACAACGGCTGGGCACGAGCTTTCGCAGAAGTCCATCCCAGCAGCCGCGCCGACGCATCCATCGGTTCCGGGACAGTGGACTTTGCCCCGCTTGCCGAGGACGAGAAGCTTTCCGGGTGGTTCATCGGCGCGAAGACGACGGACGGGGTCACGACCCGCGTGCGCTACGACTACTATCTCAAGACCATCATGGTGTATCCGCCTTTTGAGGATTCGGAACCTTTCATCACTGGGTTAACCCCGCAGAACCTGATCGGAAAGCCGGTCGGGGTGCGGCAGCCGTTGATCATCAGGGGGCGGAACTTCACACCCGCATCGACGCTGCGCTTCGAGACGGGTGGCGTCCCCATCCCATCGACGGCTGAACATCTTGAGTTCGTCAGCCCGAACGAGCTCCATTACGACGTCGCGGTCGGTCCCGCCTCCGCGGACTGGAGCGTTCGGGTCATCGACGGCGCCCTCGAGTCCAATGCCGCGTTTTTCTCCGTCACCGCGGCACAGGTGCAGCTGCTCTCGTTGACCGTTTCCAGCCCGAAGTCGCTCAACGAGGGCGCGTCCGCCCCCCTGTCGGCTGTGGCCACCTACAGCGACGGCTCCACGCCGCGGGTGGATGCAACCTGGTCCGTGGCCGGCTCAGCGGCCACGGTTAATGGCCAGGGCGTGCTCACCGCCGGCAGCGTCGATACGGATCAGTCGGTCACCGTCACAGCGACGTTCGGCGGGAAGTCAGGTCAGGCGGTCGTGCCGATCATGAATGTGGGCGGAACGGGAACGGAAGACCAGGAGTTCGTCGTCAACGGTAACTTCGCCAGTGGCGGCAACCGGTGGCTGCTCTCGGGTGCCTTCCAAGCCGATTCCCGTTTCAGTTCGGCCTATAGTGCGCCCGGCTACGCCTACCTTGCCCAGCCCGACGGCTCCGCTGGCAACGGTCTCACGGGAACGATCGACCAGGTCGTCACAATCCCAGCGGACGCCAGCGCGGCGACCTTGTCGTACCGGGTCATGATCACGACGCAGGAAGACGGCGGCGGAATCGGCGATGCGTTGACCGTCCGCCTGATGGATCCGACGGGGGCCACGGTGTCGCGGATCGTCGATCTCCGAAGCAATCTCGATGCGACGGCCAGCTACGCCCTGCGGTCGTTCGACCTGACCGCGTTCCGGGGCGAGACCGTCCGCTTGAGCTTTTCCGCCGCCACGAACGGCACCAAGCCGACGACGTTCCGGATTGACGATGTCAGCCTCCGCGTCGTGCGTTCGACCTCCACACCGGAGCCAGGAACGGGTCGGATCGAGGTGACGGGCGGTGGGGACGTGATTTACAACGACAGCACCACCCCCGGGGTCGGCGACAACACCGACTTCGGCTGGCACTGGATGGGCGAGACGACGGCGCTGTTCAGTTTCCGGATCTACAATCGCGGCACCGGCGTCTTGTCGCTTACCGGGACTCCAAGCGTCGCCCTTGAAGGCAGCGGCAGCTTCCGGGTCGAAGCCCAACCGGCCCCGGACGTCGAGCCGGGCAGCTATCGCAGCTTCCAGATCCGATTCGATCCCACCGATGTGGGTATCCACGGCGCCACCGTCATCATCCGCAGCAACGACCCCAATCTCCCGGAGTACCGGTTCGCAATCGGCGGGGAGGGCCGCTTCCGTGATCTCGCGGCACCCTCCGTGGCGTTGGAAAGCCCCACCACCGGAGCCACCCTCGCCACCTTCGAATCGACGCTCAGCCTGGCTGGCACAGCAGCTGACAACGTGCGGGTGACGCAGGTCACCTGGTCCAACTCCCGGGGCGGTAGCGGGACCGCTACGGGCACCGGCAGCTGGACCATCGTCGACGCCCCGCTGGCGAGCGGCGACAACGTTTTCACCATCACGGCGCGGGACGACGCCGGCAACACGGCGGCAGCCACCCTGACGGTCACTTACACCCCGACCGAGCCGGAGATCACGGCAAGTACAACCAGCCTGCGGCCCACGGCGGTGCAAGGAACCGCCCCGGCAAACCAAAGTTTCACCGTGCGCAATTCCGGCAGCGGCACCCTGGACTACGTCATCGCCACCGACAGCGAAGGCGGCTGGCTCGCCGTGTCGCCGACGGCCGGCACTTCCACCGGAGAGGCCGACCCGGTGGTCGTGACCTACGCGACGGCGGGGCTCGCTCCCGGCACGTACCAGGGGACGATCACCGTCAGCGCGGTCACCGCGCTCAATTCACCGGTGAGCCTGCCTGTCACCCTTTCCGTCTCGAGCGTGGCGCCGACGGAGCCCTATGTCGCGCGTTCGGTGCGCGGCACCGGACTCGCGCATACCAAAGCGGCGGCCGGGTCCCCGGACGGAGGCCTGTTGCTGGTGGGTGATTTCAGTGGCGGGATGACAGCCGGGACACAGTCGCTGACCGGCGCCGGCAGCACGGATATCTTTCTCGCGCGGAATGACCCGACCGGAACCCTGCTCTGGCTGAAGCGGCTCGGCGGGGCCGGTGAGGAGAGCGTGGATGCCTGCGTGCCTTATCCGGGTGGAGGATGGCTGGTAGCGGGGACGTTCACCGGAACCGTCCCTTTCGGAGGGTCCACCCTCACTTCCGCGGGCGACCGCGATGCGTTCATCGCCCGGTTGAATGCCGAAGGCGACGTGGTGTGGGCACAGCGTGCGGGTGGCACGAGCACGGATTATGGCCGGCAGGTGGCGGTCGATGCTCAGGGCAACGGCTACCTGGTCGGCTCCTTCATGACTTCAGCGACGTTCACCGGCAGCCCGAGCACGGTGACTGCGGGAGGCACGTCGCCGGACGGGTTCGTGGGCAAGTACGGTGCGAACGGAGCCGTGACCTGGGTACGCTCGTTCGGCGGCAATCAGTACGATGACGTCACTTGCGCCGGGGCTGATGAGGCCGGCAACCTCTACATCGCCGGAACTTTCCAACAGCAGGCGGCATTCGGCCCACATACCCTGACTGTGCTGGGCTTGAGCGGGACGGACGCGTATGTAACCAAGCTGGATGCGACCGGCAGCTTCGCGTGGGCCAAGCGGGTGGGCGAACCGAGCGGCGGCTTCTCGGTCGACTCGATCAACTTCGTGGCACCGGGACCGGACGGCGTCTGCTTCTTTGGCGGCAGCTCGTACGGGCCTGTCACCCTCGATGGACAGACCCTGCCGGCGCAGACGGCAGCGATGGGGTTTGTCGGCAAGGTCGGGGCGAATGGGGTCGTCGCCTGGCTGCGCGCGCTTCCGACCACGGGCACGATTCCCTTCTCGTTCTGCGAACGCGGCGTGGCGCTCGATGACGGGACGTTGGCGATCGCGGGGCGACTGCGGGGGCAGCTGGTTTTTGGCGGCAGCACCCTTCCCGCGGAAGCGAGCGGACTGGCGAACAACGTCTATTTTGCGAAGCTGGATGCGTCCGGCACCGCACTCTGGGCGGTGCTGGCCTCGACCCCCGGCTCGGACGATTATCTGCGTTACTTCGCAACAGGCGCACAAGGCACGCTGGAGGCCCTGGCCACGTTTGGTGGCACGACGCTCACCCTGCCCGGTGCGAGTGCGACGACCCTGATCGGCGGCGATCTCACGCACGTCGTGCTGGGACCGCCGCTCCCGCCCGCGGCCCCCAGAATCGGGGCCGTCGCCGATGCCACGACCAAGGAGGACACGCCCACGGCGCCTATTCCCGTGACTCTCGCCGATGACGACACCCTGGCGACCGCACTGACGCTGACCGCGGCATCGTCGAACGCAGCGTTGATCCCCCATGCGGGCATGGAACTGGCCGGGGCAGGCGTGAACCGTACCCTCCGCCTGGTGCCGGCGAGCGATGCGGCCGGGACCGCAGTCATCACCCTGACCGTCAGCGACGGCGCATTGAGCGCGAGCACCACGTTCACCGTCACGGTCACACCGGAAAACGACCCCCCGACGGGACCTGCGAACGCATTGCCGGCCGCGGGCACGACGGTCGCGAGTCTGACGCCTCTTCTGCAGGCCTCGCCGTATGCCGATGCGGAGGAGGACCTGCACGGCGGGAGCCAGTGGCAGGTACTCGATGCCGCCACGCTGGCCGTACTCTGGGATTCAGGCCCGGACGGCAGCGCCGGCACGAGCCGCATGATGCCGCCGGGCCCGCTCGAGTATGCCGCCGCCTATCGCTGGCGCGTGCGGTATAGGGACGCGAGCGGAGCGTGGAGCCCCTACTCTGAAGCAACGGTGTTTCACACTCCGGCCCCGCCCGTGCCGGAGATCCTGCGTCCGCCGAGCGGCGTGGCGGTCGGCCAGGGTGGCAGCGTGACGCTCGTCGTGCGGGCCCAGCCCGCGGGGTGGTTGACCTACCAATGGCGCCGCAACGGCGAGGACATTCCGGGCGCCACCGAGGCGTTCTATGCGATCGAAAGCGTCCAGGACTGGCATGCCGGCAACTACACGGTACGCGTCAGCACCACCTCCGGCACCGTCGAAACGCCGGCCGCGGCGCTGACGGTGCTGCCCGCCGGGACGTGGGCGACCCATACCGCGCCGGCCGGCGGCTACGTCCCCGGAACGCGCGTGGCGATTGCCGGCGAATTCCAAGTGGCGACGACCGCCAGCGCGGTGACGTGGCAGGTGCTGTTGCCGCCGGGCTGGAAGTACGTCGGCGATACGACTGAAGGAGCGGCCCGGCCGGCGCCCGGCACCACCGATTTGCTGGAATGGACATGGTCGACCGCGTCGCCAAATCCGCTGCGCTTCACCTTCAGCGTGGTCGTGCCCGTCGGGGAGACCTCGGTCCGCGAGATCGTGGGCCTCGTCGGTCCCACCATCGACGGCATGGCCGTGACATTGCTGGCCAAGCCGGACCCCTTGCTACTCCGCCCGGTGCATCGCCACGCGGCCGACACGGACAGCGACTTTCAGCTCAGCCTGCGGGAGCTGACTCGCGTCATCGAACTCTACAACGTGCGCACGGGGACGACGCGCACCGGAGCGTACGCGATCAATGTGGACACCGAAGACGGCTTCGCGGGCGACAGCGCGCGTGGCGCGGAGGCGGCGCCCACTTTGGCGCGGTATCACTCTGCGGACACCCGCGGGGCGGCCGGCGGGAGCGACGGCGCAATCGACCTGCTTGAACTCACGCGCGTGATCGAACTCTACAACACCCGCGAAGGCACGCAGCGCACCGGCGCGTACCATGTCCAGCCAGGCACGGGAGATGGCTTTGCTGCCGGGAGATAGGGGCTGAGCCTGGCAAAAGCTGAAAACTGAAAGGCTGAAACGCTGGAAGTCTGAGACGCTGAAATCGGATCGAATCGCTGGCGCTCTTCGCTACACGGTCCGTCGGATCGACTCGCTGGCGCTCCTCGCTACGGCAATCCGTTTGACTGCCCCCCCCGGGCGTAGCGAAGAGCGCCAGCGATTCGAAATTGGGTGGGGGCGTCGTGGCGAATCGGCGGGATCCGCCGGATCAAATCGCTGGCGCTCCTCGCTACGGGTCAGGGGCTCCGCCGCCCGGGTTTCAGCTTTTCAGCGTTTCAGCTTTTCAGCTTTTCAGCTTTTCAGTTTTTTGCCGCCCGCCTATCGAGCCTGCGCTTTTTCGACCCGCAGCGTCACGGCTTTGGGGTCGGCGTCGGGGCGGATGATGACCTGCGCGAGGCCGTTGAAGAGCTGGCGCTGGGGGGTGGGCGCCGGGGTCACGATCCGCACGGCGCCGAGGCGCGTGAGTTCGGGGATCCGGTTGCGGTGATCGTAGATCGGGGTGACGACCATCCGCACGTCGTTGGCTCCGGGAACCACGTCGGTCGCGGCCAGCGGGATATCCGGGCCGACGTTCGTCGTATCCACGTCGCGGGCGAGCAGCTTGCCGTTCAGCCAGACGGACGTCCTGGCGCCGAAGGTCGGGAGGAAGAGGCGCAGGTCGCGTTGCAGGTCGGCGGCCGCGAGCGTCACCGTGGCGCCGAGGTCATATTTTTCACCGTCCTTTGGCTTCGGCGCCTGCCAGTGACCCAGCTTCGCAAAGGGCGCGAGTGCGTCGCGCGCGCCGGGTTCGACGGTGCCGGCCGGCGCGATCCGGCCCTGCCAGGCTTCGACCGCCGCGGTCGCCACGGTCGGGATGAACTGATCCGGTTCGTGCGAGCTGGGGTTGCCGTTGCCGACGCCGATCACGCGGCCGCCCGTCACGTGGACGACAACGTTGTCGTCGGCGGTGGGCACGAAACGGCCTTGCGCATCGACGGCGGAAATCCTGGCGATGAGGAGAGGGTCCGCGGGATCGGCCACGGTCTCGGTTTCGAGGAGGAGCCGGGCGGTGGCCCCGGTGGTCTCGACGCGCGCGGTCTGGGCGACGGTGTTGCCGCGGTATCCGCGGGCCTCGAGCGTGCCGGGTTGATACGGCACCTCCCAGACCAGGTGGCTGTTGACCGGCATGGCCTGACGTCCGAGCGAAGCGCCATTGAGGAAGAGCTCCACGGCCTCGTGATTGGCGTAGACCACGACCTTGACCGGCTGGCCTTCGCGACCGCCGAAGTTCCAGTGCGTCGCAAGATGCAGGACGGGACGGTCGGTCCACCAAGCTTCGAGGTAGTAGCTGCTGTCCTTCCGGAAGCCGCAGGTGTCGAGCAGCCCGTACTGTGAGCTGATCGCGGGCCAGCCGAAGGGCGTGGGCTCACCGCGGTAGTCGAAGCCCGTCCAGTAGAACAGCCCCGCGAGAAACGTGCGGGCCGAATAATACTTCCAGCCGATCTCGCAGTTGCCGCCGGAGTCGCCCTTGGCCAGCGGCGCGAGGTGCGCTTTGGCGCGGTCGTCGAAATAGATGCCGCGCGTGCCCTGGGTGCTCGTTTCTTCCGTGCCCACGCCGGGCTGCTGCGGGAACTTGCGGTGCTGCTCGTCGGGGTTGGACTGGGAAATGTAGTTGTAGCCCACCACGTCGGCGACGGTCGAGCTGCCGCCCCAGCCTCCGCTGATCGCGACCGTCACGCGACGCGAGGGCTCGAACTGCTGTACGAACGCCTGCATGGTGGCGGTGATGCGGGCGCCCCGGATGTTGCCCTCGATGGCCCACTCCTCGTTGCCAATCGACCATAGGATGATGCTCGGGTGATTGCGATCGCGGCGAATCATCGCCTCGAGCTGACGGAGGTGGTGCTCGTTGGAACCCATCAGCCGGTTCTCGTCGATCACCAGCAGGCCCAGGCGGTCGCACGCGTCGAGCAACTCGGGGGAGGGCGGTCGGTGGCCGGTGCGATAGGCGTTGACGCCAAAGGCCTTGAGCTGGCGCAGCCGGTAGTCGTGCAGCGCATCGGGCAGGGCGGCCCCCACGCCGGCGTGGTCCTGGTGCACGTTCATGCCCTTGAGCACGACGTGGCGGTCGTTGAGGAAGAACCCCTCGTTGGCGTCGAAGCGGATCGTCCGGATGCCGAACGGAGTCTCGTAGCGGTCGACCACCTGATCGCCCACGCGTACCTGCGTCACCAGCCGGTGCAGGGCGGGGTTCTCCAGCGACCAAAGCTGGGGATTGGCCACCGGGAGCATCAGGTCGAAGTCGGCGGTGCGGCCCGGCGCCAGCGTGGCCGAACGCAGGGTCTCCGCCGCGACGGTACGGCCGGCGGGATCGAGGATGGTTTGCTCCAGGGTGAACGTCGCGTCGGTCCCGCCGGCGTTGGTCAGCGTGGTGCGGGTCTTGACGCGGGCACCGGGGGGCGCGGCGCCGGCCGAACCCGGAGTGCCCGCGGTCCCGCGGGCCTCGAGCTCCGTCGTGACATAGGTTCCGTGGCGGGCGACGTGCAGTGGAGCGGTCTTGTTGAGCCACACGTGGCGGTAGATCCCCGCCCCTTCGTAGAACCAGCCCTCCTCCAGGGTGGCGTCGGCGCGGACCGCAACCACATTGTCGGCGCCGTACTCGAGGTAGTCGGTGATGTCGTACGCGGCGCCGACATAGCCGCTCGGTTCGCGGCCGACGAAAAACCCGTTCACGAAGACCGCGGCGTCACGGTACACGCCGTCGAACTCGATCGTGATCCGGCGGCCGCGATCGGACGCGGGCACGGGGAAGGTGCGCCGGTACCAGCCAATGGAGTGCTCCGGAAAATGCCGGCCGATCGCCTTGAAGCCGTGGCTGGCGCTCCCGCGGCCGTCGAAGGGCAGTTCCACCGCCCAGTCGTGCGGCAGCTGCACGATGCGCCACGCGCGGTCGTCGAAGTCGCGCTTGGTGGGCCCGTCGCCGTAGCCGGTCTTGGCGAGGTAGGAAAAGTAGCCGGTGGCGAAATCGAAATCCCGGGCATGATCCGTGGCGTGACCGAGCGCGAACCGCCAGCCGTCGTGCAGGCGGATGCGTTCGCGACCGGCCGCGGCGGCAGCGCGTTCCGCCTCAGGGCCGCGCACATCGCTCTGTGCCGGGGCGAGCGCGGTGAAGAAGCTGACGCCAAGGATGACGAGCGCAGCCGGGAGAAAACGACGCAGAACGGGGGTTCGGGGGGAAGGCATGACGAGGAAGGGGCAGCGTGGGGATTTTTGGGCAGAAATCGAGTATGATGGAGCGTTAAATCAGGGGAGAAAGGGACCGAAAGGACCTAAGGGACGATTCGCGGTTAATCCTTCTGCATCGATCCGGCTCAGGCTGTCGGGATCCCGGTGGCGCGCGCGTCCCGCGTGCGAAGGACTGCGGCCGGGGCGCGCGATTCCGATTCACACGCGGGACGCGTGCGCCAGGCCAATCCTCCGCTGCGATGTGCGGGCGGACGACCGAATCAAGGCATTCCGCATGAATGCGGTACAACGTACCCGAGCCGCTCGCGCGAGTGCGGCGCTACAGGTCTCCTGTCCCGGCCCGCCCTGCCTTTTTGCGCGTTCTGCACCTTTTTGCGGCCACTTCCGGGGCCGGGTCATTTCGCAGACGCGACTAGACTAATCAGCGTTTAGAGCGGAGAATTCGTGACAATCTGTCAGCGGGTGCGATGGCCGACGCGGTCGCCCTCGGAGGCAAGACGCAGCGCAGAACCCAATGAAGCCCGAAGAGACTCCCCCACCCGTCCAGCCGCACTCCACCCGCGATGCTCATGACCTCGAAGCCCACGCGCACGAGCATGTGCACGAGCATTTCTCGGTTAAGCTTTTCGTCCTGACCGTCGTCGCGACCGTCGCGGGGCTGTGTCTGCTGCTGCGTTTTCTGGCGCCGCAGACGTGGGCGGACCAGCTGGCGGCACCGTGGTGGGCGTTCGCGGTTGCGTTCGTCGTGCTCACGATGGTGAACTGCTTCTTCGAGTTCTTCCTGCACCGCTACGTCCTGCACCGGCCGGCAATCCCCGGGCTCTCGCGCCTTTACCGCCAGCACACCCTCCATCACGCGCTGACGCGGATCGCGCGGAAACCGTCCAAGGACGGCCGTGGGCTGCTCTTCGTGGAGAACAAGTTTCCCATCGTGGAACCGGAACAGGGGGAAGGATCGTTCTTCCCGTGGTACTCGCTGGCGGCGTTTTTCGTCGCCCTGAGTCCGGTCTTCTTCCTGCTCCACTTCCTTGCGCCGATGTTCCCATGGTTCCTGGCGGCGATCGCGGCGCTGTCGACCTCCCTGATTCTTTACGAGAGCCTGCACGCGATCAACCACTGGCCCTTTGAACGCTGGGAAAAGCTGATCGATAGCGAACGCTGGGGCTGGTTCTGGCGGCCGGTTTACAGCTTTCACCTGCGCCACCACGCCGTCATCGACTGCAACGAATCAGTGTCGGGTTTCTTCGGCCTGCCGATCGCGGACTGGGTGTTCCGGACCTGCGTGATTCCGCCGACCATTTACGCGGATGGCGAAGAGTGGAAACAGGAGAACTTCACCGCCCCGAAGCCGCGCGCCCTCATCCGCTGGCTCGATGCGCTTGCCGCAGCCGTCATCGCTCGTCGACGCGCGGGCGCGGATCGCGGCACCGTCCCCGGAGGGGACACGCGGGTGTCCGTTTACTCGCGTCGCGAGGAGGTCGCGAACTGGCTGACGCACGGGATCGGTGCCGTGTTCAGCATTGTCGCCCTCACCGTCCTGATCGTGGTCGCAAGTGCGCGCGGGGACGCCTGGCACGTGGTGAGCGTGACGGTGTTCGGCCTGTCGCTCATGGCCCTGTACGTGACCTCCACGCTCTACCACCTGAGCCGCAGCGAGCGTCGCCGGTGGTTGATGCGCCGGCTGGATCACGCGGCGATCTTCCTCCTCATCGCCGGCACGTACACCCCTTTCCTGCTCACCAACCTGCGGGGCCCGTGGGGCTGGTCGCTGTTTGGCGTGGTCTGGGGCATCTGCGGCGCCGGCGCGGTCTTCAAAGTCATCGGCGGCGCGCGCACCCATGTCGTTTCCGTGATCGCGTACCTGTTTGCCGGCTGGCTGATCGTGATCGCCGCGAAGCCGATGCTGAACTCGGTGCCGCCGGTGGCGCTGTGGCTCCTGCTGGCGGGCGGGCTGTGCTACACCTTCGGCGTGCCGTTCTACCTGTGGAAGAAGCTCCGCTACCACCACGCCTACTGGCACACGTTCGTGCTGGGCGGCAGCGTGTGTCATTTCCTGGCGGTGCTGTTTGCGATTTGAGGCTGCCGGCTGCGCCGGCATTTCAGATTTCAGATTTCAGATTTCAGATTTTCAGCGTTTCAGCGTTTCGGACGCGCGTTTCAGCGTTTCAGCTTTTCGGACGCGGATCCTGAGGCCGGCTGCGCCGGCATTTCAGATTTTCAGATTTTCAGCGTTTCAGCGTTTCAGCGTTTTGGCGTTTCAGCGTTTTGGCTTTTTCACGAACGGCTTACGACGTCCCGGAAAAAAGCCTCCGCGACAGATCGTTTTCACCTGCTCACGCACGCTGCTGTTTCACAACGAGTTCCGCGGCCTGTCATTTCCGCGTGACTTTGTTCCTTCAAAGTGACCGGGGGACCCGGGGGTCTTCTCCCTATCGGCGTATTCAGAACGTCATCACTATGCTGGGGTTGTATGTTGAATCCATCCACCCCTGCCTACCCCGCGCGGCCCGAGGCGACTCGCGCCGACGGCTTCCACACCCGGGCGGCCCGCCTGACGCGCGCCCTTTGTCTCGCGAGCACGTTCGGCCTCGGTCTGGCCGCCCACGGCCAGTCGACGGGCGCCGACGGCACCGCTCCGACCGTCACGAGCATTGCCCTCGACGCGGCCTCCGTGACCCCAACCGCCGCTCGGTTCACGGTCACCTTCTCCGAACCGGTGACCGGCGTCGACGTCGGTGATTTTGCCGTCAATGCGACGCCGGCCGCCGCCGCGACGCTCACCGGCATCACTCCTGGCGCCACCGCCGCGGTGTATCACGTCGACTTCACCTACAGTGGCGCCTCCGGCTCGTTGCAACTGGCGATCAAGTCCGCGGCCACCGCGATCACCGACGCCGCCGGCAACGCGTTCGTCGGTGCCGGCGCCGCGGCGAGCGACGTGATCCCCGTCAACGCGGCTCCGCCCGCGGACGCGATCCTTCCGACGGTCGCCAGCTTTAGCCTGCCGACTGGACCCCTCACTTCGCCCGCCAACCTCACGCTGGTGTTCAGCGAACCGGTCACCGGTCTGACGTCGGGCGACTTCGTCGTGAGCGCCGGCGGCACCGTCGGCGCCATCACCGGCTCCGGAACGACCTGGACCGTTCCCGTCGTCTTCACCGGCACGGCGCCGATCACCGTCACGCTGGTCGGCGGCGCCACCGCCGATATTCGCGATGCGGCGACCCATTGGTTCGCCGGCGGCACGAACACCACCCTCACCCTGACGCCGGGTGGCAACAATGACGGTGGCACGACAGCCGCCCCCGTTATCTCAAGCCCGCTGACCGCTTCGGTCGCAGCCGGCAGCCCCTTCAGCTACACCGTCACCGTCACCAACAGCCCGACGTCCCTGACCGTCACCGGTCTGCCCGCGGGGCTGACGTTCACGGCGCCCACGATCAGCGGCACGGTGGCGACCGCCGGCGTGTACAATGTGACCCTGACGGCAACGAACGCGGCCGGAACGGACACCGAGAATTTGGCGATCACCGTCACCGCGGCGACGACGCCGCCGGGCGATGGCGGCGGGAGCGATGACGACGACGATGAGGACGGCGATGGCCGCGGCGGCAAAGGCTCCGGGCAGACGATCACGCTCAAACGGGACGACGGACTGGTCGCGGGCGAGCCGTTCACCCTGCCCGCCACCACCGCCTCCGGCGAGGCGATCACCTGGATTCTGGTCAGCGGCAACGCGACCTTGGTCGACAACATCCTGACTCCGAAAAACCGGGGCGCCGTCGTGGTGCGCGCGCAGATCAACGGCAAGACGACGAAGGAAGGCAATGTCGCCGCCGTGGTCGCGATCGAGCCGAACGACGCGGGCACGCCGAAGCGCAAGGGCAAGGGCCCGCGCAAGGACCGCCTGAGCAATCTCTCCTCGCGCGTTCACGTCTCGGCGGACCACGACGCCGTCGCCGGCTTTGTGGTGGATGGCTCCGCATCGAAACAGGTGCTGATCCGCGCGGTCGGACCCTCGCTCAAGCGCCATGGCGTGACCGACGCGGTTGCCGGCGCGGAGGTCGAGGTCTTCGACGCCAGCGGCAAAGCCATCGCACGAAATGACGGCTGGCGCGGGAACGGGGCGGTGGCGACCACGGGAGCGCGCCTCGGCGCCTTCGCCCTCGAAAGCGGGAGTGAGGACGCGGCGCTGCTCCTGAATCTGGAACCCGGCCTCTATACGGCCCGGATTCGGGGCAAGGGCCAGGGCACGGCGCTGCTCGAAGTGTACGATGCAACGGATGGCTCGCTCGCGACGACGGAGCAGCTGGTGAACATCTCCACCCGCGGCCGCGTCGGTGCCGGCGGGAACATCATCGCCGGGTTTGTGGTGGGCGGCGATGCGCCGAAGCGAGTCCTGATCCGCGCGGTCGGTCCCGGGCTGAAGCCGTACGGCGTCAGCGACACCCTGGCCGATTCCGTGCTCGAGTTGTACACGGCGGCGGGCGTGGCCGTGGCGCGCAACGACAACTGGCAAACGCCGGTGCGTCACGGCCAGGGAGGCGCCCCCGCCACCATGGCCGAGATCCTCGCCGCGGCGGAGGCCGCGTACGCCTTCCCCCTGACCGAGCGCGACTCGGCACTGGTGGTGACGCTCCTGCCCGGCGTCTACACCGCGGTCATGACCGGCGTAAACGGCGCGCCCGGCGCCGGGATGATCGAAGTGTTCGAGCTGCCGCTGCAGTAGCCCCGGCGGAGCCGGGGATTTCAGATTTCAGATTTCAGAACCTGAATCCTGAATCCTGCATCCTGCATCCCGCATCCCGCATCCTGCATCCCGGATCCTGCATCCCGCATCCCGCATCCCGGATCCCGCATCCCGGATCCTGCATCCTGGGTCGCGGTTTTTGGTAAGCTAACACGCGGGGCCTGACCGGTGAACGGGTCGGGCCCCGCTTTTTTGTGGGCAAGGGCGGACCGGCTTCGCCGGGATTTCAGATTTCAAATTCCAGATTTCAGATTTTTCAGCGTTTCAGCGTTTCAGCGTTTCCACTCGTGCTTCCCTCCGGCGGGAATCGCGATCTCGTCCACCTTTTCGCCGACGCGCAGCTTTGTCTTCCCACCTTTCGCGGAGCGGATTTCGGCGCGGGTGAGTTGTCCATTGGCCCACGCGAGGTCGACCTCGAAGCCACCACGCGCGCGAAGTCCCGTCACCGAGCCGTGCGGCCACGCTTTGGGCAGGGCGGGCAGCAGTTCGATCTCGCCGGCGTGCGACTGCAGGAGCAGCTCGGCGATGCCGGACGTCCCGCCAAAGTTGCCGTCAATCTGGAAGGGCGGATGCGCGTCGAAGAGATTCGGGTAGGTGCGCTCGGGGCTCAGGAGCGCCTGGAGGATCTTGTGGGCGCGCTCGCCGTCACGGAGCCGGGCCCAGAGGTTGAGGCGCCAGGCGATGGCCCAGCCGGTCGAGATGTCACCCCGGACGTCGAGGGTCTTCTTCACGGCATTGGCGAGCTCGGGGGTGGTCCGGGCGTCGATCTGATCGCTGGGGAAGAGTCCGTAGAGGTGGGAAACATGCCGATGGTTCTGCTCGGGCGCCTGCGCGTCCCAGTCCTCCCTCCACTCCTGGAGCTGGCCGTGGGCCCCGATCTGGTCCGGCGGCAGCTTGGCCCGCGTGGCGGCCACCTCCGCGCGGAATTCGGGATCCAAGCCCAGCGTTTCGGCGGCGATGATACACTGGGAAAACAGGTCGCGGAGGATCTGGTTGTCCATCGTGGGGCCCGCGGCGATGGAGACCCCGTCGCGATGCGCATTTTCCGGCGACATCGAGGGGCTCGTGACGAGGTAGCCGTGCTTTGGCTCCGGCACCAGGGTGGCGAGGAAGAACTCGGCCGCTCCTTTCATCAACGGATAGATGCGCGCGAGATACTCGCGGTCGCCGCTGTACAGGTAGTGTTCCCACAGCGTGCGGCAGAGCCACGCCCCGCCGGTGGGCCAGAGCCCGTAGAACGCCGGGTCGATGGGCCCCGCCGCCCGCCACAGGTCGGTGTTATGGTGGGCGACCCAGCCGCGCCCCACGCCATAATGCCGGCGCGCGAAATGGGCCCCGGTCCGGCTCAAGTCCTCCACCATCCGCAGCAACGGCTCCGTGGTCTCGGCTAGGTGGGTGACCTCGGCCGGCCAGTAATTCATCTCCGTGTTGATGTTGATCGTGTACTTGCTCCCCCACGGCGGGTTGAGGTGATCGTTCCAGATGCCCTGCAGGTTCGCGGGCTGCGTGCCGGGACGGGAGGAGCTGATGAGCAGGTAGCGGCCGTATTGGAAATACAGGGACGCGAGGGCGGGATCGACGCTGCCCGGCGACTGTCGCACGCGCTCGTCCGTCGGCAGCGCGGCGGCCTCGCTGGTCCCCAGGTCCAGCTGCACGCGGCGGAAGAGCCGCTGGTGTTCGGCTACATGGGCCGCGCGCAGGGGGTCGAGACCCTTCGCGAGCGCGGCGGCCACCGTCACGCGATTCGCGGCGGTCGGATCGCCACTGACGTCGTCGAAGCGGCGGAAACTGGTGGCGGCAGCGAGATAGATGGTGGCGGCACTGGCGCCGCGGATATGCAGCCGCTGGCCATCGTCCACCAGCGTCCCGCCCTCGAGGACGACGCGGGCCCGGGTTTCAAAGCGGAGCCTGCCCTCGATGCCGGCGTTGGCGCCGTTGACGCCCTGAAGGACAAGCGTGTGCCCCTCCTCGGTGAACGATTTCGCGGATTGGGGAGACTGCAGCGCGAGGGTCATCGACAGCGGTCCGCCCCACGGCCGGGGAGGAATGCGCTCGGTGGTGATCCGAATCACCAGCACCTGGTCCACCGGACTGATGAACGCCTCGCGCACGTGCTTCACCCCACCCATCATGAATTCCGTGCGGGTGATGGCGGTGTCGAGATTCAGTTCCCGGCTGTAGCCCTGGATGGATTCCGAGCCGGGCATGGTCAGCAGGAGATCCGCCATGGCCTGATACGGCATCTGGGTCTGGGGCTTCGCCATGATCTTCTGGTCGGCGAGCTTCTGCGCGGCGGCGTACTCGCCGGCCGCGATCAAGCGGCGGACCTCGGGGAGCGCGTCGCGGGCTTCCGGGTTGCTCGGATCATAGGGGCCGCCCGCCCAGAGCGTATCCTCGTTGAGCTGGAAACGCTCGTTCTGCACACCGCCAAACACCATGGCGCCCAGCCGCCCGTTGCCGAGCGGGAGCGCCTCGACCCACAGCTGCGCGGGCTGCTTGTACCAGAGGCGGTGGCCCGGCGCGGACGCCGGGGCAATTTGAGATTTGAGATTTGAGATCTGAGATGGATCGGCGGCCACGAGGGCGGTCGCGGCGAAGAGGAGAGCGGGGAGGAAGCGCATTGGGGGCCGGCTACGCCGGGAATTCAGATTTCAGATTGCAGACTTCAGATGACCAACGCTGAACATCGAACATTGAACAGCGAACGGGAGGTGAATCGATCCGGAATTTGCCTCACACAAAGGTCGCTAAGGGCGCGAAGGACGAGCATTGCCTGACGCGGAGTCCAGAGGCGCTGAAAGACCCGAAGTGTTCGTGAGGAACCCCGCGCTGCCAGCCTTTGCGCGGGCTATCCCTGCATTTCGTGTTTTTTCAGCACGATTCTCCGTTTCGGTGAGCGTCGTCCCAATCATTGAACAGAAGGTAACGAAGGAAACGAAGGCCGCTGAGTGAATTAGAGCAGTTCCTCCAAATCAGATTTCACAAAAACCGAACTACAGCGCCGAGTGATCCCGCAATCCTTCGTT
>JAEWKR010000079.1 GCA_023457715.1 Verrucomicrobiota bacterium
AACGAAGGATTGCGGGATCACTCGGCGCTGTAGTTCGGTTTTTGTGAAATCTGATTTGGAGGAACTGCTCCAATTCACTCAGCGGCCTTCGTTTCCTTCGTTACCTTCTGTTCAATGATTGGGACGACGCTCACCGAAACGGGAAGTCGTGCCCAAAAAACACGAAATGCAGGGATAGCACTACAGAGCTCCGACACATCCGCCTTCGCCGAGCCTACGGCGGACAAGGAGGACACGGAGGGTCGGTCCTTGGACAAACCTGTTCATCGCGTAACGCCCAAGACAGTCGCAGCGCCCGCCTCCGGCTCGGCTCTGATTGGGCCTCTGTGACCTCTGTGGCAAAATCGGTATTCAGGATCAACGTTTTGGGTATTGGAGCTTGGAATCTTTTTGGCGTTTGGGATTTGGCGTTTTGGGATTTAAACGGTTATCGGATGGGAATCTCGAAAGTGGGCCGCCCGGGGAGGTTGGTGCGGCCACGGAGGACGTGGAGGTCGCCCGGCAGAGCCTCAAAACCGGCGGGGATCGTCAGCGCGATCGTAACCTGGGTGCGGTCCGCCGAAGGGGTCTGGGTGAGCGAGGCTCCCTGCACTGTCGTTTCGACATTCTTCAGCTCCACGGCCAGCCCGCGACGGCTCTGGATCACCGCATAGCGCTTCTCCGGCTTCGTCAGCCGACCGGGCGGCAGCTGAATCCGATCCGGCGCGAGATGGACGGCCGGGAGCACCGTGACCACGGCCTGCACGGTCACCACCGGCATCCGCGCGCTGGAGGTCTCCACCGTGATCCGACTGGAGTGGGTTCCGTCGACCAGCGGCGGCACCGTCGACACGACCAGTTCGAAGATCTTCCCGGGGACCTTTTCCGCCACCTCGGCCTTGAAGCGCGGGTTCGCACTGGTCACCGCCTTGATGACAAGGGGAGCGTCCTCCTCGCTACGCACCGTGGTCGTGCGGGTGACCGCCTGCTCCGGATCCGTGACCGCGGGAAAAACGAGGACCGGCTGGAGGACGGTCACCGGGGCCCAGATCGTGGCCTTCAAGGTCAGCACTGCGGCGGAACGGGCCGGGTCGTTGGTCCGCAGCGTCACCGGCTTGCTGACCGGCCCGCTGAACTGGCTGGTGTCGAGCGTGAGGGCGATCCTGCCCGTCTGACCGGGTGCCAGCGTGCGCGGCCAGTCCTCCGTCGTGGTGCAACCGCAGGCCGCCTCGACCGCGAGGATCTTCAATTCCCCGGCGCCGCGATTCTCGACCGGCAGTTCGACGCGCAGGACCGACCCGCGCGACACCGTGCCGAAGTCATGCACCGGAGTCGGCAGGCGCAGTTCGGGGTCGCCGGCGGCGCACGCGAGGGCGGAGAAGGCCATGAGCAGGAGCGCCAATGCGGAGATCCGGAGAGCCAGGCGTTTCCAAGTCATGCGAAGGGCGGGAGATCAGTCCCGTCGACGAGGGAAGACAATGGAGAAACGCTGAGGGAGCGTCCAACCCATGGATTCCGCGGGAACGCGGGACTACGGATTTCGAATCGCTGGCGCTCTTCGCTACGCCCAAGCGCCTTCGTGTAGCGAGGAGCGCCAGCGAGTCGATCGGCGGACCCCGCGTGTTCGCCATGTCCTACCCCGGATTTCGAATCGCTGGCGCTCTTCGCTACGCCCAAGCGCCTTCGTATAGCGGGGAGCGCCAGCGAGTCGATCGGCGGACCCCGCGTGTTCGCCATGTCCTCCCCCGGATTTCGAATCGCTGGCGCTCTTCGCTACGCCCGGACGCCTTGGGGTAGCGAGGTCACGCCTCCCAGTAGACGATGCGGCCGCATTGGTCGCAGGTGGGCAGCGGGGCGGTGGGTTCCTGGCCTTTGCCGCGGGAGGCGGACTCGATCTCGCTCGAGACCTTCAGGTGGCAGCCGCCACACTTGCCGGCGTGGATCGCGACGACGACCGGCATGTTGCGCGCCGCGATGCGATCATATTGCCGAAGCCGCATTTCCACCACCGGTTGCCGCGCGGCGGCGAGGTCCGCCTCCGCCTGCTTCAAATCCGACCGGAGGTGCTCCTCGCGCTCGCGCAGGGTGCGGATCCGGGCCTCGTGGCCGGCAATGTTGGCCTTGAGTTCCGCCTCTGCCGCGGCGAACCGCTTCTTCGCCTCGTCGATCGCGTACATGATCTCCAGCTCCCGGCCTTCCAGTTCGGCGATCTGCCCCTGGGTGGTCGTGATCTGGTGGCCCATGGCCTGGTATTCGTCGTTTTTCCGGATGGAGAGCTGCTGGGTGCGGTACTGGCCGAGCTTCTGTTCGGCCAGGCCGATCTCGGTTTCCACCCCCTTTTTGCGGACCTCCAGCTCCTTCAATTCGGTGCGGGCCTTCTCGATCGCCCCTTTTTCCGCCGCAATCTTCGTTTCCACGGCCCCAACCTCGGCCGGAACGGCCTTCAACTGGGCCTCCAGATTCCGTCGCTTCACGTCACGATCTTGCAGAATCAGAAGGCTTTCGATCACGGGAGTCGCCATGGCTCCGCCGAGCTTGCCGGTACCCCGGACCCCGTCAAACGAAACCCCCGCTATAAAGCCACGGAAACGGCAGTTTAGACCCGAATTTTCCCGATAAAAAACCTCGCCTCGAACCCCTGGGCTGGAGACCCTTTACCTTTCATATTTTCGCCCAAAAAAACGGTTCAATGTCAGCCTCTCCCACTCCTCCCGACGAAGTGAAACCGCCCGCCGGCGCCGAGACCTACGACGCCTCAAAACTGGGTAAACTCGAGGGACTCGAAGCCGTCCGGAAAAAGCCGGGCATGTACATCGGTGGCACGGACGAACGGGCCCTCCACCACTGCGTGTCCGAAGTCCTGGACAATTCCGTCGACGAACACCTGGCCGGCCACTGCAAACGCATCGAGGTCAACATCCACGTCGACGGCTCGATCAGCATCCGTGACGACGGTCGCGGCATCCCCGTCGACATCCATCCGCAGTACGGGATTCCGGGCGTGGAGATGGTGCTCACCACGCTGCACTCGGGCGGCAAGTACGGCCAGGGCGGCTACAAGTTCTCGGGCGGCACGCACGGCGTCGGCGCCAAGTGCGTCAACGCGGTGTCGGAGTGGTTCGAGGTTGAGGTGTCCCGCGACAACAAGGTGCACCACATGAAGTTCGAGCGGGGCAAGACGATGAAGAAGCTCGAGGTCATCGGGAAGGCCCGCGGCACCGGCACCTTGATCACGTTCAAGCCCGACCCGGAGATCTTTCGGGAGACGACCGTCTTCCAGAGCAGCCGGATCAGCCAGCGCCTGCGCGAACTCGCCTTCCTGAATTCGGGGCTGGAGATCATCTTCACGGACGAACGGCCAGCGGAACCGAAGCCGGAGCGTTATTACTACAAGGATGGGGTCGAGGAGTTCGTGAAGCAGCTGAACACGGGCAAGACCCCGCTGCACCCCAAGCCCGTCTCAATCAAGAAGGAGACCCAGGCGAAGATCGACGAGAAGACCGCCGAGGTGCACGTCGAGGTCGTCCTCCAGTACAACGACACGTACAACGACCAGGTCCTCTGCTACACCAACACGATCCATAACCCGGACGGCGGCACGCATCTCTCCGGCTTCCGCAGCGCCCTGACCCGCGCGATCAACCAGTTCTCGAAGGCCAACAACCTGCTCAAGGACAAGGATCCCCAGATCACGGGTGACGATGTGCGCGAGGGTCTCGCCGCGGTCATCTCGATCAAGCACAGCGACCCGAAGTTCGAGTCGCAGACGAAGGTCAAGCTGCTCTCGCCCGAGGTGGAAAGCATCGTCGGCTCCGTCTCGTACGAGGGCCTGATGATGTACTTCGAGACGAATCCGTCCGTGGCGAAGCGCATCGTGGACAAGTCGCTCAACGCCGCCCGCGCGCGCGAGGCGGCCCGCAAGGCGCGCGAGACCGTGCGCAAGGGCGCGCTGTCCGGCGGCGGCCTGCCGGGCAAGCTGGCCGACTGCTCCGAGCGCGACCCGATGAACACCGAGCTGTACATCGTCGAGGGCGACTCCGCCGGCGGGTCCGCCAAGCAGGGTCGCGACCGTCGTTTCCAGGCCATTCTCCCGCTGCGCGGCAAGCTCATCAACACCGAGAAGGCGCGGCTCGACAAGGTGCTCTCCAACGAGGAAATCCGCACCCTGATCACGGCCTGCGGCACGGGCATCGGCGAGGGCGACGAGTCGGTGGGCGGCTTCAACGTCGACAAGGCCCGCTACCACAAGATCATCATCATGACGGACGCGGACGTCGACGGTTCGCACATCCGCACGCTGCTGCTCACGTTCATCTACCGGCAGATGAAGGGCCTGATCGAGCGCGGCTACGTCTACATCGCCCAGCCGCCGCTCTACAAGATCAAGCGCAAGAAACGGGAGCAGTACGTCGACAACGACGAGCAGCTCAACCGCATCCTCCTGGAGCTGGGCTCCGAGGACATCACCCTGAAGCGGCTGAGCGACGGCCATGTGTTCACGCCGGCGCAGGTGGACCGCATCGTCGAGAACCTCGCGGCCCTGGAGAAGCTCGGCGCCGGTGTCACCCGTTACGGCGCCACCCTGGCCGAGTATCTGGATGCCCAGGATCCGGCCACGCACGCGCTGCCGCGGTACATCATCCGCGTCCGCCAGGGCAACCAGGAGGACCACATCTTCCTGAAGGACGAGACCGCGCTGAAGGATTACTGCGCGACCAACCGGCTCAACGCCGACCTCACCGACGCGGTCGACAACGCGGCGGACACGACCCTCGTGCCCGAGAAGAAGCCCGCCGGCCCGACCGTTCGTCGCACCAAGCACGAGATCTTCGAGAGCACGGAGATGGCGAAGCTGCTCAAGGCCCTCGCCGACGCGGGACTCGACGTCACCCGGTTCACACCCGGCGAGGACGCCCAGTTCTCGATGACCGAGAACGCCGGCCAGCGCAACGAGTCGACCACCGAACTCCGGGGCACGCTCGACATCGTGGCGCAGATCCGCGTCAACGGCCGCAAGGGGCTCAGCATCCAGCGCTACAAGGGTCTCGGCGAAATGAACCCGAAGCAGCTCTTCGAAACCACCATGGATCCGGACAAGCGCCGGCTCCTGAAGGTGAACATCGACGACGCCGCCAAGGCCGACGCGCTGTTCACCCTCCTCATGGGCGACGAAGTCCCCCCCCGCCGCCAGTTCATCGAAGACAACGCCCTGAACGTCCAATACTTGGACGTCTGAGGAAGGGAATGAGGGAGTGAGGGATTAAGGGAATGAGGGGGGCTTCGACTCGGCCCCCGCACCCCAGATTCCACCGCCCCCTCGGTCCCTCACTCCCCCACTCCCTCACTCCCTTTCCCTTCCGTGTACACTGCCAACGAAAAACTCTCCGCGGCCAATATCACCGACATCATGCAGTCGGCGTACATCGAGTATTCGATGTCCGTCATTGTGTCCCGCGCGCTGCCCGATGCCCGCGACGGGCTGAAGCCGGTGCAGCGCCGCGTCCTCTATGCGATGCTGCGTGAGGGTCTGCTCCATAATCGCGCCTTCGACAAGTGCGCCGGTGTCGTCGGTGAAGTGCTGAAGAACTACCACCCGCACGGCGACAGCTCCGTGTACGACACCCTGGTGCGCATGGCGCAGCCGTGGGTCATGCGCTACCCGCTGGTCGACCCGCAGGGCAACTTCGGCTCCGTCGACGGCGATCCACCCGCGGCCTATCGCTACACCGAGGCCCGCCTGCGCGAGATCGCCGAGGACCTCATCCGGGACATCGAGGAGGACACGGTCGACTTCGTGCCCAACTACAAGGAGTCGACGACCGAGCCGACGGTGCTGCCGTCCGCGCTGCCGAACCTCCTGATGAACGGCTCGACGGGCATCGCGGTGGGCATGACCACCAACATCCCGCCCCACAATCTCGAGGAGATCATCGACGCCACCTGCGCGATCATCGACCGGCCGGGCATTTCGGTGGATGAGCTCTGCGGCATCATCAAGGGCCCCGATTTCCCGACGGGCGGCGTGATCACCGGCCGCGAGGGCATCCTTTCCTACCTCAAGACCGGCAAGGGCATCGTCCGCACCCGCGGCAAGGCCCACACCGAGGAACTCAAGGGCGGGATGGAGCAGATCGTCATCACCGAGATCCCGTACAACGTGAACCGGGCCACCCTGGTCACGCGGATCGCCGAGCTCGTGGGCGAAAAGGAGATCGATGGCATCCGCGACCTGCGCGACGAATCCGACGAGAACACCCGCATCGTCATCGAGCTGAAGCGCGGCGAACAGGCCAAGGTGGTCATCAACCAGCTGTTCCAGAAGACCGCGCTCGAGTCCTCCTTCGGCGTCACCCTGCTCGCGCTCGACAAGAAGCGGCCGAAGCAGATGAACATCAAGGAGCTGATCGAGTGCTACATCGAGCACCGGCGCGATGTCGTCACCCGCCGCACCAAGTTCCGCCTGAAGCAGGCGCTCGACCGGGCGCACATCCTCGAGGGCTACATCATCGCCCTGGATAACCTGGATGACTTCGTGAAGATCATCCGCGCCTCGTCCAACCGCGAGGAGGCCAAGGAGAAATTGATGGCGAAGTACCCGCTCTCGGAGCGGCAGACCGACGCCATCCTCGAACTCCGGCTCTACCAGCTCACGGGGCTGGAGCGCGGCAAGATCGAGGCCGAATACCTGGAGCTGATGAAGCTCATCGAGGAGCTTCGAGGCATCCTGGAGTCGGAGGAGAAGCTGCTGGCGCTGATCAAGCAGGAGCTGCTCGAGATGCGCGCGAAGTACGCCTCACCGCGCCGCACGATCATCGAGGCGGCCGCCGGCGAATTCCGGATGGAGGACGTCATCCCGAACGAGGGCTGCGTCATCACCGTCTCCCACCTCGGCTTCATCAAGCGCACGCCCGTCGCCGACTATCGCTCCCAGCGCCGCGGCGGCAAGGGCGTGATCGGGGCCGAGACGTACGACGAGGATTTCGTCGAGCATCTCTTCACCGCGAGCACGCACGACTACATCCTGTTCTTCACGAACACCGGCCAGTGCCACGCCAAGAAGGTGTACGACGTGCCGGAGGGCACCCGCGCCTCCAAGGGCAAGTCGGTCAGCTCCTTCCTCCGGCTGGGCGACGGCGAGAAGATCGCCGCCATGCTGTGCGTGAAGGACTTCGCGGAGGATCGCTATCTCGTCATGGCCACACGTCGTGGCGTGGTGAAGAAGAGCTCCCTCTCCGACTACGCCAACGCCACCCGCGAGGGCGGCCTGATCGGCATCAACCTCGCCGAGGGCGATCGCGTCATCGGCACGGTTCTGACCACGGGCGACGACGAACTCATCCTGGTGTCGAACCAGGGCCTGGCCGTGCGCTTCCGCGAACGCGATGGCGACAGCGGCGAAGAGCTGTTCCGCGCCACCGGCCGCGCCACGGGCGGGGTGACCGGCATGCGCTTCAAACTCGAAAGCGACTTCCTGCAGGGCATCGAGGTGGTCGACCACAAGGCCAAGTTCCTGGTCGCCAGCGAGGCCGGTCTCGGCGTCCGCACGCGGTTCGAAGACTACCGGCTGATCAATCGCGGCGGCAGCGGCGTGTGGGCGATCGATCTGCCGGAGGACGGTTCCATCCGCCTCGCCGGCGCACTCAGCGTGCGGGATGAAGATGAGGTGATGCTGCTGACGGCCAAGGGGCAGAGCATCCGTTGCCCCGTGAAGGACATCCGGGAAACCAACCGCGGCGCCAAGGGCGTCCGCCTGGTCACCCTGGAGCCCGGCGACAAGCTGCTGAGCATCGCCCGGATCATCGAGACCGACGAGGAGCAGGCCGCCGCGGCGTCCGGCGCCGGAACCGCCGAGCCCGCCGGCGGAGCGGAGCCAAACGCCCTGGCGTAGCGAGGAGCGCCCAGACGCCTTCGTGTAGCGAGGAGCGCCAGCAAGTCGATCAGGGGACCCCGCGTGTTCGCCACGCCCTCCCCCGGATTTCGAATCGCTGGCGCTCTTCGCTACGCCCAGACGCCTTCGTGTAGCGAGGAGCGCCAGCGAGTCGATCGGGGGAGCCAGCGTGTTCGCCACGTCCTCCCCTCGGATTTCGAATCGCTGGCGCTCTTCGCTACGCCCAAGCGCCTTCGTGTAGCGAGGAGCGCCAGCGAGTCGATCGGGGGGGCCGCGTGTTCGCCACGCCTCCCTCGGATTTCGAATCGCTGGCGCTCTTCGCTACGCCCAAGCGCCTTCGTGTAGCGAGGAGCGCCAGCGAGTCGATCAGGGGAGCCCGCGTATTGGCCACGTCCTCCCCCGGATTTCGAATCGCTGGCGCTCTTCGCTACGCCCAGACGCCTTGGTGTAGCTACACCGCTTCTTATGGTAGGCGCTGCACTGATACGGCGAACTGCTAAGGGGCCGTGCGGCCGCACTCAGAAGCAGTTTGAGTTTGAGCATTAGCGCGGCCGCGTTTGCCTCGCGCTGTTCTCTGAAGGCCCGGTGTTTCGGTCCAACCCAGCAAGCTCGAGCGAGCGTTCTGAAACGCGAGCCGCCTTTGTTCCGGCGGCACAGCTCGAATTGCTCCCACACCCATACCCAAAGGCGCGCGGTGCAAACCGCGCGCCTTTATGTTTTAGGGGAATGAGGGATGAGGGAATGAGGGAATAAGGGGGGTGAGGGATCGCGTACGCGATCCTGCCCCTCATTCCCTCACTCCCTCATTCCCTCACTCCCTCACTCCCTCACTCCCTTCACCGATGCACCGGTTCGACCTTGGCGCGCTGCCGGACGCCGTCGAACGACATCCAGAACGTGCCCAGCGCCCCCGGAGCGACCCGGACCGGCATCGCCGGCATCGGCGGCGTCACGTACTCGCCGTCGACCGCGCGCCATTGCTGGCCGTTGTCCAAGGTGAAGACCGTGCCCTTGCGCCAGCCGCGAAACTCGGTCGCAAGCCGGGCATCCAGCGTGGAGTATTCAATCTGCGTGCCCGGGATCAGGATCACCTTCGCGCGCTCGAGCAGGGACGGTTTCTTCTCCTGTTCGGCGGCCTGCCGGGCAGCTTCCACGGCCCGCTCCGACTCCGCCACCCGCGCCTGCGCGGCGGCGGCCGCTTCGCGCGCCTTCGCCTCGGCCTGTTCCGCCTGCTGCCGGGCCGCCGCCAGCTCCCGCTGTGCCGTGACCAGCGCGCCGGATTGGTACGCGCGGACCAGGGCATCCAGACGGGCGAGTTCCTCCGGCGTGAGCTTCTGCAGACCCGCGGCCGCGAAATCCTCCGGGCGCACCACCTGCGAGAAGTCGGCGTCGGCCGCCCGGGTCACGCCCGTCACGCAAAGCAGGGCCAGCAACAGCACGATCGGTTTCATGTCGGTACGGCATGATTTCGCCTCGCGGGTGGCAACGCCGTTTTCAAGCGGCGGGCCGCGTCTTTTTTGCTTTCGCAGCCCACCTTTAGGGCTTCTGCTGGCGCCTGCGCATGGCCGGTAAAATCTCCTCCCTCCTCGAACCGACGCGAATTCTGCTGAACGTGCAGAGCACGAAGCGGACCGCTGCGCTCAACGAGATCGCGCATCAGCTCGACGGCCACCCCGACGTCACGAACTACGGCGGTTTCTACGAGGAACTGCTGGCGCGCGACCGGCTCGACACGACGAGCCTCGGCAACGGCGTTGCCCTGCCGCACGCGCGCACCGAGCACGTCAGGCGGATCGTGCTCGCGGTCGGCCGCAGCCCCGCCGGCATTCCGTTCGAGCAGAACGGGGAGATCGTGAAGCTGTTCTTCGTGCTCGGCACTCCCAAGACGAAGCCCGGCGATTACCTCGCGGTGGTGAGCGCGCTCTGCAAGCTGCTGCGCGACCCCGCCGATCGCAACGCGCTGCTGATGGCCGCGACGCCCGAGGCGTTCATCGCGGTGGTCACGTCGATCGAGACCCGGCTCGGATTGTAGCCGTTTCCGCCATGATCCGCTCGTTCATCTTCAGCGAAGGCAAGCTGGTCGGGCAGGATCTGGAGCTGGAGGCGCTGCGGCTGGTGCGGGCCGACAAGGGCCTCGTGCTCTGGGTGGACCTCGATCAGCCCACGGCGGAGGAGACGAAGGCGATTCTCGAGGGGGTTTTCCAGTTTCACCCGCTGGCCGTCGAGGACTGTGTGGCGCCGGACTCGCTGCCCAAGGTCGAGGACTACGAGGACTATCTGTTCATCGTCACCCACGCGGTCGATTTCACGCGCACCCAGAAGTTCAATACGACCGAGCTGGATATGTTCCTCGGGCGCGAATACGTGGTGACCTACCATGCCAGCCCGCTGCGCGCGGTGAGCACCCTCGTCGAGCGCACGCTGAAAAACCAGGGGCCCGGTCCACGGGGGCCGGATCGGATCGGCCATTCGCTGCTCGATCTCATCATCGACAACTACGGGCCGGTGGTGGATGAGCTCCGGACCGAGCTGGAGGAAATCGAG
Source organism: Verrucomicrobiota bacterium (assembly GCA_023457715.1). Classification (GTDB taxonomy): domain Bacteria; phylum Verrucomicrobiota; class Verrucomicrobiia; order Opitutales; family Opitutaceae; genus ER46. The sequence continues at coordinate 10,412 of JAEWKR010000079.1, forward strand.
GAGCACGTCCTGTCGAAGGAATCCGGCGACAAGACGATGGTGAACGAATTGCTCCACGTGCGCGCCGACTTCACCCGCCTCCGCGCGATTGTGCGCCCGCAACGGGACGTGATCGACCGGCTGGCGCGCGGGGACAGCAAGCTGATCCGCCCGAAGCTGCTGCCGTATTTCCGCGACCTGCGCGACAACCTGGTCCGGCTGGACGAAACCGCGGCCAGCTACCACGAGCGCCTGCTGATGGCGTTCGACATCTACCTCAACAAGGCCGCGTTCGAAGCCAACGAAGGGATCAAATTTCTCACCGCCCTGACCGCGGTGACGCTGCCCGTCGTCGTGATCGGCACCTGGTATGGGATGAACTTCGACAACATGCCCGAGCTGCGGACGGCGCATGGCTACCGCGTCACCTTCGGCGTCACGCTCGCCGCCACGATCGGCATGGTGATCTACCTCAAGCGCAAGCGGTGGTTTTGACGCGCTTTTGGGTTTTGAGTTTTGGGTTTTGAGTTTTGGGTTTTGGGTTGTACCCGATCAGCGCCGGATCCCGCTCGCCCTATTCAAACACCACCCGCGTGGCGGCCACGGCTTGGGCGTGGGTGGCGCAGGCGTGCTCGTAAGCGCTCCGGGCCGGCTTGAGCCCGGCGGCCTCCAGCAGCGCGGCGTCGTATTCGTCGACCTGCGCATCACGGATTTCATACGGCTCGTGCGAGACCCGGCCTGCGCCCACCCGTTCGCGCGCCGCATCGTAGGCGAAAAGGACGTAACGCTCGACGAGGAAGAACTCGAGACTGCCGACTTCCGCGCGACGCGGCCGGCCGCCGGCGCGGTAGCGGAAATGCGAGTGGGCCGCCGGCTGGTCGCGGCGCTTCGTCCGCAGTGCGACGTCGCCGGTGGCCGCGTCATGGGAGGCACTCATCTCGGCATGCCGGTAGTTCAGGTGAAACAAACGCCGCGCGGCTTCCACCGCCACCGGCTGGTCGCAATCGAGCGAATAGAACCAGACGCCGGGCACGCCGTCGTCGTTGTAAACGTAGGTGCGGACATTGACCTCGAGAAAGTCGGAAAGCACCGGCACGGCGGGAAGCCCGATCGGGCGCACGTCGCGCATGAAGAACGGCACGAGTCCCACCCACGCCCGACCCTCATGGGTGTCGACGTGCAGCCCCGGCGGCAGGGTGGACTGGATAACCGTCGGATCGAAGGACCAGTGCAGGAACAGGAGCTGATCCCACCGCATGTGCATGACCGGGGTCTGGTCCGGCCGCGCGCGGACGGCGAGCCGCTGTTGCTCCGAAGGTGGCAGGCGCGGGGTTGGCATCGTTTGATAGACCGTCCCGGGGCGCGGAGTGCGCCGTCTACTCCCAGAGCAGAAGACCCCAGGCCACGATCCCGATGCTGATCGTAAGCGGGCCGGAGAACTTGGCCACCGTCAGCCGGCGACGCGCCTGCTCTTCGGTGATCACCCGGTCCTTTTGATCCTCCTCCACCGACATCGCCACGTGGTTCAGTCGCCAGTGCAGGAACGTCCCGATCAGGATGAACGCCATGCCGAGGCCGAACAGGACGCGTTCAGGGATGAACGGATCGGTGACGGCGGCGAAGGACATGGGCGTGCCTGAGCAAGTCACGCACCACGGAGGTGCAGCAAACCTAAAATCCTCGTCCCCAACAAACTGAGACCGGGTGACGAGCGCTACGCGATCCGCCGCGGAGGCAGGGAGGTCGCGTTCAAGTGGGGAACCCCGCGCACTCGGAACCTGCCAAGCGGCCTCCGGCGCCTCAGCGCAGGCCGCAACGCCTGCAACGCCGCACGAGCCCGCCCGCACGAAGCGAGCAGGCTCGCGGGCGTCCGACAGATTTTTGGGTCTACAATTTCCGGCTCCGGCCGCTGAGCAGCGAGAACAGGAAGAGGACGAGGAACACGACGAAGCAGACCTTGGCGATCATGGCCGCCGTACCCGAGACAAAGCCAAATCCGAGCACACCGGCCAGGACGGCGATAATGAGGAATATAATAGCGTAGTTCAGCATAAGAATCGTGGGTTAACCTCCATTGTGGCCCACGACGGCCGAATGTTTCCCGGGGTAACACCCCATACGGGGGGGGCCCGCTGCGCGGGCATTTCAGATTTCAGATTTCAGATTGCAGAAAAAGGACTCACGGCGGCGATTGCCACGGCCCGCTGCGCGGGCATTTCAGATTTCAGATTTCAGATTGCAGAAAAAGCCCCCGCGGCGGCGCTTGCCTCGTGCTCGTGCTCTTAATCGTGCTCGTGCTCGACTGTCAGGGCTACCAAATCGAGCACGAGCAAGAGCACGAGCACGAGACAAAGGGCCGTCCGATGTGGGTGGCCGCGCCGGCGTCTGAGATGCCCCGCGAAGCCGCCGGCGATCTGAAATTTGAAATCTGAAATCTGAAATGCCCGCGAAGCGGGCTCCTACGCCATCCGACGCTGGTCTGGACTTTCCAGCACCAGGCGGAGCATCCAGGCCGAGGTCTCGTGAAACTCGAGCAAGCCATTGAGCAGCAGCACCGCTTCACCGTTGGGATCGCGGTGACGGAGCGCAGCGACCGCCTCGCGCAGTTCGGCCACCGCCGCTTCGTGACGAGCCAGCATTTCCGCGACCGCGCCGCCGGTCCCCGGCGCGGCGTTCGACGCCACCTCCACGGCAGGCAGGGGCGCGGGACGGGTGGCGACACCCAGCGCACTCGCACACGCCAGCAGGTCGGTCAGCCAGCCATCGATCTGGCGCGCCTGTTCCGCGAACAGCCGCTTCACACTCTGCAGCGGCGAGCCGCGGACGCGCCAGGAGCACTCGCGGGTCACCGCGGCCAGATGGGTCTCCTGCGCCAGTACGCTTTCCAGGACGGCCCTGACCGTGCTGCGCGGCTTGGAGGCCGGTGTCGGAGTATTCGAGTTCATGCGTGTCGGAAGCCTCCCGGTGCGACCCAAGGGCGACCCAAGTGTTTCGTCCCTGCAAGCGGAAGATCCCCTGGGGGCGGGGCGCGGACCGCAACCGCCCTGCGCGAAGACAGTAAGGGATTTTTTTGCAGGGCGGAGGGGGGTGGCCGATTTATGATTTACGATTTATGATTTATGATTGGCGCCGCGGACGGCTGCCCAAGAGAACCCCGGGGCCGCGGGTGCGAACTGATGCGGATGGCCTCACGCAAAGGTCGCGAAGGTCACGAAGTCTGTACCTTCGCGACCTTTGTGACCTTTGCGTGAGGCACCGTAGCGCGGGCTTTAGCCGGAACGATTCAGTTAACCACGAATGGACACGAATCGACACGAATGAAGACCTGGGAAAACCATCACTTCCTCGCAGGTAGCAAACAGTGAGCGGGACTACGGACGGGCTGCATTCGAGTTCCCTCTCCTATTCGTGTTCATTCGTGTCCATTCGTGGTTAATCCGTCTGCATGGTTCCGGTTTAGCCGGTACCCCTTGCTCCACCTGCGGGCTAAAGCGCGGTCGCCACCCAAGCTGCTTTTTTCGCGCCTTCTGCGGCTTCCTGCCAACACTCCCCCCATGCCTCGCACCTCCCTTCGCACCTCGCTGTTTACGGAATCGCTCATCCGCGAAATGTCGCGCGTGGCGGCCCGGCACGGCGCGATCAATCTGGCTCAGGGCTTTCCCGACTGGGATCCGCCGGCCGAGTTGATCGACGCGGCGAAGAACGCCATGGACCAGCACCGCCACCAGTACGCCGTGACCTGGGGCGCGCCGGAGCTGCGGCAGGCGCTGGGCCACAAACTGACCCGGTTCCTTGGGGTGCCGGTCGATCCGGATCGGGAGCTGGTCGTCACCTGCGGCGCCACCGAGGCCATGATGGTGGCCATGATGACCGTCTGCGACCCGGGCGACAAAGTGGGCCTCTTTTCGCCCTTCTACGAAAACTACGCCGCCGACGCCCTGCTGTCGGGTGCGACCCCGGTGCACGTGGCCCTCCATCCGCCGCACTACCGGTTTGATGCCGATGAACTCCGGCGCGCGTTCGCAGGCGGCTTGAAGGCGTTTGTGCTGTGCAATCCCTCGAACCCCTGCGGCCGGGTTTTCACGCGGGAGGAATTGCACGTCATCGCGGAACTCGCGGAGGAGTTCGACGTGTGGGTCCTGACCGATGAAGTGTACGAGCACATTGTGTACGCGCCCCACCGGCACGTGTACTTCACCACGCTGCCGGGGATGGCCAAGCGGACGCTCATGTGCTCTTCGCTGTCGAAGACGTTTTCGATCACAGGCTGGCGGCTGGGGTATGTGCACGCCGCGCCGGACGTCATCGCCCAGGCGCGCAAGGTGCACGACTTCCTCACGGTCGGGGCGGCGGCGCCGTTGCAGCATGCCGTGGTCACCGCGCTGAATTTTCCTCCCAGCTATTACGATGCGCTCGCCGCCGAGTATGGGGCGTCGCGGGATATCCTGCTCGGCTACCTGGACCGCGTGGGGCTGCCGTACACCCGGCCCGAGGGGGCGTACTTCGTGATGCTCGACATCTCGTCGCTCGGTTTCACGAACGACGTTGAGTTCGCGCATTGGATGGCGAAGGAGATCGGCGTGGCTCCTGTGCCTGGCTCGAGCTTCTTCGCGCACCCGGAGCATCGTTACGTGCGGCTGAATTTCGCGAAGCGCCCCGAGACGCTGCATGCGGCCGGCGAGCGGTTGCTGAAGCTGAAGGGGAAGCTTTAGGCGGTAGGCGGTAGGCGATAGGCTTTAGGCGATAGGCTTTAGGCTCGATCCATGGGCCGCAAGAAGGCGCAGAAGGCGCAAAAAAGCGGGCCGGTTCCAGGTGGCTGCAGTGCTTCAGCCTGCAGGTTTGAGGTGGACAGAGAGCCAAGGCGTCAAACCACCAGACTGAACCTCTGGTGCTATATCCGGGATTTTGCGCCTTTTGCGCCTTTTTGCGGCCACCTCCAGAGCGCTTTGAGCCTAAAGCCTACCGCCTACCGCCTACCGCTCAGGGTATTCTCAGCACCATCCCCGCGCGGAGGTCGTTGGGGTTGCGCATGACGTCGCGGTTGGCTTCGAAGAGGGCATTGACGCGGGCCTGATTGACGCCGCCGTAATACTGCCGCGCGATCCCCCAAAGAGATTTTTCGTTCGCACCCACGGTGTGGCGGCGGCCGCCGGGAGCGGTCGCGCTCGTGGACGGACGCTGCGGTGCACCGGGGCGCGTCGGCACGCCGACCCGGGTGTCCGTCGCCGCTGGTGGCGGCTGATAACCGGAAGGCCGGGCCGCGGCGGCCACGGGAAGCTGCGTCGTGGTGCGCGAGGTCGTCGGGGTGGCCGCAGGCGACGGGCGCGGGGTGACGGGCACGGGCTGGCGGGAGGCGGTTGCCGTGCCGAGGTTGCGGGTGAAAGACGTGCTGTCGTTTCCGCCGGGCACCGTCGTCGCGGCGACTTCGGCAACGGGCACCTCAGCCGGCGTGATGTCGGGGCTGCCCTCATCCGGCAGCGCGATCATCGGGGCGGGGCGGAGCACCGGCAATCCGGTCGAGCCGCGCAGCGTCTGGTTTTCGGCTTCGAGTTCCTGGACGCGACGGCGGAGCGCTTCGACTTCCTCCGACCGCTGGGCGAGTCCGCCGCCCACCGCGTTGGCGGGCACCATCAAGAACCGCGCGATCTCCCGCATCGCCGCCTCGCGCTGGCCGCGCACGATGCTGGAGCGCGGGCCGGTCGGCTGGAGTTCGAGATAGCGGGAAAAGTGGTGGTAGGCCTCGATCGGGTTGTGCGACCAATTCAGGTACAGGGCGCCGGCCTCCAGGTGGGACTCGGGCGCGCCGCTTTCGCCGCGGCGCGAAATCACCTTGAGAAAGCCATTGAGCGCTTCGTTGTAACGACCCTGTTTCTTCAGGTCGTGCGCCTGTTGATACACGGGATCATTGGTCTCGTCACCCACGACGGGACCGCCCGACCGGCGACATCCCGCCTGACCCAGAAGGGTCAGCAGCGCGAGGATGAGAAGAAGCCGAAGGACGTGCATTGAGCAGGGAAAGGGATTGAACGAGCCTACGTTCACCCTAAATTCCGCAACCTCGCAGCCGACGACTCAAACTCTAAATGGCCCTAGCACCGAAAACCGCCCTGGCCCGCGCCCGTGCGTGCATCCGGATCGAAGCCGACGCCCTGCGGGCCACCTCGCGTGCGCTCGGCGGGGATTTTGTGCGGACGGCTGAGGCGGTGGAGGGCGTCGTCGCCGCCGGCGGCAAGCTGATCTTCACCGGCGTCGGCAAGAACGCGCCGATCGCCCAGAAGCTGGCGGCCACCTTCAACAGCACCGGTATCTCCTCCTGCTTTCTCGATGCCACCCAGGCCCTGCATGGCGACCTGGGGCTGGTGGACGAGGGCGACCTGGCCTTCCTGCTCAGCAACAGCGGGACCTCCGAGGAAATCGTCCGGCTGGTGCCGTTGCTGAAGCGGTTCGGCGTGAAGGTCGTGGCCTTTACGAGCGTGACGGATTCGGAACTCGCGCGCGGGGCCGACTTCCAGCTCGTGTTCCGCGTGCCCCGCGAGGCTTGTCCGCTGAAGCTGGCGCCGACCGCCAGCACGACGGCGGCCCTGGCGCTGGGCGACGCCCTGGCCATGGTGCTGCTGGAGGCGCGGGGATTGACGCGGGACGATTTCGCCCGCTTCCACCCTGCCGGCAACCTGGGCCGGGTGCTGCTCCTGCGCGTGAAGGACATCATGCGGACGGGCGAGCGGCTTCCGGTGGCCCTGGAGAACGTGACGATCCAGGACGCCATTCTCGCGATGACCAAGGCCAAGAGCGGCAGCATCGCGCTCGTCGCGCCGCGGACCGGCCGGCTGACCGGAATCCTCACCGACGGCGATTTCCGGCGCAGCGCACTCAGCGGTCCCGGCTTTCTCCAGGAACCGGTGTCGAAGTTCATGACCCGCAACCCCAAGGTGATCGCGGAAGATGCGCTGGGGGTCGATGCGCTGCGGATTTTTGAAGCCCACAAGATCGACGATCTGATCGCGGTGAATGCGCGGGGCCAGCCGGTCGGGCTGGTGGACACGCAGGATCTGCCGAAATTCAAGATCATGTGAAGAACCCGATCCGGATCGGCATCATCGGGATGGGCGGCTTTGCCGGGACGCATCACCAGGCGGTGCTGCAGCTCGAGGAACGGGGTCACGCGCGGCTCGTCTGCACCTGCGATCCGGCGCCGCACACCTTTGCGGCGGAGCAGCAGCTCTGGCGGTTCGCGCAGCGCGGGGTGGCCGTTTTTTCGGACTACCGGGCCATGCTGGAGGCCCACCACGCGCACCTGGACATGGTGGTGATCCCGACCCCCATCGCCTTGCATGCAGAAATGCACGCGGCCGCGACCGCCTATGGTCTGCCGACGTATCTCGAGAAGCCGCCGACCTTGGACTGGGCCGAACTGCAGCGGATGATCGCCGCCGACGTGCGCGCGCGGCGGGCCTCGCTGGTCGGGTTCAACTTCCTCCTGGAAAAATGCCGGTTGTCGCTGAAGGAACGGCTGCTGTCCGGCGAATTTGGCGCGATCCGCGGCGCGACGCTGAGTGCGCGGTGGCCCCGGCCCGCCGAATATTTCGCCCGCAACGCGTGGGCTGGACGACTCGTGATCGACGGGCGGCTGGTTCTCGACTCGTGCTTCGGCAACGCGATGTGCCACTTCGTGCACAACCTCCTGTTCTGGACGGGCCGGCCCGACCTCTTCAGCTGGGCGCAGGTGGCGGCGGTGCGCGCGGAGCTTTACCGCGCGCATGCGATCGAGGGTGCGGACACCTTCTTCGTTGAGACCGACACGACGGACGGGGTGACGCTGCGCCTGGCGGTGTCGCACGCGTGCGCCGGCGCCAGCGAACACTGCGAAATGGTGCTGTGCGACAAGGCGACGCTGCGCTATTCCGTGGCGCGGCAGATCGAGGTGCGCTGGAACGATGGCCGCGTGGAGCGGCTGGCGACGGAGCCGTATGACTCCGTGCAGGAGAACTACCTCGAATACTTCCGTTATCTGCAGGGCGAGACGCAGCGCCCTGCCACGACCCTGATCGACGCGCGCCCCTTCGTGACCCTGAACGATCTCGCGTATGTCTCGAGCGGCCGGATCACCACCCTGCCCGCCCATCTGATTGGCGAGCATCGCGACGAAAAGGAACAGAAGGTGTATCTGCAGGTGAACGGCATGGCGGCGGCGCACGAGCAGTTCCTCGTCCGCGGCGTTTGGCCCAGCAGCGCCGGTTGGGGCCGGGGCCCCGCCGACGTGGTCACGCCCAACGATTTGCCTCGCTTCGAAAGCATCGCCCGCGCGATGGCGGAGCGGAAGGGAAAGGGAGAGGGAGAGGGAGAGGGAGAGTGAAAGTGAAAGGGAAAGTGAGAGTGACGCCCCCCCACTTTCACTCTCACTTTCACTTTCACTTTCACCCTCACTCTCACTTTCACTTTCCCTTCCCCCCTTCCCTCCTTACGTTTCGGCCATGTCGAAAGAACGGTACATCGAGGCGAAGCAGCGGTGGGCAGAGAAGCAGAAGGCCAGGGGCGTGACCGCCCACGCCGTTCCTTCCCGCGACCGCCTGCCGCCCGGCCAGAAGCTCACCACCGGTTTTCCTGTCCTGGACCTCGGCGTGCAGCCGGAAATCGCGCACGCCGATTGGAAGCTCAAGATCGACGGGCGGGTGGAAAATCCCGTCGAGCTCAGCTGGGAGGCATTCCATGCCCTGTCACAAGTGGAGGACGTGAGCGACTTCCACTGCGTGACGACCTGGAGCAAGTACGACTGCCGCTGGGGCGGTGTGGCCTTTACGACGTTGTACGAACTCGTGCGCCCCAGTCCGTCCGCGCGGTTCGTCTACTTCACCAGTTACGACGGATACTCGACCAATGTCGCGCTGGACAAATGCCTCGATGACGACGTGCTCGTCGCCACCTCGTTCGACGGCGGACCGGTCACCCGTGAACACGGCGGCCCGGCGCGGGTGATCATCCCGAAGCTCTACGCCTGGAAGGGCGCGAAGTTCGTCAGCGGCATCACCTTTCTCGAGGAGGACAAGCTCGGTTTCTGGGAAGTGCGTGGGTATTCGAACACCGCCGATCCGTGGACGGAAGACCGGTATGCGTGAGCCGCTGCGCGGCATTGCAGATTGCAGATTTCAGATTTCAGACCGCTCGTCTCGAAGGGTGATTGGGGGCAGCCAAGCGCCTTCGTGTAGCGAGGAGCGCCAGCGAGTCGATCGGCGGAGCCCGCGTATTCGCCACGTCCTCCCTCGGATTTCGAATCGCTGGCGCTCTTCGCTACGCCCAAGCGCCTTCGTGTAGCGAGGAGCGCCAGCGAGTCGATCGGGGGAGCTCGCGTATTGGCCACGTCCTCCCCTCGGATTTCGAATCGCTGGCGCTCTTCGCTACGCCCGGACGCCTTCGTGTAGCGAGGAGCGCCAGCGAGTCGATCAGGGGAGCTCGCGTGTTCGCCACGCCCTCCCCTCGGATTTCGAATCGCTGGCGCTCTTCGCTACGCCCAAGCGCCTTCGTGTAGCGAGGAGCGCCAGCGAGTCGATCGGGGGACCGCGTATTGGCCACGCCCTCCCCCCGGATTTCGAATCGCTGGCGCTCTTCGCTACACCGGGGGGCAGACGAATCGGTGGCCATCCGGCTCTGATTCACTTCGTGTCCATGGGTGACTCAGCCTTCGCATCGCTTCGGCTAGGGCTGATTCCAATTCGTGAAGAGCGGTTCGTCCGAAGGGTGCGTTTCAACGCCCTGCATCAAGCCCTGCGCGACGGCGGCGCGGAGGAGCGATTGGAGGGCGTAGTCGTGTTTCGCCAGGTGCTCCCACGCGAGCCATTTGATCTCTCGCGGATATATCGCCGCGAGGGGCTCAAAGAAGTCCCCGCGTCGCGCAACCGCTCCGAGGCCCGGCATGCAGACCGCGGAAAGGCGTTGATACCAAGCCCCGGTCATCGCCGGGAGATCGACCGCGAGCACGGCGAGGTGCCCGTGCGTCATGCGCTCGATCGCCGCAGTGATGCCGATCATCGGACCGCAGTCGGGAATCGCGTCGAACAGCAGGCCGTCAACACCACGCGCCGTCGCAGCCCAATGCTGTTCCGGCCGGACCGAGAGAAAAACCTCCTCCACACCGGCCGCGCGCAACACATCGCGCTGCCGCTCCCACAACGGCCGCTCCCCCACTTCGAGCAGCGCCTTTTCGCGCCCCATCCGTCGCGAACGGCCCGCCGCGAGAACAACGCCGGAAAGGGAAGAAGCGGGCATGGGGAGGGAAAGGGAAAGGGAGAGTGAAAGTGAAAGTGAGAGTGAGAGTGAGGGTGAAAGTGAAAGGGGGGAAGGGGGGAATGAAGCGGCGCCCCCTCATTCCCTCACTCCCTCATTTCCTCACTCCCTCATCCCCCCACTCCCCCACTCCCTCCCCAGTTGCCAACCGGGGTTTTCCAAGTACCCGTGCGGCAATCCTATGAAGTCCTCATTCTCCCTTCGTCTCCTGGCCGCCACGTTCGTCAGCTGCCTCGGGCTCGCTACCTTGCGGGCCGCCGACCACTCCCATGCCCACGGTAAAGCGCCCGACGCGCCGAAGTCGGCGATCGCGGTGCTGGTCGCCGGACCGGACGGCAAGGTCAGCGGGACGATCCGCTTCACCCAGCAGGACGACGGCGTGAAGGTGGAGGCTGACGTCAAGGGTCTGACGCCCGGCAAGCACGGGTTCCACGTCCACGAACACGGCGACCTTTCGAAGCCGGACTTCACGTCGGCAGGCGGTCATTTCAATCCCAAGGGCCACCCGCACGCGGATCGCAGCGCGGACCAGCGGCACGTCGGCGACCTCGGCAATCTGGAAGCCGACGCCCAGGGCAATGCCAAGACCAGCTTTGTGGACCAGCAACTCCAACTCACCGGCCCGGATTCGATCATCGGCCGCGCGGTCATCGTTCACGCCAAGGCCGACGACCTGAAATCGCAGCCGACGGGCGACGCCGGCGGCCGGGTGGCAGGCGGCGTGATTGGAGTCGGGAAGTAGCCGCCTGCGGCGGCGGTTGAGATTTGAGATTTGAGATGGCCGATCCGAGCCAATCTCAAGTTTCAGATTTCAAATCGTCGGAAATCTGAAATCTGAAATTTGAAATCTGAAATCCCCGCGAAGCCCCTGAGCGGGGGCAAAAAAAATGCACCGGTACGGTCCCACAACCGCACCGGTGCTTGGATGTAACATCCAACTGTTCCCACACAGGAGACACGGTACTCGAAAAGTGCGTACGGCACTTCTGCCGGATTGCGAAAACCTGCGCGGTTCTTGCGGAATGAGGGAGTGAGGGAATGGGGGAATGAGGGGCGCACTTGAGTAGGGAGTCCCGCGTTTACGCGGAAGGCCTTGGTCGAACGTCGCAAACCTTCCGCCTGAAGGCGGGACTACGTACTCAAGCCCCCTTACTCCCTCACCCCCTCATTCCCTCACTCCCTCATTCCCTTCCTCCCTCCTTGCGGCCCGAGGCCCACCCTCCCTTACTCCTCCGGTCCCTCACTCCCTCCCCTCATTCCCTCCTCCCCTCCCACCCTGCCGCCGCCCGCGCCGATGGACATTGCTCCCCTGTGCGCGGAGACCGCCTTGCGCCTGCTCCAGCACGGAGCGGAAAGCGCGCTCGTGGAGTCGCTCACCCGGCGGCTAGGCCTCGCCCTCGGCGCCGAACGCGTCGAGGTGGCGCTCATGGCCAACGCGGTCACGCTGACCGTACGGATCCGGGGCCAGAGCAAGACCACCGTCCGGCGCAACGAGGATCGCGGCATCAATATGCACGTCGTGATGGAGGTGCAGCGTCTGGTCATCGCCGCGGAGGCGGGCGAAATTGATCGCGCCACCTGCCGGGAGCGGCTGCTGGCGATCGAGCCGTTGCATCATCCGCGCTGGCTGGTCGCCATCATGGTGGGGCTTTCATGCGCCGCGTTTGCCGCGCTCAACCACGCCGATCTGCCGGCGTGCGGGCTGGTGGCGATCGCGAGCAGCGTGGCCATGCTCGTGCGGCAGCAGCTCGCGCAGCGACATTTCCCGCCCGTGGTGGTGTTCGCCCTCACCGCCTTCGTGGCCACGTCGCTCACCGTCGTGGGCTTCATTTATCAACTGAGCGGCACGCCCAAGGCGGCCATGGCGGCGAGCGTCCTGCTCCTCGTTCCCGGGTATCCCTTGATCAATGCGGTGTCCGACATGCTGAAGGGTTACATCAACACCGGCATTTCACGCGGGGTGTTCGCGCTGCTGTTGTCGGCGGCGACCTGCACCGGGATCCTGGCCGCCATGAGCCTCTGGCAGGTGTGGGGGTGGCTGTCATGATCGCCGAGGTGGCTCGTGACATGGGGCTGGCGGCGATCCCGGCCGTGGGCTTCGGCATGCTGTTCAACGTGCCGACGCGCGTCCTCGTCCACTGCGCGGTACTGGGCGCCGCGTGCCATGGGTCCCGGTTCGTGCTGCTGCGGCTGGGGGTGCCGATCGAGGTCGCCACGCTGATCGCGGCCTGTGGCACGAGTTTCACCGGGGTGTGGTGGTCCCGCTCGCTGCGGGCGCATCCCAAGGTGTTCACCGTGGCCGCCGTGATCCCGATGGTTCCGGGCGTCCCGCTTTTTACGGCGCTGATCACGCTGCAGCAGATCTATCAGCGTGGCGCCAGCCTCGACCTCCTGACCCAGGCGATCAATTCGGGCCTGCGGGCGGTCATCATCATTGCCGCGATCGGGGTGGGGCTGTCGATTCCCGGGCTGGTGTATTATCGCCGCCGGCCGGTGGTTTAATTGTCACAAAGCTGTGAAGCTCCGCCGGGTGGCAGAATTGCGTGCCGTCACGCATGTGCAGCCTCAATCGCGGTGCACTCCGGACCGATGGAGAGGGGTTGTGACCCGCCGCCCCTTTCTTTTTCGCGCGCTCCTGACGCTGGGACTGCTGGCCTCGGCCAGCGTCGCCAGCCAGGCCGCGGACCGTCCCGCAATTCCCGCCGCCCTTGCCGGGCGCGTGGAGACCGGGGTGCCCTCGTTCGTGGTGTACGGCGCCGAAGCCGTGGGCATGGCGTCCACCCCCACGGATCTCAAACTTTTGCCCGACGGCCGCATTCTCCTGGTCAACGGTCGCGAGCTGGCGTTTGGGGACGGCGTCCGCTGGGAGGTCGCCCGCGCGGCGGACGGGATCGCACCGGTTTTCCGCGACGTGGCGGTGGCCGCGGACGGCCAGATCTATTACGGACTGCAGGATGCGATCGGCCGCGTGGAGCTGGGAACGGACGGCCGCTGGCGCGCGATTCCGGTCTACCACCTCCCGGCCAACCCGGAGTCGCAGGGCAAGACCATGATCTCCGTCACGAAGGTCGAAGAGGATTTCTACTGGTTCTCCGGGACGGGACTGATCCTGGACTGGCGACCGGGCAAGCAGGGGGAGCTGCTTTCCAACCGCACGGCGCTGCAGGTCATCTTCCGGGTGAACGGCCGGCTGTTCGTCAGCGATGTTTCCGCCGGCGGATTGTATGAAGTTGGCCAGGACGGACTTTTCCAGGCCGTCCCGGGATTCGAAGCGATCACCAGCGAAGCGGTGGTCAGCACGATCCCGTTCGGCGATGGGCGCCAGGTCCTCATCGGCACCAACTTTCGCGGGCTCCGGCTGTTCGACGGCACCAAGGCGACGCCGTTCGGCGAAGGCGTCCTGCAGGGCGGGTTGCGGATCAACGCGTTGTGCGCCGCCGGCGAGGGCCGGTTTGCCGCCGCGATCGACACCCTGGGCATTGTGTTCTTCGACCGGCAGGGCCGGGTCCTCCAGACGCTCGAGGGCAGCCTCGATCACCGCCTGGAGCGGGTGGAGCGGCTGGAGTACACGGCCGATGGCGTCCTGTGGGCGCTGCTCAACCAAGGGGTTGCCCGGGTGAACTTTCCCGCCCCGATTTCCCGCTTCGAAGCCCTGATTCCCAGCGGCCTCACGTATGTCCGGCCGGTTCGGCACCGCGGCGATCTCTGGCTGCTCGCGGACGGCCGGGCGCTGCGGGGAAATTACGACAGCACCGGCAAGCTGACAGGATTCGTGCGCGAGAATCCGCCGGGCCGGTTCGTGTTCACCCTCCAAACCGACGACGAGGAGCTCTTCGCGGGCACGGACGAAGGCCTGTATCGCTGGAGCGACGGCCGCTGGAGCGTGGTGGCGCCCGGCGTGGTCAATGCCCGGATCGGCTTCGCTCGCCTGCCCACGGGAGAGAGCGTGTTTGTGGCGAAAGGCGAGATCGGAACGCTCCGCCGCCGCGGAAGCGGGTATGACGTGGAACGCATCCCGGTGCCCGGTCTCGGCGAGATTTTTCACGCGCACCCCGACGCCAACGGGGCCTGGCTCGAACTCGGCCACCAACTCGTCGGCCGGATCGACAGCCGCGGCGCCAAGCCGACGATCCGACTCCACGGGCGCGAGGCCGGGTTGAAGGACGGTTGGGTGGCGGCGTTCGTGCTCGAAGGCGAAGTGCGTTTTCAGCTTCCCGGGCACTTGCTTCGCTTCGATGCGACGACGGAGCGCTTCGTCGAGGACACCGCGCTGCTGGCCCGCTTCCCGGTGCTCAAGGGCAGCGCGATGCGGCCCGTGGAGGATCGCCTTGGCCGGGTGTGGTATTCGACCGAGGGCACGGTCTACCGTCAGGATCTGAAATCGGGCGAGGCCCCCGTCGCCGTGCCCCTTCCCTTTCCCGTCATCGAGGCGCACTTTCAGGAGGACGGAGTGGCCTGGTTTGCCGGGGACCGCCGGCTTGCGCGCTACGACTCGCAGCTCGCGATCGCGCAGGACACCCTGCCCCGGGTGTTGATCACGGCGGCGAAGCTTCCCAACAGCGGCCGCACCCTCCCGGGCGCGGCCCCGCAGCTGGGCAAGGTGCCGTTCACCGACAACACGGTGGCGTTCAATTTCGTGTCGCCGGGCAATCCGCCGTCGCCGGTGTGGTTCGAGGTCCAGCTCGCCGGCCTCACCGATCAGTGGGTGTCCACGGGCTCGATCGGCCAGGCGGTGTTCAATCGCCTGAAGGAAGGCCGCTACGTTTTCCAGGTCCGCGCCGTGCGCGCGGGGGGCTTCGCGAGCCCACCCGCCTCGATCCAGTTCGAGATCCAGCCCCCCTGGTTTCGCTCCACCGCCGCCTGGTTCGCCTACGTCCTCACGGGATCCGCGGTCCTGGCCAGCGCCATCTGGTATCCCTCCGTCCGGCAGCGCCGCGAAAACGCGCGGCTGGAGCGTCTGGTGCGCAAGCGGACCGAGGAGCTCCACGCCACGAATCACGAACTGGAGCGCCAGGTTGAGGAGACCACGCGCAAGTCCGCGGCGCTCGCGATCAGCGAGGAGCGCTACCGCGGCCTGTCGGCCCAGCTGGAGCAGCGCGTCCAGGAGCGCACCGCGGAGCTCTCCGTCTCCAATCTGGAGCTGCAGCAGCGGGAATCGCTGTTCCGGCTGATCTTCGAGCACGCCCCGGTGGGCATTTCGTGGAAGCGGGCCGATCTGGACAACCTCCACCATTTCAACGGCACGTATCGGAAAATCCTGGACCTCAAGACCGAGACCCACCCGGACTTCGGCCCCTTGCGCCTGCTGGTGCACCCCGACGACACCCCGGCGCTGAGTGCGCTGGAAACGCGGATCACCGGCGGCGCGCTGGACAGCGACCGCCTGGAGCTGCGCTTCATCGTGGGCGGCACCCGCGTGGTCTGGGCCTCCATCTGTGTGGCCGTGGTGCGCGACCAGGGCCGGATCATCCAGGTGATCGGCATTCTCGAGGACATCACGGCGCGGAAGGAGGCGGAGACGCAGCTCGCGGCGACGTACAAGGAATTGCTGGGCGCCTCGCGCCTGGCCGGGATGGCCGAGGTCGCCACCGGCGTGCTGCATAATGTCGGCAACGTCCTCAACAGCCTCAACGTCTCCTCGAACCTCCTCTCCACCCACGTGCGGCAGTCGCGCACCGAAAGCCTGGTCAAGCTCTCCGCCCTCGTGCGCGACCACGCGGACGATCTTGGGGACTTCATCACCAGGGACCCGAAGGGACGGCTCGTGCCGGAGCTGCTGGAGAAACTCGCGCAGTCGGCCGCCGGCGAGCGCGACTGGCTGCTGCAGGAGATCGCGTCGATGCAGAAGAACATCGACCACATCAAGGACATCGTCGCCATGCAGCAGAGTTACGCGACGGTGCTCGGCGTCGTGGAGACGCTGGATCCGGTCAGCCTATTCGACGATGCGCTCCGGATGAACGCCGCCGCCCTGAGCCGGCACGACGTGCGCGTGGTGCGGGAGTTCCTCCCCACGGCCCCGGTCACCGTCGAAAAGGGCAAGGTGCTCCAGATCCTCACCAACGTGATCCGCAACGCAAAGTACGCGTGTGATGACGGCCAGCGCTACGGCACCACCGAGAAGATCGTGACCCTGCGGGTCGAACCCGGCGAGGGCACCGTGCGGTTCGTCGTCCGCGACAACGGCATTGGGATCCCGCCCGAAAACCTGACCCGGATCTTCGGCCATGGCTTCACGACCCGTTCCTACGGGCACGGCTTCGGCCTTCATTCCAGCGCCCTGGCGGCGCGGGAGATGAAGGGGACGCTCACAGTAGCCAGCGACGGCCTGGGCAAAGGCGCGACCTTCACCCTGGAGATTCCCGCGGCGCCGGCCGACGCGCCGCTCGGCACCACGCCCGTTTCCCGCGCTCCCTTCGAGGCCCCCGCGATATAGGACCTGGATTCCGAAGTAGCCACAGAGATCACAGAGCTCCGACACAGAGGACACGGAGGCTCGGTCCTTGGACAAACCTGTTCATCGCGTGACGCCCAGGACAGTCGCAGCGCCCGCCTCCGGCTCGGCTCTGATTGGGCCTCTGTGACCTCTGTGGCAAAATCGGTATTCAGGTAGGACGAAGTCGGGGGGATTTGAGACCCGGCTGCGCGGGGGATTTCAGATTTCAAAGTTCAGATTTCAGAGGGGTGATGGCCGGCTTCAGCCTTTCGGTTTTTCAGGGTTTCAGCGTTCCAACTTTGCCCCGCTCTGCCCGGTCAAGACTGGAAACGCCCATCACGTTGACTGTTCGGTTTTTAGAACAGCGTCTACTGGGTTATACCCAAGATCCGTTACATTGCGACGGTAACGCGCCGATGAAGAAGGGCCCCGCTCCTGCGGATTCTCCGCGTCCCACCCATGAAGCGCACGGTCAGGTTGAGATTCTCGATGTTCTGCATGGCTGCCATTCCCCTGGCAGCGGCCGCCGTATTTGCCACGTTCGAGGTCCGGCGCGTTGCGACCAAGGAGGCGCAGGTCAGCCGTACCATCGGATTGCTGGATGTCGCCGTCGAGATCGCCCGGCTCAACGTGCTGGTCGCGATGGAGTACAGCGACTCGTACGCGATGTTTCAGACCGCCGACGCGGGCGTCCGCTACCGCGAGCACATTGCCGAGGCCGACCGCCTGGTCGGCGTGATCCGCGACGCCTTCGGCACGCTGGACCTCACCGGCAACGAGGATTTTCGCACCAATCTCGAGGCCGCGCTCGCCCTCTATGAACAACTCGGACCCGTGCGGACGTACTACCTGGCCCGAAAGCCGGGCGACGACGTGCTCAACCGCGCGGTCGACAATCAGATCTACCAGCAGCTCGGCCGCCCGCTGCGCGCCGTCGTGCGATCGCTCGCGCGTGAATCGGACGAGCTGCCGATCTGGCGCCGGATCCAGACGTTGATCCTCTGCTCCGACCTGGAGGATGCCGCGACGAACGAAACCGGCATGTACTGCTGGGGTCACGAACTCGGCGCGTATCGGACCGTGGATGCCTACTCCGCGGCGGACTCGTCCACCCGACGCCGCCGCGAGCTGCAATCCCGGGTCATGGAGATGGCCGTGGAGGAACTGCGCCCCTACCTGACGTCCGTGTTCCAGAGCGGCCCCTACGTGCAGGCCGACGAGTTCGTCCGCCGGTTCACCCAGGAGGCCGGCACGAAGAAGCATGCCTTCAACCCGGCCGACCTTCCGACGTGGCGCAACCTGGCGGAAAAGGAACGCTACGGAGTGCTCGTCGCGATCCAGCCGCACCTCTTGAACGAGCTGCAGCAGTTCACGGGGGAGTTCGTGGGCGATCTCCGCCGCCAGCGAATCGTCATGACCGCGCTCCTGGTTGGCGTGCTCGGGCTTTCCCTCGCCGCCGCGTTTTTCATTGGCCGCATCGTCTTCCGCACGGTCGCCGCCTCGGTCGACACCCTGCAGGGCGGCCTGAGCCGGCTGCTGACCGCCACCCGGCAGACGAGCGACGAGGCGCAGCGGCTCTCGGATGCGGCGTCCCAGCAGGCCGCGGCGCTGGAGGAGACCGCCGCCTCACTGGAGGAACTCACCTCCACCAACCGTCAGAACGCGGAGAACGCGATGCGCGTTGCCGACCGGATGACCCGCACCGACGAACTCGTGACCAAGGCCACGCACGCGATGGACGAACTCGTGCGCGCCGTCGGCGGCATCGCCGAAACCAGCGAACGCACGCGCACGGTGGCGGTGGCGATCGAGGATATCGCGTTTCAGACGAATCTGCTGGCGCTGAATGCCTCGATTGAGGCCGCGCGCGCCGGTGAGGCCGGCGTGGGTTTTGCGGTCATCGCCGAGGAAGTGCGCAAGATGGCGACGCGGGCCGCGGGAGAGTCGGCCGCGATCGCCCGCCAGGTCCAGGTGTCGGGCGAGCTGACCGGAGAAGCCGTGCAACTCAGCCACGGGGTGAAGGAAGAATTTCAGAAGGTCGAGGAGGAGACGCGCACCGCCAACCGGCTCATGCACGAAATCGACGCCGCCGCGCGCGAACTCCTCCGCTCGATCGAACAGATCGACCGGGCGGCCCGCGATTTCGACGTGCAAACGCGGCAGAACGCGGCAATCGCGCAGGAGAACGCCAGCACGACCGCCGTCTTGCAACAGCACGCCGAGGCCCTCCAGCAGACCACCGCGAGCCTGGAAGCCGTCATCAACCGCGGCCCGCGACGCGCCGGGGAGCCGGCGCTCGTCGCCGCCCCGCCGGCACCGCCACCCTCCCTCCCGCCGCCGCGCCATCCCCGTGCCCTCGTGGTCGAGACGAGTCACGACGATGGGGCGCCCCTCCTCCGCCGATGAAATTCCAGCGCCCTCTCCACCAGATGCTGGCGGTCCTGGCCGCACTTCCGCTCGCCGGCGCGCTCGTGTTCGGCAGCCTGGAACTGAGTCGTCTGCTCTCCACCTTTTTCCAGCTGCGGGAGCAGGCCCGCATCGCAAACGTCCTGATCGAGCTGTCCGACGTCGCCAGCCGCTCGCTCAGCGTTCCCGCGGGCAGCAGCGGGGCCGCCGCGAACCCCGAACTTGGCGCCAGCCTGAACCGGCTGCGCGTCGCCCTGGCCGGCATCGAAGGCCACGAGACGGCGGCCGGCGCCCGCCCGGCTTTTGCCCGCGTCCTCGAGGCCGGGTCGGCCCTCGCGCAGGGCTGGTCCGCCGATCGCAGCCGCGATGTCGAGGGGGCGGTGCTCGAAGCCATCGATACCCTGAAGCAGCCGGCACCCACCACGGCGCTGCGTGCCCGTTACGAGGGCCTCGCCTGGATCACGCGGCTGGGAGCCATTTCCGAGGTCGAGCGGCAGGTGGTCCGCGAGGGTCTGTCCCTCCCGGTGCCAACGATGCCGCTGATCATCGCCATGCAGAACGCGAAGGCGATGCGGCAGAACTACCAGGCGACCGCCCAGATGATGGCGCCGCGCGAGCTGGCGACCCACTGGCAGACCCTGTTCACCTCCGAGCCTTACCAGCGCGTTGAGACGCTGACGGCGCAGGTGTTCCCGCTCGGCGCCGCGGACCCGCAGCCGTTTCAGCAACAGTTTGCGGCGCCGTGGGACGAGATGACCGCCGCCCGCGCGGACCTGATCGCCCAGACGGTCGGCGCCTTGGGTGCCGAGCTGCGGGCCGAACTCGCCCGGGCCGCGACACTCAACCGGGCCCAGTTGCAGCTCCGCTCACTCCTCGTCGGCGCGACCCTGCTCGTGTCGGCCGGGCTCGCCGCCCTGCTCATCCCGCGCATCCGGCGGACGTTCATGGTCACTTTCCGCGACCTGCAACAACAGCTCGATGCCATCGCCGAAGCGGTGGCCACGTCGGCGACTGCCGCCGGACGCCTCGCGGACAGCGCGGTCAAGGAGGCCGCCGGCCACCAGCAGATCAGCGCCTCCCTCACCAGCGTCACCACCGCGAGTCACCAGAGCGTCGCCACCGCGACCCGCGCGGTCGAGCACACGACGCAGATGATCCGGCTGTTGAAGAGTTCGCACGAGAAGGTGAAGGGCCTCGAAGCGCCTCTCGCCCGCGTCGCCGAGACCGGCACCGCGACCTCCCGGATCGTCGGCACGATCGACGAAATCGCGTTTCAAACCCGGATCCTCGCGCTGAACGCGTCAATCGAGGCCGCGAGCGCCGGCAGCGCGGGGGTGGGTTTCGTGGTGGTCGCGGGCGAAGTGCGGCAGCTGGCCGCGCGGGTTTCCGAGGCGACGGCCCAGACCGGCCCGCTGGTCGAGGACGCCCGCACGGCGATCACCCAGGGCTGCGCGATGGCCGGCGAGGTGGCGACGACGCTGGGCGACGTGGAACACAATGCGGAGGAATCCAACACGCTGATCCAAAGCATTCAGGCCGCGGCTCAGCAGATGGTGCAGAATCTCGAACACGTCAGCGCCGGCAACGACTCGCTTGAACGTGTCATGCAGGAAAACGCCGCGATCGCGGAGCGCAACACGCAGGCGTCCGCGGCCATGGCGGAGGAAGTGACCGCGCTTCGTGGCGCCGTGCTCGACCTGCAGCGGAAGCTGATCGGCAGTCGGGCATAAAGGAGCCAGCCGCTCGTTCTCGCGAACGAAGCCACCGACACCCCTCGATCGAGGGAGGCGACACCCCGACCAGGCCGTCCCGATATTGGGACGGCGGTATCTCGGGGGCGGGCCGGGCCGCCGTCGGACAAACAACGCCAGAATTTCTTCATTCTGTTACGCAATTACTTACGAACTTACGGTAAGCGCGGCACGGGGCCTGCAATAAGGGCCGCACACTTTCTTCGCCGATGACACACGCGCTCCGCCAGCTGTTCAAAACCCCCGGCTTTTCGCTCCTCGCGATCCTGACGCTCGCCCTGGGCATCGGACTGAACACCTCGATGTTCAGCCTGATGAACGTGCTGCTGCTGGAGCCGCTGCCCTATCCGAACAGCGATCAGCTGGTTCGCGTTTACCGGACGTCGCCGAAGGACCCGAAGCTCAACCACCATGCCCCTGACTTCCTGCATCTGGAGCAATACCTCCAGGGCACACAGGCGGTCGCCGCGTATCGAAACTGGAGCTACAGCCTGACGCAGCCCGGCCAGCCCCCCGTCAACCTCAACGCCGTGCGGGTCACCTCCGGGTTCTTCCGCGCGCTCGGCATGGCGCCGGAACTTGGCCGCTACTTCACCCCGGAGGAGGACGTCCCCGGCAACCGGGTGATCGTGCTCAGCCACGCCACCTGGCAGGCCCAGTTCGCGGGCGATCCGGGGGTCGTCGGCCGGACCGTGCGGGTGGATGGAGTGCCCACCACGATCATTGGCGTGACTCCGCGGAAGCTGAGCTCGGTCTTCCTCTGGGGCCCCGGCGAAGCGTTCCGTCCCATGGGCCTCACCGACGAACAACGCGTCAACAAGGTCGAGCAGGAGTACCGTGTGCTCGCGCGGCTCGCGCCCGGCACCTCCGTGGCCCAGTTCAATGCGCAACTCGACAACCTCGTCCGCCAACTGGCGGAGCAGCGCAGCGCCGAGCACAGCCAGGACGGTCTGCACGCCCTGACGCTCTTCGAGAGCACGAAACAGCCGGGTTTCAAGGCCCTCTCCTGGCTGCTGCTGGGCCTCGCGGGCTTCGTCCTCCTGATTGCCTGCGCCAACCTGGCGAACCTCCAGCTCGCGCGCACCATCGCCCGTTCGCAGGAGTTTGCGATCCGCTCGGCGCTCGGGG
This sequence comes from Verrucomicrobiota bacterium, assembly GCA_023457715.1. Lineage (GTDB taxonomy): Bacteria > Verrucomicrobiota > Verrucomicrobiia > Opitutales > Opitutaceae > ER46. The sequence goes on from JAEWKR010000079.1 coordinate 32,390, forward strand.
CCTCCCGGTTGCGCATGCTGCAGCCCGTCGTGCTCGAAAGCCTGATCCTGTCTCTCTGCGGCGGGGCGGTCGGGATCCTGTTCGCGATGTGGTCGAACGACTGGATGGCCGCCAACATCTCCCGCACCTTTCCGCTGCATCTCGATTTCTCCCTCAACTGGCGGATCCTCACCTTCGCCGTCGGCCTCGCGGTGATCACGGGGCTGACCTTTGGCACGCTGCCCGCCTTCGTGCTCGCCCACATCCGGGTAAACGACGCCTTGAAGAGCGGCACGCGCGGCAACACCGGCGGGCCGCTGCAGAACCGGCTCCGGCATGCCCTGATCGTCGGGCAGTTCGCGCTGGCCCTCGTGCTCCTCGCCGGCGCCAGCCTTTTCATCCGCGGCGTCGACCAGATGCTGCTCCGCGACATCGGGTGGGAGCGGCACGGGCTGGCGCAGGGGATGATCAATCTGCCGGGCGCGCGTTACGAAACGCCGGAGAAGATCTACCAGTTCCACACCCGGCTCGAGGAGCGCCTGGCCGCGTTGCCCGGCGCCGAGTCGGCCACCGTGGGCTGGACGCTCCCGACCGTGATGTACCTCACCGCCCGCAGCTTCGTGGTCGAAGGTCAGGAGCCGCCGCCGGCAGGCCGCGAACCCACGGCTTCGGTCAATGCCGTGATGCCGTCCTTCCTTCCGACCCTGAAGATCCGGCTGCTCAGCGGGCGCAATTTCACCGCGGCCGACACCCTCACCACCGGCAAGGTGGCCATCATCAGCGAGAGCATGGCCAAGGCCCTGTTCCCCGGTGAGAGCCCGCTGGGCCGCCGGCTGGGCAGCACGGATCCGTCGAACCGCGCGTGGACGGAGATCATCGGCGTCATGCCCGATTTCGAGATGGCGGTGACCGGCGCCGGCCTGGATCGCGGCAAGTTCGTGCTGTACCAACCGCTGGCCCAGGAGCCCTGGGGCTACGTCACCTTCGCCGTTCGTTCGGCGAACCCCGCCGCGCTGGTGGAATCCATCCGCAAGACCGTGGAGAGCCTGGATGCGGACCTCCCGGTGCAGCAGCTCGGGACCGTCGACGACTACATCAAGGGCCTCTCGGCCACCTCGTACATGATCAACACGATCCTCTCCGGGTTTGCGACGCTCGGGCTGTTCCTGGCGTCGCTCGGACTCTATGGTGTCATCGCCCGCCTCGTGGCGCAGCGGCGAACGGAGATCGGCGTTCGCGTCGCGCTCGGCGCGCAGTCACGCGACGTGGTCTGGCTGATCCTCCGCACGGGCCTGATCCTGACCTCGCTGGGCACGGTCATCGGCACCCTCGGCGCCCTCGCCCTGGCTCAAATCCTCGCCCGCGCGAGCGACACCCCGACCTCGCAGCCTGCCGACCCGTTCTCGATCTTCGGCATGGCCGGCCTCCTCATGATCGTGGCCCTCTTTGCCTGCTGGATCCCCGCCCGCCGCGCCGCCAAGGTCGACCCGTTGGTCGCGCTGAGGGCGGAGTGAGCCGCTGGTGTGGTTTGGGGTTTTGGGTTTTGAGTTTTGGGTTTTGGGTTTTCCCAACGCAAAACCCAAAACTCAAAGCGGCGCGTTGCCGCGCGCCAGCGCGTCCATCCAGGCGTTCATCCGGTCGATGTACGGCTTTTGCTGGGCTTCCGTGGCCTGGTGGTTGTGCGGGGCATCGACCAGGGGAACGATTTCCTTGGGACCCGGGATCAGGTTGTAGACCGTATAGATGCCGGCCGGCGGACAAACGGTGTCGATGAAGCCGGCGGACATCAGGGTCTTCGCGCGAATGCGGGGAGCGAAGTTCACGGCGTCGAAATACAGGCCCGTTTCCCGCACGCGCGGGTTGCTGTTGTCCCAATTCGGATACCCCGGCGCCCGGCCTCCAAGTTCGGCGTTCGAGTCGGCGCCGGCGGGCACGTGGACGATCACGTGAGTCACCTTCGGGTGCAACCCGGCCACGTTGAGCGCCTGCTGCCCGCCCATGCTCGTGCCCGTCGCCAGCAGCACCTGACCATTCCAGTCCGACCGACCCGCCAGATACTCGAGGGCGCGGTAGTTGCCGAGGTACATCCGCAGGAAATAATTCCGGTCGCGCTCGTCGTTGTTGATCGCGGCGTAGTCCTTCAACAGCCGGGGCAACGCATCGTAGAAGGCCTGCGGCAGGTCGATCGGCACATCGTGGGCGGAAACGTTCATGGCGAGCCAGCCCTGCGCGGCGCGATCCACCACCCAGGACTTATGGAGCGGATACGGCCCGCCGGCCCATTGCATCTGCAGCATGGCAGGGAACCGGCCTTCGCGGGCCGGCTTCGCGATCTGCCCGTAAATATGCGCGCCCTGGATGTTCTTCAGCTTGATCGTCGCGTAGTCCACTCCGTCCTTGCCACTCGGCGCGGCGAGCAGCACGGGCTCGGGGGCGATCGCTTCCAGGTCCTTGAGCTTGCCCGCCCAGAACGCATCGAAGTCGGCCGGCCGCGGCACCACCGGTTTCAACCGCTCGGGCGAGACGGCGGCGGCCGCGAGCTGGACCTTCTCCCCCTCGACCGCCGGGGTGATCTCCAGGTGCACGAACCCAGGCTCGTCCAGCGTGGCGGCGATCTTCACCGGGCCGGCTTTCGGGTCGATGGTCCCGAATCCAATCAGCGTCGCGGCGTTCTTCTTCAGGGTGTAGGAATACACGCCGGCCGGAGCCGCCGCACCTTCCGGCAGCGTCACGGTCCAGCCCACGGTTTCGCCCGCGCCGTAGATCCCGTCGGGATCGTAGGGGGTCAACTGCAGCGGCTGGGCGTGAGCCACCGCCAGCAGGGGAAGGAGGGACAGGGCGCGTCGGGCACGAGAAAGCAACATGATGGCAGGTACTTACCACACGAACACCAATCTCAAATCTCAAATTTCAAATGCCGCCGCAGGCGGCCTTGTACAATGTTGTACTGGGAGGGCGCTAAGGCCGGGCGGGCAACGTGCCGTTAAGGAGGCAGGCCGGATCAGCCCCGGCCAAGCCATGCTTTCCAGCCCCTCTCTTGGCCGGCTTCGTGCCGGCTGCGCGGTCGCGTCCCGCTTTTTCCGCGCCGGCGTTCCGCCGTTCCTTGCCTGCATCGTCCTCGCCTCCAGCCTGCACGCCCTCGACCCCCGCCAGGCCCCAACCCAGTACAACCTGGTCAACTGGCGAATGGGCAGCGCCGGCGCGCGCGCCGAAATCAAGGCCATCGCCCAGGCGCCTGACGGCTACCTTTGGACCGCGACCTCCCTCGGCCTCTATCGCTTCGATGGCCGGAGCTTCACCCGGGTGGCCTCGCCCGACGGAGCCAATCTGCACCTGAATGCCCTCGCACCGCGTACGGGCGGCGGCGTGTGGATCGCCGCGGATGAGGGCCTCTACGTTGGCCACCGACCCGATCAGCCGCTCTCCCGGGTGCGCGAGGGACGGATCCGGCAGGTGCTCGAAGCCGAAGGCCAGGTCTGGTTTTCGACCGAAGAACGGGTTTTCCGCGCTCCGCTCGACCAACTCGGCAACGCCACGCCCGTGACGGACACGCCCGCGCAGGCGCTGCGCCTGGCCGGGAAAGACGTCTGGCTGGCGACGCCGTCGGGCGTGTTGGTCGCCCGGATGGCGAACGAGGGCTGGGCCGCGCCCGAACCCATTGACCCCGAGATCGCCACGGCGCTCGCGGTGACGCCCGACGGCCGCGAAGTCCGCGCCGGCAATCCCAGCGGCCTGCGCGAAATCAGTGCGGAGCGGTCGACCCATCCGGAGGCCTTCGCGCTCGCCGATTCGGTGACCACCCTGGTCTACGATCAGGACCACGCGCTCTGGATCGGGACCGAACGCGCCGGGCTGCGCCGGTTGCTCAGTGGCAGGACCCAGGCCCTGACCAAGGCCGACGGGCTCAGCAGCGATGCCGTCACCGCCCTCTGCGAGGACCGCGAAGGCACGCTGTGGATCGGCACCTCTGACGGCCTCGACCAGCTGACTGAAACGCGCTTCCCCATCCTCGGCGAGCAGGAGGGAAGCATCGGCGGCTCGCTCCACAACGTTTCCCCCGCGATCGACGGCGGTGTATGGGTCAGCTCGGGCGGGGCGTTTGCGTGGACCGACGGGCGGGAACACCGCAACTACCTCCCCGAGTTCCTGGGCGGCAATATCTACATCAAGCTGATTTATGCCGCGCGCGACGGCTCGGTTTATTTCGTCCGCGGCGACCGCACCATCAACCGCATGGCGGGTGGCAAGCTGGTGCAGCTCGCGCAGCCCCCCGACTGGACGGAGGCGATCGTGGAAGACGAGCAGGGCATCGTTCTTTCCGTCGGCCCAAAGCTTTACCGGCTGCGCGGCACGGAACTTGTGCCCTACGAATTCGCACCCGGTCAGCCCGAACCGTTTTTCGACTGGGTGCATCATATCATCACGGCTCCCGACGGGGCGCTGGTTCTCTGCACCGCCGGCGGCCTCTTCCGGGTGAAGGGAGTCCAGGTCGAACGGTGGGGCGACGCGGAAGGGATCGCCGAAAACCGCACCTACAGCGCGGTCGCGGAGCTTGACGGCACTCTCTGGGCCGGCGGCCCTTCGGGGCTCCATCTCGTGCGGCCCGGCCGGATTCATGCCTTCCAGGAGGACAGCGGCCTGCCCAATCGCCGCATCTTTGCCCTCGCGGCGGATGACCTCGGCTATCTGTGGATGATGACGGGGCGCGGATTGGCGCGGGCACGGCGCGACGACCTGGTGGCCTACGCCGACGGCAAGCTCGAGCAGGTCCCGTTCGATCTCTTCAACGGTCCTCCGGCCATCAAGAGCGCCGAGCGGACCGATCAGAATTACGGCAGCGCCAAGACGGCGGACGGCCGGATCTGGTTCCCCTCGCCCCGCGGGCTGATCATCATCGATCCGGCCAATCCGGTCCGCAACACCGTGCCTCCGGTGGTGCACGTCGAACGCTCGCGCAACCCCGAGTGGAATCGCCGCCATCCGGGGCGGACCCCGATCGAGTTCACGTTCGCGGCGCTGAGTTTCAGCGATCCGGCGCGCACCACCGTCAGCTACCGGATGGTCGGGCTCGACAACAACTGGATTGCGGCCGGCGACCGGCGCTCCGTCGAATTTCAAACCCTGCCGCCGGGCGAATACGCGCTCGAAGTGCGGGCCACGAACGGGGACGGCGCCGCTGCGGCCGCGGCGTTGCCGTTCCAGGTGCTGCCCCCGTTCTATGAGTCAACGTGGTTCTACTTTGGATGCGCCCTCGGCATGATCGTGCTGTTCGGCGCCGCGTACGGCGTGAAGATGCGGCGCGTCGCGGTGGTGGAACGGCGGCTCCGCGAGGAAAACGAGCGCCTGGAGGAGGCGGTGGCCGAGCGCACCCGCCAGCTCTCGCGGGAGCAGGCCCTGCGCGTCGAGGCGTCCCGCCGCGCCGGCATGGCCGAGGTCGCCTCCAACGTGCTCCACAACGTCGGCAACGTGCTCAACAGCGCCAACGTGTCGGCGAGTCTCCTCAGCACCGAACTGCAGCGCTGCCGGATCCCCTTGGTACCGAAGCTGGCCGAACTCCTCCAGTCGCAGGAGGCCGACCTCCCGCGGTTCATGCAGGAAGACCCGCGGGGACAGAAGGTGCCGGCCTACCTGACCGCGCTGGGCAGCGACCTGATGGACAGCCGCCAGAAGATGGAAACGGAGTTGCGCACGCTCCAGCACAGCATCGAGCACATCAAGGAGGTGGTGGCCCGGCAGCAGAGCCTCACCGATGCCTGCGGCCTGATCGAACGGGTCCGCCTGCACGAGGTCGTGGCGGATGCGCTGCGGATGCAGGAACCGGAATTTCAGCAGCACCGCGTCACGGTCGAACGCCTCTTCGAGGAGACGCCTCTGGTCGCGATCGAGCGGCACAAGGTGCTCCAGATCGCGATCAATCTGCTCCAGAATGCAGTGCACGCGTGCCGCGACTCCGACCGCGCCGACCGCCGCATCGTCGTCCGGGTCGACCCGCACCACGGAAACGTCCGACTGGTGGTGACGGACAACGGCGTGGGCATCGCGCCCGAGAACATGACCAGCATCTTCTCGCACGGGTTCACGACCAAACGCGACGGCCACGGCTTCGGGCTCCACGGCAGCGCGCTCGCCGCCCAGGACATGGGCGGCTCCCTGGCCGCGCACAGTGACGGGCCCGGCCGCGGCGCCTCCTTCACCCTGACGCTGCCGCCGGCGTCCTGATCGCAGGACCGGGGGCGCTGGCAGTGCACGGCGCCGGCAGAAGCCGGCGCTACGATACCGCCGGCTTCAGGGGGTTGCCCGCCTCGGGCAACTCGAACCAGAACGTGCTGCCTCGGCCCGGCACCGAATCGAAACCCACCGTGCCGCCCATCCGTTCGATCCCGCGATGGACAATGGCCAGGCCGATGCCCGTGCCGGGATATTCGCTGGCCGAATGCAGCCGCTCGAAGACCCGGAAAAGCTTCTCCCGGTGCTCGCCCGCAATGCCGATGCCGTTGTCCTCGACGGAAAGACGGACGCCCTTTTCCACCCGTGCCGCCATGATGCGCAGCACGGGCGCGCGTCCGGCCGGCATGAACTTGAGCGCGTTGTCGATCAGGTTGGTCACAATCTGCACCAGCGCCTGTTCGTGCCCGCGCACCGCCGGCAGGGGCCCGACCACCGTGACCTTCGCGCCTTTCTCGTGGATGACAAATTCCAGTCCGGCGATGGCTTCGTCCACGACGCGCCCCAGATTCACGGCGGACAGATCGTCGCCGACCGAGCGCATCCGGCTGTGCGCGAGCAGTCCGCGGATCAGCGCCTCCATCCGGTCGAGCGACGCGTTGGCCCGGGCCAGGTAGCCGCGGGCCTCCGGCGTCAACGCTCCGCCCTGCGCCGCCTCCAGCAGTTCGAGCATCCCCCGCAGCCCGCGCACCGGGGCGCGCAGGTCGTGAGAAACCGAATACGTGTACGCCTCCAGGTCCTGGTTCGCGCGGGTGAGCTCGCCGTTGCTGTGCTGCAGCTGCCGGATCGCCGCCTCGAGTTCCTCCTGCAGGATGGCGTTCTTCTGCAGCAGCCGCGCGTTCTCCTCCGCGGTGATCAGCTGGTCCTCGAGCTTCTGGATGAAGAGGGAGCTGTACTCGCGGAAGAAGCCCTCCTCGGGCTTCGCCGTCGGCGTCGCGATCTGGCCGACGCCGGCGCGATCGAGCACCCGCTGCAGGCGCGCGGCGAGTTTCTCTTCGTCGATTGGGCGCGTGATGAAATCGTCCGCGCCGAGGTTCTTCGCCTGCTCCTCGTCCTTCCGGGTGGCGTAGTTGGCCGTGTAGATCACGACCGGCGTCTGGCGCAGCTTCGGATCGGTCTTGAGCAGATAACAGAGCTGAAACCCGTCCATCTCGGGCATCAGCAGGTCGGTGACGACGAGGTCGAAGGACTGCCGTCGCATCTCATGCAGGGCGCGGACCCCGCTGTCCGCCGTCACCGCGTCCGCGTCCAGCACGCGAAGCTGTTCGCGCAGCAGGAGCCGGTTGTCCTCCCGGTCGTCGACAATGAGGACCTTCATGCGTGGCTCCCGGTTGAGCGGCCGTTGTGGCGCGGTGGCGAAGAGGGCCGGGAATGGGAACTCATGGCCACAGCCCCTGGTTGGCCGCCCGCGCGCCCTCGGGCGCGGATGCGGTGTCGCCGGCGTCCGGCGTGGCCGCGGGCAGTCGCAGGGTGAAACAGGACCCCTGGTCCACCGCGCTTTCCACGTCGATCGTGCCGCCCAGCAGACCGAGGAGCTTGCGTGAGAGGTACAACCCGAGCCCGGTGCCTTCGAAACGGCGACGGGCGGATCCCTCCACCTGCATGAAGGGTTGAAACAAGGTGCCCAACTTGTCCGCCGGAATGCCGATCCCCGTGTCGCGCACGCGCACGATCACGCCCGTGCCGTCGGCTTCGACGGCGGCGGCGACGTGACCGCGCGGGGTGAATTTGACGGCATTGCCCAGCACGTTGAGCAGGACCTGAAGCAAGCGGGCCCGGTCCGTGCGAATCCGCGGCGTGGGCCCGAGTTCCAGGCGCAGCTCCAGCCGTTTTTGCGCCGCCTGGGGCTTCAGGGTTTCCACCGCCTCGGTGAGGACCCCGCCCACCGCCACGTCCTCCAGTTCCAGCTCCAGCTTGCCGGCTTCCATCCGCGAGAGGTCGAGCAGGTCGTTGATCAGGTGCAGCAGGTGCTTGCCCGACGTGCGGATCAACCCGATCTGATGCGACTGATCGGGCGTCAACGAACCGCTGCGGCCGCTGCGCAGCACGGACGCGAACCCGATGATCGAGTTCAGGGGCGTGCGCAATTCATGGCTCATCATCGCAATGAATTCGGACTTCATCCGGTCCGCGCGCTTCAACTCCTCGTTGGCCCGGGCCAGCTGTCGCACCGCCTCCACCTCCTTGGTGATGTCGCGGGCCACCTTCGAGGCGCCGACAATCCGGCCGCGGGGATCGGCGATGGGCGAGATGGTCAGCGACACCGGGAAGTGCTCGCCGTTCTTGCGCACCCGGATGGTCTGATAATGGTCCACGCGTTCGCCGCGCCGCAGCCGCTCGAGAATGCGCGGCTCCTCGTCCAGGCGGTCCGCCGGGAAAAGCTTCGCCACCGGTTCGCCGATCATCTCGTCCGCCGTGTAGCCAAAGACCCGTTCCGCCCCTCGATTCCAGCTGGTGACCGTTCCGCTCAGGTCTTTGCTGATGATGGCGTCGTCCGAGGATTCGACGATCGCCGCGAGCAGGGCCGCCTCCGCCGCCGATTGCTTCAGAAACGTGATGTCGCGGCAGATGGAGGACGCGCCGAGGAGCATTCCCGCTTCGTCGCGCAGGGCCGAGAACGTGAGCGACACCGGCACGCGCTGGCCATCGCGGCGGCAACGGACGGTCTCATAGTGGTCGATCCGCTCCTGCTGCTGGAGACGGCGCATCAGTTCGTGGTGCTCGTCCACGAGCTCGGGCGGTACGAGTGCGACCACGGAATGGCCCACAATGTCCTCGGGGCGGTACCCAAACATCCGCGTCGCACCCGCATTCCAGCTGGTGACCGTGCCGTCCACCGACTGGCTGAGGATGGCGTCGTCCGACGAATCCACGATCGCCGAGAGCAGCAAGTGCGCAGGGAAGGCGTGGTGGACGGCAGCAGCCGCGTGGGACAAGAGAGTCATGATCAAGCAGGTACGCGCGTGGAGGGCGGGCAGCCGGCGAAACCCTTAGCATTATGCGGTCTTATGGGCGTGCCACTTTCTTCTGCGCTGCCGGCTCCCGATTGACAGCCCGGGAAATTTCTTAGGACGAGGTTCCTCTCGGCCCTCGCGTTGCCGAACCCTCGATTATCCGGAACGATTCAGTTAACCACGAATGGACACAAATCGACACGAATGAAGACCTGGGAAAACCATCACTTCCACGCAGGCACAAGACAGTGAGCGGGACTACGGACGGGCTGCATTCGAGTTTACTCTCCTATTCGTGTTCATTCGTGTCCATTCGTGGTTAATCCGTCTGCATAGTTCCGGATTATCCGGCGAGCAACGCCGCCCCAAACACGCCGGCGCTGTCGCCGAGCTTGGGGGCCAGGAACTCGGTCCGCAGTTCCGGGTTGAACAGATGTTTGCGCACCTCCGCCCGCGTGGCCTCGGTGTAAAGTTCCGGCAGATTTCCGACGCCCCCGCCGATCACGACGGCATCAGGGTCGAGGATGTTGAGCACCGCTGCGATCGCCTCCCCAAAGCGGGCCTGCAGCCGCGCCAGCGTTTCCGCTGCCGCCGGCTCCCCCGCGCGCGCGCGCTCGGCGATCTCAGGCAAGCGGCGCGCTTCGCCGGTTTTCTCGCGATAGTACCGCTCCAGCGCGGGCCCGGCGCAGACCGTTTCAACGCACCCCAGCCGTCCGCAGTAGCACCGGGTGACTTCGCCGGGAATCGGATTATGGCCCCATTCGCCGGCGATGCCGTGATGGCCGTGCAGCACGCGGCCGTGCACGACGACCCCGCCGCCGACGCCCGTGCCGAGAATGATGCCAAACACCACCGGGCGCCCTTTGGCGGCGCCCATCGTCGCCTCCGCGAGCGCGAAGCAGTTGGCATCGTTGGCGAGCCGTGCCTCGACGCCGAGGGCGGCGGAAAGGTCGCGGGCAAAGGGTCGGCCATTGAGGCAGACGGTGTTCGAATTCTTCAGCAGGCCCGTGCTCGGCTCCGTCGCGCCGGGCGTGCCGATGCCGATGGCGCCGGGGCGCTTGAGTCCGGAGGTTGCCTCCAGTTGCTCCACCACCCGGCGGACCTGGGCCACGACGTGGTCGTAGCCCCGGCTCGACTCCGTCGGCAGGCGCAGCCGGTGGAGCGCCACGTGCGCCTCCTCGCCGGAGAGGATCGCGCCCTCGATTTTCGTCCCGCCCAGATCGATCCCCCAAAGTGTCTCGGTCGAAGTCGTCATGCCCCGACGAAAGGGAAAAGCTGAAAAACGGAAATGCTGAAAAGCTGAAACCCGCGGTCTCAGCCTCTCAGCATTTCAGCGTTTCAGCGTTTCAGCGTTTCAGCTTTTCCGTAATCACATCCGCGCCGGCGTGCCCGGGAGGTGGTGATGGTGATCGACCTCGCTGTCGGACCGGCGCGTCATCATCACGGCGCCGATCTCGAGCAGACCCACGACCAGGTGCGGCACCCACACGCGTTCCGAGAACTGGAACAACCACGGCGACAGCGCCAACAGGATGCCCGCCATCACGTCGAGACCCAGGTGAGCTTTGAACGGCAGGACCTTGAACAGGCCCAGCTCATAATTCGTGAGCAGGCTGTAGATGATCGTGGACACGCCGAGGATGACCGGCAGTCGCGCTTCGATCCCACCGTTGTCGAAGCCAAAGATCTTCGGCGCAAGGATCAGGGCGATCCCGACAATGTAATCTAGAAAACCATGTGTGCGTCTATTCATGATACACCCACTGTACGTGCCCCCGGGCGGTCGGGTATGCGAGCCTCGCCCCAACCTGGGCCCCGGGAAATCTCCCCCGAACCCCCGCGATGCCCGCCTTGGAGGGTGTTACAGGGATTGGAGGGCAAGCGGATGCGGGAGGGCACGAAGCTGCGAACCGCCGACCGCACACGCAGGCTTGAAACACCCCGGGACGGCCCGTAGCGCTAATGCCGTGGCCGACCCTTCCGCGACTGACCCCGACAAACTGGCTGAACTGCTGCGCGGTTTTCCGCCGGCCACGGTGCAGGCGTGCGCTGACTTCGAGGCCACGCGCAGCGACGAGGCGTTCGAACGCGCGTTCGCCGGCCTGATCGAACACCATCTCCGCCAGCCACCCGCGCGGCCGGTGGGCGAGCTGCCCGGATCCACTCTCCTGGTGGCCGATCTGGGCCTCGATTCGCTCACCCTCGTCGAAATGGCCTTCCTGCTCGAAGACCTCTTCGGCACCAAGCTGCCCCACGACGAGTTCGTGAAGGTCCAGACGCTCGACGACCTGCGCGGGCTCCTCCGCCGCAGCCTGGACCCGGCGTCCTCCTCATGAGCGGCGGGCGCCGCCGGGTCCTCATCACCGGCCTGGGTTTCATCACGAGCATCGGCAACGATCGCGCCGCGGTCAGCGCCAGCCTGCGTGCCCTCCGGCACGGCCTCGAACGTCATGACTTCATGCCCGGGGTGGCCCTGCCGGTGAAGGTGGCCGGCACGCTCAAGGAGTTCGATACGCGCGCCGACCATTACGCCGGCTGGCGGTGGCCGTCGCGCTACACCCTGCCGCGCGAGCTGCTCCGCAGCCTTCCCCCGCACGGCGTCTACGCAGCCTGCGCGTTGCAGCAGCTGATCGCGGACGCCCACCTGCAGCCCGACCACCTGGCCAGTGAAAGGACGGGGTTGTTCACCGCCTCGGCCGGTTCACCGTTTCTCCAACGCACCTTCCTGAATCAGACCTACGCGTCGCAGGGGGAACGCGTCCATCCCATGGGCGTGGTGAGCACGATCGCGGGCACCCTCAGCTTCAATCTCGCCACGCTCTACGGCGTGCGCGGCGCGGTCTGCGGCTTTGTCTCCGCCTGCGCCTCCACCGCCCATGCCATCGGCTACGCCATGGACGAGATCATGCTCGGACGGCTCGATCGCGTGGTGGTGGTCGGCGGCGAGGACCTGACGACCGACTCCACCTACTCGTTCCACGGCATGCGCGTGCTGTCCCGCAACCCGGATCCCGGCAGCGCCTCGCGGCCGTTCGACTCCGCCCGCGACGGCTTCGTCGGCACCGGCGGCGCCGCCGCGCTTCTGCTCGAGTCGGCCGAGGCCGCCGCCGGCCGTGGGGCCGTTCCCTACGCCGAGCTGCTGGGCTGGGGACAGTCCGCCGACGGCTGCAATCTCGCCCAGTCGGATCCCGACGGTCGCGGGCTCGCGCTCGCCATCACGCGCGCGCTGCAGGCGGCCGGGACCGCGCCCGCGCAGGTCGATTACGTCAACGCCCACGCGACCTCGACCCCTGCCGGCGACCGTTCCGAGGCGCGCGCGCTGCAGGCCGTCTTCGGCGCGCACGGGCTCCGGCCCGCCGTCAGCAGCACCAAGGCCCTCACCGGTCACGGTCTGTCCATGGCCGCGGCGATGGAAACCGGTTTCTGCGCGCTCGCCCTCAAGGAGGGGTTCATTCCCGGCCAGGCCCACCTCGTGACCCCCGATCCCGATGCGGCCGCCCTCCGCCTCCCCCGCGCGACCCTCGACCAGGCGCCGCGCATCGTGCTCAAGAACAGCAGCGGCTTCGGTGGCAGCAACGTGGCGCTGGTGCTGGGGGTGTAGGGCCGCTGGTTTTGGGTTTTGGGTTTTGGGTTTTGGGTTACTCGCTTCCTCTTCCTCGTCTCGACCTGACGACGACGGCGCGGACGAACCGGGGCAGCCACAGGAGGAAAACGGTGCCCTGGTACGCCGCCAGGCCGATCATGAACCAGGCGGGACGACCCCAGGCCGCCAGCGCGAGCAGCCCGCCGAAGGCTGCCGTGTGCTCGATCACCTTCGGCCACCACGCGAACCGGCTCGCCTGCACCGCCGGTGGCGTCCAGCGCACGCGCTCTGCGCACGCCTGGTCGAAATTATCCTCCAGGCTGCGCTGACCGACGAACAGCAACGCCATCGCGAGCCCGATCACGACCGAGTGTTCGGCCGCCCAGCTGCCCTCACCCCGCCCCACGACCCCGGCGGCGAGGAAATAAAACGTCCAGAAAATCTGGGTACAGAAACCCTCCAGCAGCTGGCCCACCGGCGAGAAGCGGCGGGTGGTGCGCGCCAGGTTCCCGTCCACGCAATCCAGGACCTGGATCGCCAGCGCGAGCGTCACCACCGCGGCCGCGCCCGGCCAGCCGCCGGGCCAGGCGACCGCCGGGAGGGCCAGCGCCAGCACGAGCTGGAGGCCGCAGACGCCGTCGGCGGTCCACCCGAGCCGCAAAAAGAGGGGCGTGACGTAGAACGAGAGGGGGCGATAGCACCAGTACGCGAGCCGCTCGCCGTCGCGCTCCTCCGCCGCTTTTTCCGCGGTGTAGCTCGCGCGCACCCGCTGCAGTTCCTCGCGGTAGGAGCCCATGGTCACAACGCCCCGGCGGTTCTCGCGCGGGCCTGGATTTTTGCCAGCCAGTAGCCGGCGGTCAGCTTTTCGCGCATCGCCGCGTCGAAGCGCCCGGCCCGTTCGTCCTGCCAGCGCCGCAGCGCCGGCTCGTCGATCTCGTCCCATTCCCGGACCACCACCACGGGCAGTCCTTCGTCTTCGTAGAGCGGATCCAGCGTCGAGCGGCGGACAATCGGGATGCACCCGAGGACCAGCGCCTCCCAGGTCCGGAAGCAATCGAGGCCGTTGCCGCGCGGCGACACCTCGAACGCGTAGTCCCGATGCGCCTCCCAGCATTCCCGCTGGGGCAGTCGCCGCCGCACGAACGTGCACGCCGGCTGCGCGGAAAGCGTCCGCACCGCCGCCGCGCGCTCCGGCAGCGCGCTCACATCCGCCGCCACGATCTTCTGGTTCTGGTGAAACGTGCAGAGCGCGCGGGGCGGGCGCGATCGGTTGGGCGGCAGGCCACGCGCCACGTCCTGAAGCAGCCGCTGGTCGCCGATATCGTTGCGCGCGAGGGAGGGGTCGAAGGGCGTTCGCCGCATTGCCATCGTGATCAGGAACCCGAGTCGCTTTTCCAGCTTGGTGTAGACCGGATTGTCGCAGCCGATGGGTATCCGGGTGAGCCGGGGATGCCGGCCCTCGAGGTCGCAGTTCTGGGCGAACCAGTGGATCAGCCGCGGGTGCTCGAGCAGGGAACGATGCGCCTGCATCGGAGCGGCATCCGAGTCGCCCGTCACGAGCACAAAGGGATGGCGGAGCTGCGGGAGCAGTTCCGCCACAAACGCCTCCAGCAGGTCGGTCTTGACGTGAATCGTCGCGCCCGGCCGCAACCGCGCCGCCGCCGGCCGGAGGGCCGCGACGGGGCGGGCGGGACGTCCTTCCGCCTGCACGTTGGTCCCGAAATCGACCACCAGATCGCACGCCTCCCGCAGCGCCTCGCTGTGCACGAGGTGCTCCGGCAGCCCCGCGGGACAGTGACAACGCCCCGTGCCGGCCGCCGTCTCCGCGTTTCCATGACGCCAGTCTCCCCAGGTCCGGGCCGCGCGCCGCGTCACCGCCTGCAACGCCGACTCGCAACGCAACGCCGCCCGTCGGGCGTATCCGGGAGTGGAGTTCGACGCGGGCATCGGCGGGTCACGCTGGGGACACCGCCCGCCGGCTGTCAAACCCGGCCCGGCCGGCCGTCAATTCGGCTCGCCTCGGCGGCGGGCCCGTCGCCACGCTCGCCGCCGATGAATCTCTGGCGCATCCTGCTTCGCTACGGCGGCTGGCGGCTGCTGATCGCGGTCGGCGGCGGGCTCTGCGGCGGCGCGGCCATGGCGGCGCTGATGCGGCTGATTCACCGCGGGCTGACGCTGCCCCCGGAGGCCATCGGACCCGCGGCCCTCCAGTTTGTCGGGCTGCTCGCGGTGTACTTTGTGGCGACCCTCGCCGCGCAGCAGTCGCTGACCGACGCGGGGGAACGGCTGCAATGGGAGATGCGGCTCAGCCTCCTCCGCCAGACCTTCGCCACCCCGCAGCGGAAACTGGAACGCGTGGGCGAGGCGCGGCTGTTCAACCTGATGGGTTACGACGTGCGGCAGATCGCCGACTACCTGTGTGCCCTGCCGGACTCGGTCGTCAATGTGACGGTCGCCACCGGCTGTTTCATCTACATGGCGCGGCTGTCGCCCGCGGTCACCCTTTTCAATCTGCTCTTCGTCGGCCTCGCCGCGGTCTGCTACGTCCTCCCGCAGCGGCTTTCGCAGCGCATCGGCCGCGCGGCCGGCGAGGCGAACGACCGGCACATCGCGGAGCTGCAGTACGCGCTGCGCGGGGCCAAGCCCCTGAAGCTGAGCCAGCCGCGCCGGCTGGCCTTCCTCGCCGACCATTTCACGCCGACCGGCCAGCGTCTCCGCGGGCTCGTCCGCCAGAGCCGGTTCATCCATCTCCTCTCCGAACGTTTCGCCGAGGTCATGGTGCTGGGCAACGTGGCCGTGCTGTTGTTTGTGCTGCCGGGCCACCTGGACCTCGAGGCCGGCACCGCCACCGGCCTGCTCCTCGCGGCGATCTTTGCCCGGCAGCCGCTGAAGGATTCGGTCGACATCATCGCCCGCACCCAGCGCACCAATGTCCTGCTCCAGCGCATGGAGGAGGCCGGTCTCCAGCCGTTCCTCGTGGCGCCGGGGGAAACACCGGTCGCCCCCGCGGCTGCGTTCCAGTCCCTCGAACTCGAGGAGGTGGAATTCAACTACGAAAACGACCACGACCAGAAGGGCTTCGCCGCCGGTCCGTTCAATCTGCGGCTCGGGGCGGGCGAACTCGTTTTCCTCGTCGGGGGCAACGGGGCGGGCAAGACCACCCTGGCGAAGCTGCTGTGCGGCTTGTACGTCCCCACCCGCGGCACCGTCCGCGTCGACGGTGCGGCGGTGACCACCGAAGCACAGCGCGCCGAGCTGCGCTCGCGTTTCGCCGCCGTCTTTACCGACGATCCCCTTTTCGACCATGTCCTCGGCTGCTCCTCCGCCACCGTGGAGCGCCACGGCCGGCCGCTGCTCGAGGAACTCCGGCTCGGCCACAAGGTGAACCTGGACGGCGCGCGGTTCAGCACCGTGGACCTGTCACAAGGTCAGCGCCGGCGGCTCAATCTTCTCGGCGCGCTGCTCGAAGACCGGCCGATCCTGCTCCTGGACGAATGGACCGCGGACCAGGATCCCGGCTTCCGGCTCTACTTCTACGATCACCTCCTGCCGATGCTGCGCCGCCGCGGGAAAACGATTGTCCTGATCTCCCACGACGACCGGTACTTCGACCGCGCCGATCGCGTGCTGAAGATCGAGCACGGCCGGATCAATCCCACGGCCAAAGATTCCGCAGCCAGGCCGGCACCGGCGACCGCGGCAGGCTGAACGGTCCGGCCGGAAATCCCGCCGCCCGGCGCGCGGCAAACAGCGCCCGACCGGTGCGCCAGCGCTCGCGGGACACCTGCCGCCGGTCGACGGCGTCGCGGGCCCGCTTGCCGATGTCATGATGCCGGTGCTCGAACATCAGGTGCCGCGCATCGATCACGACTCCCTCCGCCTGGGCCACCGCGGTGAACTCGGTGTCGCAGTACATCGACGCGTAGGCGGGATGAAACAGGTACCCAAAACGTTGATACCGCGGGCGGGTGAGGATCGCCAGGGTGAACACGTCGGGCTTGTTCCCGTCGGCCACCGCGACCACCCGGTCCTGCCGCCACCACGCGCCGGGCGCCGCCGCCGCCAGGGCCTCGTCCCAGTGGTCGGGCGGGTCGAAGTCGTCGGCCACCGCGATCAGGACGTCGCCGGTGGTCGCGCGGGCCGCTTCGTTCCAGCCGGCCACACAGGTGCGGGGTCCGCGGTTCACCACCAGCCGCGGCGCGGAATCCGGGCGGGGTTCAGCGCCCCCCAGCATCGCCCGGGCCGCATCCTCGTCGGGAGCGTCGACGGCGATGACGACTTCCACTGCGGCCGGAGACCGCGCCCGCTCCCGCCACCGGTCCACAACCCCCGGGATCCACGTCGGCCGCGCGGTCGTGTACGCGAGCGAAAACCGCGGGCGCTCCAGGGGGGACATGCCCAACACAGGTGCCATCCCCGCCCCCAAAGTCCAGCGAAGAGGCCGTCGGCAGGCCGCGTTCTCAGGGTCGCTGCGCTCGGGAGCCCGCGGTCCGTCTTCACGTCGCCGTCAGCGTTCTGCATCGCGGTGCGCGGCTTCCTCCCTTCGAATCGCGCTTCCCGCATCCCGCCGCCATGTCCCGCGTCCCC
Source organism: Verrucomicrobiota bacterium (assembly GCA_023457715.1). Taxonomy (GTDB): domain Bacteria; phylum Verrucomicrobiota; class Verrucomicrobiia; order Opitutales; family Opitutaceae; genus ER46. Next base: position 49,718 of record JAEWKR010000079.1, read on the forward strand.
CCCTCACCCGCCTCGGCCGAGGTCATTGCCTTCGCCGCCGGCAACCACCCGGTGTTCTCGCCGTGGCGGGAGGCCTTGGGCGAACGCGTTGCCCTGCAAACCTGCTGGGGACTGGACGCCGCCGATCTGCGCCGGTGGCTTTTCGGGTTGCTGCCGCGGGAGCAACCGGCCGCGCGCATCCTGCCTTTGGCCCTCGGCCGCCACCCCTGGCGGACCTGGCACGCGCGCCGCGCCTGCGCGGGCGCGCCGCACGCCACCACCGTCGTGCTCACCCGTCCGGACCAGGCCGCACTCCTGCCGGAACTGAGCGGCAAACGGCGGATGTACTACGCCATCGATGACTACGAGACCTACGGGCGGGACTGGTCCGCAGCGGAAAGGAACGTGCTCCAGACGGTGGACCATGTCGTCGCCGTGTCCACCGGGCTGGCCGCGAAACTCTCCTCCCAGGTCGGGCGCCGCACGCGGGTCACGGTCTGCCCCAATGCCATTCCCGCCTCGTGGCTCGCGCGCAGTGCCCATCCCGCCACGCGGCAGCACGCCCGCACCGCCCTGCGGCAGCGGCTGGGTCTGCGTCCGGATGCGCCGCTGGTCGGCGTGCTGGGCCGCGTCTCGAGCCGGCTGCGGCTGGACTGGCTGCTCGCAGCCGTGGAGGCCGAACCGCGGCTGCACTGGGTCTTCGTGGGGGATCTCGAGCCGGCGGAGGTGGTGCCGGACGACCGCGTCCGGATCGCGCGGCTGCAAAACCATCCCCGGGTTCACCTCACCGGCCGGGTGCCCTTTGCCGCGATGCTCGACCACGCCGCAGCGCTCGACCTGGCCGTCCTCCCCTACAGCGACCGCAGCACGAATCCCCTCGGCAGCGCCGTGCGGCTGTTCCTGCACCTGCCGCACCCGGCGCCCCTCCTGGCCACCGACGGCTGCCGGCAGGTGCGCGAACTGGCGCCCCAACTCACCTATTTTCAGTCAGCCGACGAACTGATTGCCGCGCTCCGGGCGCATCACGACCGGGCTTTCGTGGACCCGGCTTACCCCGCGCGCGTGCAGCTGGCACAACAGCACACCTGGGAGGCGCGGGCTCAACAATGGACCCAATGGATCCGCGCGTGACGACGTCTTCCGATGCGCTGGCCGTGGTCACCGCGGCTTCGGCCCTCTACGGCCGCACGCTCTGGCAGTTTTTCCGCAGCGCGGAGCGGCACGGCGTGCCGGCCAGACACCCGGTTCTCGCCTTCGATCTCGGGCTCGCGCCCGCCGATCGCCGGCGCCTCGAGCGCGATTTTCCCTGGGTGCGGTGGCTGGACGCGCCCGACCTGCCACCCCATGCCGCCGTGGCCGCACGGACCTACGCCTGGAAGCCGGTCGTCATCGCGGCCGCGGCCCACGTCCAGCCCGCCCCCGCCCGTCTTCTGTGGCTCGACAGTGCCACCTTGCTGCAGGACACGCTGGACGAGGTGGACGCCGCGATCCGCGAGTACGGCGTCTACACCCTCGCCGGCCAGTCCGCTCTGCAGGACCGCTGCGAGCCTGGGATCTGGAGCCGGCTGCGCGCGCCGCTCGAGATTCTCCACCGACCCGAACGGGCCGCCGGCGTCGTTGGTTTCGACCTTCGTCAACCCGCCGCCGCGGCGCTGCTCGCCGAGTGGCGCGGCTGCGCGGACGATCCCACCTGCTGGCATCCGCTCAACGCGCGCCACCGTCCCGAGCAGGCCCTGCTCTCCCTCCTGATCTACCGTGCCGAACGCGAGGGCCGGCTGCGGGTCAACCCCGGCGAAATCGACATCAGCTGCGCCGCCCCCGTGCGCTGGTTGACCACCCGGAACAAGGTGGCCCCGGCCGTGCCCACGGCGGCCGATCCTGCGGTGCGACTCGCGTATGCCGTCGCCAAGCGCGCCGACCGCGCCGCCCTCCGCCTCCGCGCCGCCAAACAACGCCGGGTCGACGGCTGGCACCGGTATCCGAAGGAGCACTTCACCGTGCTGCTCGGCCGCACGACGGCCGACCTGCAGCCCGTGCCCGCCCCACCCGACCGCTACTACGCGGACCCTTTCCCCGCGGTGCATGAGGGGCAGGCCTGGTTGTTCGTGGAGGAATACCGCTACGCCCACAACGCGGGGCGGCTGCTCGCGCTGCCGGTCAACCCACTCCCGGCCGGCGGCTTTGCGTTCGGCGCTCCCCGGGCGCTCGACGTGCCGGGAGAGCATCTTTCCTTTCCCTTCGTTTTCCGCCATGCCGGCGAATGGCTGCTCGTGCCGGAAACGTCCCGGCAGCGCACGGTCGACCTCTACTCGTGCGTCGAGTTTCCCCACCGCTGGCGCCTGCGCCGGCGCCTGCTGGCCGACGTGGATGCGGCGGATTCGACCCTCGTCCACCACGAGGGCCGCTGGTACCTGTTCACGTCCACCCGCTCCGGCGACTCCGGCACGGGCCGCGCGCTGGCGGTGTTCCATGCCGCCGACCTGTTCGAGGGCGAATGGACACCCCACCCGGTCAACGCCGAACGCCGCCATGCCCACCGCCCCCACTCCTACGGCCGCAACGCCGGCCCGCTGGTGCAGCTGGCCATAACCCAAAACTCAAAACCCAAAACCCAGAATCTCCTCCGTCCCATTCACAGCAGCGAGCGCTACTACGGCGAACGCGTGCACTGGCTGCAGGTGACCACGCTCACCCCCGAGCGTTGCGAAGAGGCGCCCTGGTCCGGTCCCCATCCGCTCCTCACGCTCGCCACGACGCGTTCGCTGCATCACCTCGCCGTCGCGGACGGGTTCGTCGCCTGCGACACCCGCGACCGCATCAGCTATCTGCATACGCTGACCGGCCGCCTCATCCCGTAGCACCAGCTTCAGCCGGTACCCTTCCCGCTCCCGCACTCCAGCCACCCCTTCCCCTCGAAATAACGCAGCGCGATCGAATTACCGCGATCCTCCGCGCGGGCCGAGCGGTTGACGTTCCGGCCGAGGCTGGAGCGATCCACCGCGCGCCAGGTCCGCCAGGGCTTGTAATCGGTGAACGGGAGCGCCATCGGCCGCACCACCCGCGGTGCCTTCGCGTGGGCGCTGATCCAGACATCGTCCACGTAGCGCACCGCCGGGGGCGCCGGCGTAAAATCCCCCAGCGCCTCGAGGTCGAAGAACCGGGGCCGCACCAGGTAGCCATGAACCCCCTGGACCACGTCGACGCGGCGCGCGGTCGTCACTTGGTTCGCGCGAAGCGGCACGTAGGGTTCCTGGCGCCAGCGCGCCCGGAGCGTCGTCGGTCGGTCCACGCGATCTGCGGGCACGGACCAGCCGGCGCCCGCCAGGATCTCCCCGGGGTGGCTCCGCGCCAGCGACTCCATCCGCTCCAGATAGCGCGGATGATACACACGGTCGTCGTCCACGACCCACACCGCCTGGTCGGGCCCGACACTCCCCAGCGTGGTCAGGAACTTCGTCGCGGGCCCCTCGTCGGGGCAACGCGTCACGGTCACCGCGGTCAGTTCCGCGAGCCAGGGCGGAATCGCGTAGGCGCACTGTTCGCGGGCCGACCACTCCGGCAGGCAAAGTCGGATCTCCCGCGGCCGCACGGTCTGCCGCAGCAGGCTTTTCAAGGTGAACGGCAGCAGGTGAAGCCGGCTGGGGATCGACGTCAGGGTCGCCACGATGTCCGCCACCCGGGGATTGCCCGCGAACCGGGCCGCGAGTTCCGGGAGTTCCTGCCGCGCGAGCTCGCGTTCGTCCCACCACGCCTGCGCCAGCTCTTCGCCGGTGAGCTGGCAGGCACAGCGATACGCCGCGGCGACGGCCAGGGCCGCCCCGCCAATGAGCCAGCCGCTGTTCATGCGACCGGGCGGTCCATTCGCCGGCGCCACCACCAGACCGCGACGGAGGCCGCGGCGAGCACGCTCACCCCCGAGGCCAGGGCGACGACATTGCCCCCCAGCACACCCCGGCCGAACACGACGCCGCCGACCACCCACGGGACCGTGAGCAGCCACGACACGAGCCAGTAGGGGCCGAAAGGGACCTGCGCCAGGCCGAGCAGGCAGCATTGCAGCGGGAGCGGCGGCCCGGGCACGAGCCGCACCATCAGGATCACCGCCACGGCGTTCCCCTCCCCCACGGTCGGAATGATGTGCCCGCGCGCGCGCAGCCACCGTTCGATCGGCGGGCGGAACCAGTATCGGGCCGCGAGGTAGCACCAGGTGATCTGCACCGCGACCGCGAGGAGCGCGGCGGCGACCACCCCTGCCAGGCCGAGGGTACCGGCGAACGCGGGGCCCGCCGGCAGCGTGAACCAAGCGAGCGGAGCGGGCACGAGCGCCATCGCCGTGAAGTACGGGGCGGGACCGGCCTCGCGGATCCACGCCAGCGCCGCTTCGAGGGTGCCGCGCACGCCCGGCGCCTGCAGGACCATCACCGCCGCCGCCCCCGCGAGCAGGCCGAGGCCCGCCCCCAGCGCCCAGCGCCAGCGCGCGAATCTGGAGGAGGAGTGGGGCATCGCGGCCATGAAGCCGGACGCCGGCGCGCGCGTCAATCCACCGGGGTACCGGCTTCAGCCGGTACCCTCTCCACCTCGCCGCCGAACCCACTTTCCGCTCGATCGTCCCCCTGACTTCTGACCCCGTTGGAACTGCATGCCCGCACCCGCTCCCATCGACGCCGTTTACACCTGGGTCGACGGCGCGCGGTCCGACTACGTCGCCGAGGTGCGCCGGCACGCGGCGCGTCCGCAGGACGTCAATCCCGAGCGTTTCCGCGACGCGTTCGACGGCCTGCGCTACAGCCTGCGTTCGCTGGAGCGGTTCGCGCCGTGGCTGCGCCAGGTGTACCTCTTCACCTGCCGGCCGCAGGTGCCGCCGTGGCTGCGCCGCGATCATCCCCGGCTGCGGATCGTCCACCACGACGAGGTCATCACCGAGCCCGGGGTGCTCCCCACGTTCAACAGCAATGTCATCGAGTGCTTCCTCGACCGGCTGCCGGGGCTCTCCGACCGGTTCGTGTATCTGAACGACGACTACCTGTTGGGCGGCCCCGTGACCACGGCCGACTTCTTCACCCCCGACGGCCGCATCCGCGTGGCCGGCACGGTCGCCGGCGAGCGTTTCCGTCACCGCGTGTACGAGCACCAGTGGCTCTCGCTCGGCCTGCTCGAACACGGACCGCTGCTGATCGAACGCCGGGGGTGGCGGGAGATGCAGGCCCTCGCCCCCGGGGAGATGCGCGCCCACCTCCAGCACCGCTTTCGCGCGCCCGACGACCTGCGCCCGGACCGGCTCTACCGTTGGTACATGCTGACGCGGGCGCGGGACCGCGCGGTGGCGGAGCCCTCCTGGCGTTACCTGCGGTACGCCGCCTTCCACAAGGTGCGCGCCAACCCCGCGGCGGAGCGTCGCGCGCTGGCCCGGCTGGCCGCCCGCCGGCCCCGCTTCCTCTGCCTCAACGACGACATGGGCGACACGCCCGATCCGACGGTGGTGTCACTCGTGCGCGCGTACCTCGAGACCCTCTGCCCGGAGCCGAGCTCGTTCGAGCAACGTGCCTGAACCGGAAGGATGCAGCAGGAACCACGCATGCCGGGCGCAGCGAAACCAGCCCCGGCCTGAATCACGGGAAGGCGGGTCAATCCGCGTGGACGGCTGATCTCGCTGCGCCCGGCACGCGGTTCCCGGTTCTGCACGGATCGGGCTCGGCGGCGCCGGCGCCATAGAGCCGGAGCATCCGCTCCACCTGCCGGTCACGCGCAAATCGCGCCGCCACCGCGCGGGTCGCCGCCGCGGCCGCCGCGCGCGCGGCAGGTTCGGCCCACGCGAGGAGCGCGGCGGCGAGCGCGCCCGGATCGGCCGGCGGCACCAGCTGCGCGGCGGCGGTGCCCCCGAGCCAATCCGCGTATCCGCGAATACGCGACGCGATCACGGGCGTGCCGTGGGCCAGGGCCTCCAGTCCGACCAGACCAAAGCTTTCGCCACCGATCGACGGCACCACGACGATATCCGCCGCCGCGTACGCGGCCGAAAGCTCCGCCTCCGACAACCGGCCGAGCCAGTCGATGGGCAGCTCCGACCTGACCGGCGCGTCCGGCCCCGCCACCGCCAGCCGAAAGCGCCCCGGCGCCCGCGCGTCCACCTGGGCCCACGCCGCCTGCAGCACCCCGAAGCCCTTGCGCGGCTCACCGATCCGGCCGACCATCAGCACGCGGACCGGTCCCCGGCCCGCCTCGCCGGCGGGCGCCCGCGCTCCGTCGGGAAGTCGGATGCCGTGCGGCACAATCGTGTAGTCGGCCGGATGATACTCCGCCGCGAAATCGCGCGCCGCCGCCGAAACGGCGATCCGCACGTCGAGCAGCGAGTTCACCCAGTTGCACCAGGGCCAGGCGTAGAGGTAGCCCCGGTTCGCCTCCGCGTAGGTGTGGAAGGTGCCGACCCGGCGGGCGCCGCGCGCGAACAGAAGCGCGAAGGTGTTCAGGGCCGGCAGGAAGGGTTCCTGGGTGTGCACCACCTCCGGGGCAAAGCCGCGCACGAGCTGTCGCACGCGCCCGGCGATGCCGGGCTGCAGGGTCACGCGGCTCACCGCCCCGTTGAAGGCGCCCGTCCAGACGCGGCCGACGGTCAGCACGTGTCCGCCGCGCGGATCCACCGGAGCGGACGCAGGCCCGACCAGCTTCACCTCGTGACCGCGCTCGAGCAGCCCCGCGAGCAGGTCGAGGGCGTGCCGATTGACGCCCCCCGGCACGGCCAGATCGTACGGACTGGTGAGCAGGATGCGCACGGCTACCCGGGCAGCCCGGGGACCCCGTTCCCCGGTGGGGGCTGGGGCTGGAGCCAGCCCTGCAGCCGGCGGAAAACCTCGGCCGGGGTCACGCGCGGGCGCGGCAGTTTTTCCGGCGCGCCGGGCTTGATCCGCACATGAAAGAACTCCGGCCCGGTCTCCCGGGCGCCGGGGGATTCCGTCTCGCCCTGCGGCGCTCTCAGCAGCGACGCCAGCTCCCCCGGATCGTCGATCGCGACCACCCGCCGGTACCCGCACGCCTGCGCCAGGGCGCCAAACGACACGCCGCCGCTCACGGTGGACTGCCCGCCGGTCGAATCATGCGCCTCGTTGTCCAGCACCACATGGCGCAAGGTCGGCGGAGCGTAGGCGCCGAGCGTGGCCAGATTGCCCATCCGCATCAGCAGGGCTCCGTCTCCGTCGATCACGGTCACCGGACGTCCCGGCTGCTGCAGCGCCAGCCCGAGACCGAGCGCGCTCGCCGAACCCATGGAGCCGACCACGTAGAGGTTCCATGGGTCGTCGCCCAGCGCGTACAATTCACGGCCCGTGTACCCGGTGGTGGCGACGAGAGCCTCTCCGGGGCGCCGCGTCGCGCGGACCAGCTGCAACGCCTCGGTGCGCGTCATCCGCTCGGCCATCCCCCGCGACCAGCGCTCCGTAAAGTGCAGGGTCCGCTCCCCGGTCGCGCCGGGCGCCGCCCGCGTCGCGAGGGGATGCGGCGCGACGGCGTCCTTGCTCATGACCAGCGCAAAAGGCCGGCCGTGTTCCCGCATCTCCGCAACCGCCCGGTCCAGGACGCCGGCCACGTCGGCCGTCGCCGCGGGAAAGCGCGCCCAGGGAATCTCCATCGTGTCCAGCAGCCCGGTCGTGATCCGCCCCATCTGTTCGTGCTGGGGCTCGTCCTGCTCGCCGCCGGGTTCACCCCGGTGGGTGACAATCAGCAGCACCGGCACCCGGAAAGGCCGACAGAGCGAGGTCAGCGCATTGACCGCATTGCCCAGTCCCGAGTTTTGGAACATGACCATCGCCTGCGCACCTCCGAGCACCGCGCCCGCACCCATGGCCACCGCGTCGCCTTCGTTGACCGCATCGCGGAAAACGAACCGGCCGTCATCGATCGCCGCATTGATCAACGGCTTCAGGTACGAACACGGCGTGCCGGAGATGAAGCGAAACCCGCGCTCGTGACAGCCCGTCAGAAACTCGGTGGCGTGCAACATGAGCGGGCTAGAGATTGCCGGCGCGCGTCAGATCCACCAGCGACTCGACGCTCAGCCAGTCGCCCGCGACGAACTGCACTTTCACCTTCTGTCCCCGGTCCACCATCGCCTGCAGGAGGTCGACCAGCTGGGCCTTCGCCAGCTGCGCCGGCGGAAGCGCCTCGAGATATTCCCGGATCCAGGCGGCTCCGCGGGCCGAGACCTTCATCGCGCCGATCCACTCGCCGTCAAACTGCTCGAAGTCGTTGGAATTGGCGGCCGCGACCAGCTCCGCCTCTTCCGCCAGGGCGGGGTCGGGATGGTCCACGCTCTTCACCCGGACGAGATCCCGCGAGCGGGGATGCCCCTCCCCGCGCCGGATCGAACGGTCGACGGCAATCACCACGTCGTCGGCATCGAGCAGCAGTCGCTGCAGATGGTGGCGCCGGCAGAACACATCGCCGAACACGATCAGACCGGCTCCGCGCAGCACCTCGCGCGCGCACGCCAGCGACGCGACCTCGCCCGTCTGCTCCCAGACGGGGTTGACGAACACCTTCAAGCCGGGCCGGACGAGTCGATCCGCGCGGTAGCCGCCCACGATGGCCAGCTGACGCACCCCGATCGCTTCGCAGTTGCGGCACAGCCGCTCCAGCAGGGTCACCCCGCCCACCGTCAGCAGGGTCTTCGGCTTCTCCGTGGTGAGCGCCTCCAGCGGACCGCTCCCGCGGGTCGCCCCGAGGATCACCGCCTGGGTGTCGCCGGCCGCGGCCGAAAGATACACCTGTTCGGCCGCACGCAGCTCGTCGTCGCCCTGCAGCCGGAACACCTCGGCCAGCGGCGCGATCGATTCCTCCACCCCCATCACGGAACGATCCTGGGCGATGCGCGCGGCCGTGACCTGCATCGCCGTCAGCGAGGCGCGGAGGAGGTGATTGGCCCAGATCAGGGCGGAAACCTTCCGCTGCGCAAACGACTCCGTCGGCGTCGTGTAATACTTCGTCGGAATCAGGATGACGGGATGACGCCCGGCCCACGCCTCGAGGAACCCGAAGATCTCGTCCGGCCGCGACTGCGCGCTGTGCACGATGATGGCGTCCGCGCCGGCGAGGCGATACGCCTCGGCGCGGCGCAAGGCCTCGGGCACGCCCCACCCCGCGATCAGCGCCTCCGTCCGCGCCACGATCACGAAATCGGCGTCGAGCTGCGCGTCCCGGCCGGCCTTCAGCTTGCCGCAGAACTCGTCGATCTCCGCCAGGGGCTGGGCGGCGCCGCGCAGGAAGCTGTTCGTCTTAGGGAATATCTTGTCCTCGATGCACACACCCGCGATCCCGCGCTGCTCCAGTTTCCGCACCACGCGGCGGAAGATGTTGAAGTTGCCGAAGCCGGTGTCGCCATCCAGCAGGATGGGCACGCGGGTCGCATCCGCCATGAACTCCGCCACCTCCAGCACCTGGGTCCAGCTGGCCTCGTTGTTGTCCCGCACGCCCATGGCCGACGAAATCGCCAGCCCGCTCGCCCACACGCCGGCGAACCCCGCCTCCTCCGCGATCCGCGCCGACAACCCGTCGTGCGCCTCGAGCAGGAAGGAGAGCTCCGCGGGATCCAGCAGCGCGCGCAGCTGACGGGTCTTGCTGAGAAGATGGGCAGGCCTATTTCGCATGGAGAAATGCGTCCACGAGCTGGACGAAATGGTGGAGGTCCGACGGGGTGAGGGCGCCGAGGTTCGCGACGCGGAACGTTTCCGTGCCGGGGAGTTTGCCGGGGTAAAGCGTCACGTCACGCACGTAGAGATGGTCGTGCAGCGCCTCGAAGGTGAAACCCGGCCAGTCCGGGAGCCGGAACGCGGTGAGCAGACCGGAATGGAGTTCCCGCGGCAGCAGGGGGTCGAAGCCCAGCCGGAGCATCCCGTCCAGCAGGGCGCGATAACACGCGCGGTACCGCGCCGCGCGTTGCGGGACGGTCTCGGCCAGCGTCTCCTGCAGCGCGGCCCGGAGGGCATAAACCACCTGCACCGGCGGAGTGAACGGGAACTGCCCGCCGGCCAGCGCCGTCTCGTGCCGCGCCAGATCGAGCGAATAGGTCCGGCGCCCGCGTGCGGCCAGGATCGCCTCGCGCGGACCGATGACGAAGCTCACGCCCGGCATGCCCTGGAGGCACTTGTTGGCGCTGCTCAGCACGAAATCGACCGGGCTGCGGCGCAGCGACAGCTCCACGCCGGCGAACGAGGACATGGTATCCACCAGGGAGGTGACACCCCGCGCGCGGCAGACCGCGCCGAGGTCGGAAAAGCCGTTCAGCAAACCCGTGGTCGTCTCGTGGTGCACCCAGAATGCATGGGTGAAGGGCCCGGCGCCGCCGTCGAGCTGCTGCGCAAATTCCTCCGGCGACGGACGGTGCGTCCACGGCACCCGCCACACGTGCGCCGGCACCCCCAGCGTGGCGGCGATCTCGCCGGCGCGCTGCCCGTACGCGCCGTTTTCCACCACCAGCAGCCGGCCTTCCCGCGGCACCAGCGAGCCGATCGCGGCCTCCATCGCGGCGGTCCCCGGACCGGCCAGCAGGACCGCCGTCGCCGTCGCCGGATCGGCGTCGGCCACGGCCAGCAGGTCCGCGCGCACGGCCCGCACCAGGTCGCCGAAGTCGCGCTCTCGCGGGCAGATGTCGGGGACCACCAGGGCACGTTTGACTTGATCCGTGGTGGTCGCCGGCCCCGGGTTCAGGAGAATCTTCCGGGGAACGTCGCCGGCAACTCCGCCGGCCGCCTGGCCGGCCGGCCCGCCTTCCTCGCGCGCCCGGATCCGCGGCCAGACTTCCCGCCGGGCCCGCTCGAGGTGGGCCGCGTCGTCGATCTCGCACCACGCCAGGTCGTCGACCTTCTGCAAGGCAATGGCCTGTTCCGCCGCGATCGCCGTGAGGCCGTCCTCATAGTGCGCCTCCGCCGGCAGGGCGAAAGCCGCGGCGCGCAGCGCGTCGAGCGCGGGCCCGTGTATCCGTGACAGCCCCACCAGTTCCCCGCGCGGTTCCACGCCCGGCTCCGCCGTCTTCGTCAGCCGCCGCAGCCGTCCATCCGTCCGGCCATACGCCCAGACCTCGTCGCCGCTGCGGGTCGGCCCGCTCAGCAGGATGACGTCCCGGGGCGGGCCGCCGGCGACGGCGCGGGCCGCCCGGGCCTCGAAAAGCAAATCTGATTCGACCAGCACCACGTCGCGCGCCCCGCTACTTTCGAGGCCCAGGATCAGGGAGCGCAGGCTGCCGGTCGTGGCGTATTCACGATTCTCGATACACCGCACCGTCGCGGGCTGCGCCGCCGCCCATTCCCGGTAGTGCTCCGCCCGCCAGCCGACCACGAGGACGAAGTCGGTCACGCCCGCCGCGCGCAGGAGCCGCGTCGAGCGGGCGATCAGCGGTTCGCCTGCGACGTCGACAAAGCCTTTCGGCCGGTCGGCCACCACGGGACGCAGCCGGGAGCCCAGGCCGGCCGCAAGGATCACCGCCGTGGGAGCTGGGGGGGAAGCGGGAGCACTCAAGCGGGGCAAAACTCAGCGCCCGGCCGCGGCCCCGTCAATGGTATTGGTCCTGCGCGGCGTTGACTTGCCCGGGGAAACCACCCGAGCATCGCGCCCGCATGAAGTTTCCAGCTTCTTCGTGCAGCCACCTGTTCCTGCTTCTCACGCTGTCCCAGGCCCTGCACGCCGGCGAACCCACCTCCGCCGTCCCCTCCACTCCCCTCACGCTCGACGCCGCCGCGCAGCGCGCGCTGACGCAGAGCCCCGCCGTGCGTATCAGCGAAGCTGAGATCGACCGGCGCGAAGGCACGCGCGAGCAGGCCAGCGGCGCCTTCGACTGGATCGTCACCGCCGGCGCCTCCCGTATCCGCGAACGCACTCCGTACGTCGACGGGCTCGGCCGCGACGCGGTCGCCGCCAGCAACACCACCGCATATTCCGTGGGGGCCGCCCACCGGCTGCGCAACGGCATCGTCGTGCAGCCCTCGGTCGACGTGGCGATCCCCGAGCACGAATCGCCGGCCTCGCCGACGCTCGGCGCCTCCCAGCTCAATCTGCAGATCGTCGTGCCGCTGCTGCGCGGCCTCGGGCAGGACAGCTCCGGGGCGGCCGAGGCCGCGGCCCGCGGCGACGTCGAGGTCGCGCGTCTCCTCTACCGCCACACGCTCGCCGCCCAGGTCTTCGCCACCGCCCAGGCCTACTGGTTTGCCCGCGCCGCCGAGGCCGCCCTCGACGTCCGCCGCGACGACGAGGAACGCGCCCGCCGCCTCCACGAGGGCATCCGCGTCCTCGTCGACACCCGCATGTTCCCCCCGTCCTTCATGCTGCAGTCGGAAGCCAACCTGCGGCAGAAGTCCACCAGCCGGCAGGACGCCGAAATCACGGCGCTCGACGCCCGGTTCGAGCTCAGCCGCACGATGGGCCTGGGCGCCGACGGCATCGCGGCCGCGACGCTCCCCTCCGACCCGCTGCCCGCCGCCGCCATCGCCAGCGAGGCCGACCGCGACCAGGAGGCCCGGCTGCGCTGGGTCACCCGCGCGCTCAACCAGCGCGCGGATTACCTGGCGCTCCGCCAGAGCGAGGTCCCGCTCCAGATCCTCACCCGCCAGGCCGAGCTCGACCTCAAGCCGCGGGTCGACCTGGGCGTTCGCGCCGGTTACGCCGGGCTGAGCCGCAACGATCACCTGCTCACCCCGCTGTCCCGCCGGCTCACCGGGGCCAACGGCGAGGTCAACGTCGCCCTCGAGTGGCCCGTCACCAACACCTACCAGAAGGGCCTCCTGCGGGAGCGGCGCGCCAGTCGCCGGCAGGCGGAGCTTCAGACCGCCCAGGCGCAGAGCGACGTGGCCGCCCAGGTCTGCAGCGCCCTCGCCGCCGTCCGGCTGCGCGCCGGCATGATGGAGAACGCCACCGCGACGACCCATATCGCCCGCCAGGCGGTGGACCAGGAACAGCAGAAGCTCAAGGCCGGCGAGTCCTCCGTGCTCGACGTGATCAACCTCGAGAACCTCCTCAGCTCCGCCCGCCTCGCCGAGATCGACGCGCAGGCCGGCTACGCCATCGCCGTGGCGCGGCTGCGCTTCGCCGTGGGCGAGATCTTCACCGCCGAACAGGCCGACCACTCCTTCCAACTCACCAACCTCGCCGTCCCGCCCGATGAAAAATAACCTGCTGCTCGCCTGCTGCGCCGGATTGCTCGTCGCCGGCACCCCGCTCGTCGCCGAGACGCTGACCGCCCTCGGCCGGGTGCTGCCCCGCTCCGGCATCGTCGACGTGAGCGGCGTGCCCGGCGACATCGTCGTCGAGCTGCGCGCGCCGGAAGGCGCCACCGTGGAGGCCGGTCAGTCGCTCGCGCGCCTTTCCTCCAGCAACGAGGCCGTCAACCGGCTCGCCCGCGCCGAGGCCGACCTGGCGACGCTGCGGACCACCACCCAGCAGGACCTCGCCGTGGCGCAGGCCCGCGTGGAGGCGGCCGACGCGGAGTCGAAGTCCGCCGAGGACCGCTTCGCCCGGATCAATTCCGCCCGCGAGAGCGAATTCATCTCCCCCGACCAGATCGAGCAGCGCACGCTGGGGCGGCTGAGCAGCCGCGTGAAGCTGCTCGAGGCCCGGCAGGCGCTCGACGCCGCCCGCCGCGAAACCGGCCGCGTGCTCCAGGCGGCCGAAGCCGAGGTCGCCGCCGCGCGCGCCCAACTCGCGCTCGCCGAGGTGCGCTCGCCCATCAAGGGCCAGGTCCTGAAGACGCTCGCCCGCCAGGGCGGCCAGGTGGGCCGCCAGGAGCTGTTCAAGCTCGCGGATACGTCGGAGATGATCGTCATCGCCGAGGTGTACGAGGCCGACGCCCTGAAGGTGAAGACCGGCCAGAAGGTGACCGTCTCCTCCGCCGCGCTGCCGAAAAAGATGTCCGGCACCGTCACGTCCATCAGCCAGCTGATCTACCGCAACAGCCTTCACTCGATGGACCCGAACCAGAACAACGACAGCCGGATCGTCGAGGTGATCGTCCGCATGGATGAAGCCTCCCCCCTCGACCGGCTCGTCTTCCTGCAGGTCGACGTGGTGATCGACCTCTAAATAACCGTTTTGAGTTTTGGGTTTTGGGGTTCCCGGTTGGCCAAACCAAAACCCGAAACTCAAAACCCAGAACCGGAACTCCGTTCCTCCGTGCGCACCCCGATCGCCTGGTTCAATTCCATCCAGCAGCCGAAGCGCACCGCGACGGCCGTCGGAGGCATCACGTTCGCCCTGCTCCTGATCTTCATGCAGGCGGGGTTCCTGGGCGCGGCGCGGGCGAACGTCTCGATCATCTACGCCGTCCTCGACTTCGACCTGGTGATTCATTCGCGCACCTACCTCACGCTGCCGCGCAGCGAGCCCTTCGACCGGCTCCGCCTGGTCCAGGCCAGCTCGGTCCCCGGCGTGGCCCGGGTGACCCGTGTGCTGGTCGACGGCTTCGAGTGGCGCAACCCGCGCACCAACGACACGGCCAACGGGTTTCTCATCGGCGTGCCCGCCGACTCCCAGGCGTTCGTCGACCCGGAGATCAACCGCCAGCTCACCACCGTGCGCCCCACCATGGCCGCCCTGGTCGACCGCAAGGCGCGCCCCAGCTACGGTCCCTGGTCGGTGGGCGAAAGCTGCGTGCTGAACGGGCAGCCCGGCCAGATCACCGGCAGCTATGAGCTGGGGCTGGGGTTGCTCGCGGACGGCAGCGCGATCGTGAGCGACGAGACCTATGTGCGGGTGCAGGGGCCGTGGAATGCCCGCAGCGCCAACCTGGGGCTGATCAAGCTCGCGCCGGGCGCGAACCGGGATGACGTCACGCGCGACCTGCGGGCGAAGCTCCCCGCCGACGTGGTCATCGTCACCAAGGACGAGGTGATGGCCCGCGAACAGCACTATTTCCTGTCGGTGAAGCCGGTCGGCATCATGTTCCAGGTGGGCATGATCGTCGCCTTCGCCGCCGGCGCCGCCATCCTGTACCAGATCCTCGCGAGCGAGATGAGCAAGCGTATCGGGGAATTCGCGACGCTGAAGGCCCTGGGCTACCCCAACCAGTCAATCTACGGGATCGGCATCCAGCAGGGGCTCATCTACGCGCTGCTCGCGTACCTGCCTTCCCTCGGGCTCGCCTGGCTGCTTTACCGGGTCGGCCGGGAGCTGTCCGGCTTCCCGCTGCACATGGACGCCCGGCGCGCCGGCTTCGTCCTCGCGCTCGCGCTGCTGATGTGCGCGATCGCCGCCGTCCTTTCCCTCTGGAAAATCCGCAAGGCCGATCCGGCCTCGCTGTTCTGACGATGTGGTTCCTCCATCAGTTCATCTTCGCGTGGCGGATCCTCTCGGACCGGCCGGGCCGCTTCGCGCTGTCGGTGGTCGGCGTGGCCTTCGCCGTCGTGGTCATGTTCGCCGAGCTGGGCTTCCTCAACGGCGTCACCGACAGTTCGATCAACCTCGCCGTCCGGTTGCGGAGCGACCTCGTCATCGTCCACCCCGAATCCGAGCACCTGAAATCCGGCACGGAGTATCCGCTCGTCTATCTCCACCAGGTGCGGGACGTCCCCGGCGTGGCGGCGGCGCTGCCGATCTACCTGAGCGCGAACTACTGGCTCAATCCCCAGGATGGCAGCCGCAACCGCGTCCTCATCATTGGCGCCGACGTGGACGACCCGATGCTGGACATCCCGGAAATCACCGCGCACCGCACCGAGCTGCGGGCTCCCGACACCGTGCTGTTCGACCGGGGCGCGCGCTACGAGCTGGGCGTGGTCGAGCCCGGCACCCGGTCGCGGCTGGCGACCCGGCCGGTGCGCGTCGCCGGCCTGTTCAAGCTGGGGCCGAACTTCGCCTACGAGGGCCACCTGTTCCTGAGCACCGCCAACTTCATGCGGCTGCCCAACCAGCGGGCGAAGGATGTCGATCTCGGCATGGTCCGCGTGGCGCCCGGCCAGGACGTCGAGACAGTCCGCCGCCGCATCCAGGAGCGGCTGCCCACGCAGGTGCACGTGCTGACGCCGCGGGAGATGGTGGAGCGCGAGCGGCTGATCACCACCCGCAAGGCGCCGGTCGGCATCGTCTTCGGCGTGGGTCTCGTCGTCGGTTTCGCCATCGGCGTCGTCGTCTGCTACCAGATCCTCTTCAACGAGGTGAACGACCACCTGCCGCAGTTCGCGATGCTCAAGGCCATCGGCCATTTTCCCCGCTTCATGACCGCGCTCGTGCTGCACGAGGCCCTGATCCTTTCGATCGGCGGCTACGGTCTCGGCGCCGGGGTCGGCTGGCTCCTCTACGATCTGCTCGAGGAGAAAACCGGCCTGATCATGGACCTCAGCGGTCCGCGGCTCCTGCTCGTACTCGCCCTCACCACCGGCATGTGCCTTCTCGCCGGCCGGCTGGCGCTGAAAAAGGTGCACGCCACCGATCCCGCCGACCTCTACTGATTTTTTGCCATGAGTCTTTTCACCGCGCGCGAAGTCGCCATCGAGGTCACCGGAGTCAATCACTACTACGGCAAGGGCGAGGCGCGCAAACAGGCCCTCCACGACAACAACCTCGTCATCCACAAGGGCGAGATTGTCATCATGACCGGGCCGTCGGGTTCCGGCAAGACCACCCTGCTCACGTTGATCGGCACGCTGCGCGGGCTGCAGGAGGGCAGCATCAAGGTGTGGGGTCGCGAACTCGCCGGCCTTTCACCCGAGGAGCAGGTCAAGATGCGGCGCAACATCGGGTTCATTTTCCAGGCGCACAATCTCCTCGAGTCGCTCACCGCCCGGCAGAACGTGCGCGTCGCCGTCGAACTCACGGACACCCCGCGGCGCGACCACACGCGGATCGCCGACGCCATCCTGGGTGAGGTGGGGCTGGCCGAACGCGTGGGTTACAAGCCGCGCAATCTGTCGGGCGGCCAGCGGCAGCGCGTCGCCATCGCGCGCGCGCTTGTCAACCAGCCGCGGGTCATCCTCGCCGACGAGCCGACCGCCGCGCTCGACAAGGAATCGGGCGCCAAGGTGGTCACGCTCCTCCGCCAGCTCGCCGACGAGAAGGGCGCCGCCGTGATGATCGTCACGCACGACAACCGCA
Organism: Verrucomicrobiota bacterium; assembly: GCA_023457715.1. GTDB lineage: Bacteria > Verrucomicrobiota > Verrucomicrobiia > Opitutales > Opitutaceae > ER46. The sequence continues at coordinate 66,758 of JAEWKR010000079.1, forward strand.
TTCTGAATGTGGCCGACCGGATCGTGAACATGATCGACGGCCGCATCGTCTCCGACATCCGCGTGAAGGAGACGATGGTGATCTGCGCCGCCCTCAAGAAGTGCGCGGTCTTCAAGGACATGACCCCGTCGGACCTCACCGACGTCGCGCAGAAGATGCGCGCGGAGGAGTACCGGGAGGGCGCGAACATCATCAAACAGGGCGACGTGGGCGACAAGTTCTACGTCATCGGCAAGGGCAGCGTGAACATCATCGTCGAGTCGGAGACGGGGACCCGCGCCGTCGCCAGGCTGACCGAGGGGGGCTTCTTCGGCGAGGTGGCGCTCCTCCGGGACCAGCCCCGCAACGCCACGGCCCAGGCCGCCGAGCCCGCCCTGATGTACGCGCTGTCGAAGGCGGATTTTCTCGCCGCCGTCCGCGCCCACAAGTCGCTGGAGGAGCAGCTCTCCGCCCAGATGTTCCACCGCGGGGGATAACGACCCCTGATCCGCGTTCCCGCGAACGCCGCGACACGCGCGCTCACTCGCCCCCACCCTTGGCTTTGCCCGAGCGGGCAAGGCCTCCGCCCCCTCACCATGCCCCTCCTCCCTCCCCGTCTCTCCGATGCCCAGATCGCCGACTTCGAGCGTGATGGCGGCCTGATCGTGCGCGGTTACTTCAGCCCGGAGGAGATCGCCGCGGCCGGCACCGCGATCGACGCGCTAGCCGCCCGCCCGCCGCGGATCGGCCATGAGATGGTCTATTTCGAACCCAGCGTCACCGACCCGAGCCGCCGCGTTCTCCAGCGGATCGAGAACTTCGTGGACGAGGATGAAACCCTGCGCGCGCTGATCTGTGCGCGCGGCCTTTCGGAGATGACGGCCCAGCTGCTCGGCGCGCCCGCCGTCCTGTTCAAGGAAAAGATCAACTTCAAGATGCCGGGCGGCCAGGGCTTCACTCCGCACCAGGACATCCAGCCGGGCTGGGATTCCTACGCTCCGTATTTCATCTCCGTCCTCGTCACCATCGATCCGAGCACCGCGGAGAACGGCTGCCTCGAACTCGCCGCGGGCCACCACAAACGCGGGTGGATCGGGGAGCGGATGAAGCCGCTGACGCCCGAGCAGTTGCAGGGCGTCGAGTTTGTGAAGGTGCCCACCGCGCCGGGCGATCTGATCTTCTTCGACTGCTTTGCGCCGCACCAGTCCGCGCCGAACCTCACCGACCGGCCCCGCCGCAACCTGTACCTCACGTACAACCGCTCCGACGCCGGCGACTACCGGAGCCGCTACTTCAGCGACAAGCGCGCCTCCTTCCCGCCCGATTTCGAACGCGCCCCCGGCTCCAGCTACACCTTCAAGGTGTAAAGGCCTCCCCGGCTCCGCCGGGATTTGAGATTTGAGATTTGAAATGTGAGATCCGGCGACCTTCGCCGCCAATTTCAGCTTTTCAGCTTTTCAGCATTTCAGCATTTCAGCTTTTCAGCATTTCAGCTTTTCAGCCCCCGGCCCTCCGGCCTTCCGGCCCTCCGGCCCTCCGGCCCTCCGGCCCTCCGGCCCCCCGGCCTTCCGGCCCTCCGGCCCTCCGGCCCTCCGGCCCTCCGGCCCCCCGGCCTTCCCGCCCCCGCCACCGCGTACGCCGCCACCGCAAACGCCATTCCCACCAGCCCGTCGACGAGGTAGTGGTGATTGAAATACACCGACCCGAACGTCACGACCAGCCATACGGACCCGGTCACGACCCGCAGCGAACGGAAACGCAGGGCAAACAGCACGGCCAGGAAGGTCTGTCCGACGTGCAACGACGGGATGGCCCCGAACACATTCGCGTTGCGCGAATAATACTCCGCAAACCAGGTCACGCCGAAGAGTGCATCGAACCGCACCGTCCCAGCCGGATCAGGCAGCGCATCCAGCTTCGCCGGCCCCAGCCCGTAGGAATCCACGTACCACGGCGGCGCCGCGGGATAGATCAGGTAGGTGGCGTAGCCCGCGAGATTCAGCGCCAGCAACGCCCACATCACCTGCTGCCCGTCCAGGCGGCGTTCCTTGAAGCGCCACCACGCCGCGCAGCCGAGAAAGGCAGGGATGAACAGCAGATAACCGGCGCCCGCGATCGCATCGAACACGGGGCGCGACCGGCTCTTCCACCAGTGCGCCGGGGTGACCGACCCTTCGGCCGTATCGATGCCAAACCAGGCGAGCTCCCACGCCAGGGGTTCACGCACCCGGATGGGCCCACGGAGGGAATCGGCCCAGTAACGCTGAGCGTCATACACCGCGCCCATGATCAGGAGCGGGATGAAGAACCACGCGACCGCCCGCACCTCCGCCCGGCGCGCTCCGAGCGCCAGCCACGCCGCCAGCCCTCCCACCGCAAACCACCCGTGGTCCGCGCGCAACCCGCCCAGGATCGCGTGCAGCCCCAGGTAACCCCCCGCGCCGCCCACCCCCACGACCCCCCGCGCCCACCCCGTCATGACGCCTCCCCCCCACTCTCACCTTCACTTTCACTTTCCCTTTCCCTTTCCCTTTCCCTTCCCACGTCCCGCTCATACAGCCGCAGCGTCTGCACGCGGACCGCACCGACTCGATCGAGCACGGCGATCACTTCATGGTTGTCTTCCAGCACCCACGAAAATTCCAGCAGCTCCGCGTTCCGGCGCGCCAGCTCCTCCTGGCAACGCCGCAGAAAAATCAGCGGCAGCCCAACGCGCCGGTATTTTGGCCGCACCCCCATCATGAACAGCCGAAACCGCCGGATGCCCGCCCGCCCGAACAGCAGATGAAACAGGCCCGTCGGCCATAACCGGCCGTTCATCTTGGCCAGCAGCACGTTCATATCGGGCATCGCCACGAAGTAACCCGCCGGTTCCCCGTCGATCTCCGCCAGGTAAACCAGCTCCGGCCGCAGAAAGAACCGATAGCGTTTGTACGCGTCGTAAAACTCCTCCGCGCTGATCGGCACCTGCCCCCAGTTGTCGCGCCACGCCTCCGCATACACCTGCGCCAGGAAATCCGCCTCCTCGCGCAGCCGCGACATGTCGAGGTTGCGCACGGTGACCGCCCCCAGCCGTTCCGCCGCCTGCGCGAGCCGCGCCACCCGCTCCATCCGCACCTGCTCCCGCGACACCCGGTAGACGTACAGGTCCTTCGCCTTTCCATAGCCGGCCCGCTCCAGCAGCGCCGGATAATACGGCAGGGTGTACGCCATGCCGGCCATCGGCGCGTGCTCGAAGCCCTCCAGCAGCACCCCCGCCTCCTCATAGATGGAAAAGTTGGCGGGCCCCCGGGCGACCGTGAGCCCCCGCGCGCGCAGCCAGCCCTCCGCCGCCCGCAGCAGCGCGCCGCTGATCGCCGGGTCATCCGGACTCTCGAAGTATCCAAAAAAGCCGGCTCCATCCGCATGCGCCTCCAGGTGCGGACGGTTCTCGAACGCCGCGATCCGCCCCACGATCTCGCCGCCCCGGCGGGCGAGGAAAAATTCCGCCGCCGAGGTCTTGAAGAAGGGACCGCGTCGCGGATCGATCAGCTGGCGCTGGTCCGAGAGCAGCGGCGGCACCCATTCCGGCCGGTCGCGATACAAGGGCCACGGCACACGCAGGAACGCCTCGCGCTCCGCGTGGCTGCGAACGGGTGTCACCCGCACGTCCGCGCTCATCGGGACGCCGCCGTCACCCGGTCCAGCGCCGCCAGCTCCGCGGCCAGCGCGTCCGCGGTCGCGAGCAGTTGCGCCTCCGTGTGCTCGGCCGTGACGAAGAACCGCAGGCGGGCGCGGCCTTCCTCCACAGCCGGATGGAAGATCGGTTGCACATTGATGCCGCGCTCACCGAGCGCCTGAGCCAGCCGCAGCGCCCGCTCGGAGCTTCCCGTGAGGCAGGGCACCACGGCGGAATGCGCACTTGCCCCGATGTTCACGCCGCGCTCCACGCACAACGCCCGGAAGAAGTCCCCGCGGGCCTGCAACGTGGCGGCCAGTTCCGGCCGGGTGCGCAACGCTTCGAGCGCCGCCAGACCCGCCGCGGCATTCGCGGGCGGAAGCCCCACGCTGTAGACAAAACCGGGCAGCGTGAAGCGGAGGTAGTCGATCAACTCCGGCGCGCCGGCCAGGTAGCCGCCGCAACTCGCCAGCGCCTTCGAAAGCGTGCCCATCCAGAGGTCAACGTCCTCCCGCGCCACCCCGAAAAACTCGCCCGCCCCGCGTCCGGACCGCCCGATGACTCCGAGGGAATGCGCCTCGTCGATCAACAGCACCGCATCGTGCCGGCGTTTCAGCGCCACCACGTCCGGCAGCGGCGCCAGGTCCCCGTCCATGCTGTACACCCCTTCGATCGCGATCAGCGCGCGCCGGGCCTTCGGTCGCTCCCGCACCAGCAGTTCCTCGAGCGCCCGCAGGTCGTTGTGCGGAAAGACGAGCCGCCGCGCCCCGGACAGCCGCGCGCCGGTGACGATGCAGTCGTGCGCCAGCTGGTCGTGGATCACCACGTCCTCCGGCCCGAACAGATGCCCGATGGTGGAAACGTTCGTCGCATGTCCGCTCACCAGGGCCAGCGCGTCACCGCAGCCCAGAAACGCCGCGAGGGCCCGCTCGAGTTCGGCGTGGATGGGTCGCTCCCCCGACGCCACGCGGCTCGCGGAGGCTGATGTGCCATAGCGTTCCAACGCCGCGATCGAGGCCTGGCGGATCCCCGGATCGCCCGCGAGGCCCAGGTAGTTGTAGGAGGAGAAATTCAGGTACTCCCGGCCGGCCACGCGCGTGGTCGCCCCGGCCACGCCGTCATGGGAATGAAAATACGGCATCGCCAGCCCCGCCGCGGCCAGCCCAGCCTTTCGCGCCGCCAGCGTGCGCACTTCGTCCCACTGCGCCGGACCCGCGGCCGCGGCCGGTCGTTCGGCCGCGAGCACCTGCGCTTCCACGCCGCGCCACTGCCAGACGCACGCGCCGGCCGCATCGAACAGGTCAAAATCACCCTGAAGCGTCCGCTCTCCGGCCGACACCAGCCGCGCGAGACAACGGTAGCCCCCGGCCGGTGCTTCACCGGTCGGACCCGCCAGCCGCCGCAACTCGCCAAACCCCACGGCCACCGCCGTGACCTTCCGCGTGACCGCCAGCCAGTACAGCGCAAGTTGCAGCGCGCCATCGAGCCGCACGACGTCGGAATCACCTCCGATTTCGCCGCTCGCCCCGGTCGCGTCGATCCGCGGCAAGGCCGTCAGCGCCTGCAGCCCCGGACCATGAAACGCGAACTCCGCATAAAAATTCGCCAGCGACAGCGCCCCGGCGGCGCCTAGGTTTGGGGCCGCGCCTGCGCGAGCCGTGTCGACCGACGGCAACGCGCCCGTCGCCGCCACGACGCGACACGTGGCCACCACCGGCCCCGCCTCCGCCGCCCGCACCGCCACGTCGCCGTTCTCCTCGCGCTCCACCCAGAGCGCGGCGCGCTCCCCGGCGATCTCCACCGGCGCCAGCACGCTGAAATCACCGATGCTCCAGCCTCCGCCGCGCGTGTCCGGCGCTCGCAACGTCCGCTGCACCGCCGCCACCACCGCCGTCATCGGCAGCAGGGGCCGCGAGCCCGGCCGATGGGCGAGCAGCCAGGGATCGTTCCCGGCCTCAAACACCACATCCGGCGCCCGCGCGCTCACCGGCGTTCGCGGGGCCGCGGCCACGAACGCCACCAGCTCCGCCACCGTCAGCGCGGGCGTGAAAAGCGTTCGAGGCGGCGGCGGCAAACCCGGCAGTGCCCGGCCGAGCGCCGTCATGAACTCGAGCGTGGTCAGCGAATCGAAACCCAGGTCGCCCACGAGCCGGTGTTGCGGAAGCACCTCCTCGGGCCGCCACGCCGTCACCGCGGTCACCGCCTGCACCACGCGCGCCAGTTCGGCGCTCGATGCCGCGGGCGCGCGCTCTGCCGGGCCCGCCTCCGCGTCCGGCGCCACTGCGGGTGCCTCGCCGGGGTGCGTGGGCACGGCCGCTTCGCGCTTCGTCTCGTCGATCAGCCAGAAGCGACGTTCCGCCAGCGGCGAGGGCGGGAGTGTGAGCAGACGGCCCGTCCGCGGCAGGGTTCCCCCGACTGCCGGCGACGGCTTCTCGCCGCGCTCGAGCCGGTCCGCGAGTTCCCCGGCACGCTGGACAAAGTCCCGGGCGTCCTGCGCGAGCACGGTCGCGGTGGCGACATCGCTCCGCCGGCCTTCGAGCGTGAAGGTCACATCCGCCAGCGTCGGGCGCGTCTCGCGCACCGCATGCGCCACGCCGCGCAGGTACTCCGCCAGCAACGCCGGCGTCGGCGCCGAAAAACGGCACGCGATCGGCCCGGGCGCTGTCCCGCCCGTCGCCTCCGCGGGTTGGTCGGGCGCGGCGACACTCTCCAGCACGACGTGGACATTCGTGCCGCCAAACCCGAATGCACTCACGCCCGCGCGGCGGACCGGCTGGCCCGGCCAAGGCTCGGTCGAGGCCGGCACGCGAAGCCACCGCGCCGGGCCGTCGAACTCCGGCCGCAGGGGACCTCGGACGGGCTGCCCGGGAATGAAGCCTTCCTCGACCGCCAGCGCCGCCTTGATCAGCGAGGCAATCCCCGCCGAGGACAGTCCATGCCCGATGTTGGCCTTGATCGAGGTGATGGGCACCGGAGCCGCCGCGTGGGCCGATCCGAACACCTCCGTGATCGCGGCCAGTTCGATGCCATCGCCTGCCGGGGTGGCCGTCGCGTGCGCCTCGAGCAGCCCCACGGTGCCGGGATCCGCCTCCGCCTGCCGCCAGGCCGCGCGAATCGCCTCGGCCTGCCCGCGCGCATCGGGCGTCAACGGACCGGCCGCCCGCCCGTCGTTGTTCATCGCCACGCCCTGGATGACCGCGATCACCCGGTCGCCGTCGCGCTGCGCGTCCTCCCAGCGTTTCAACACCACCGCCCCGACGCCTTCGCCGAGCACAAAGCCGTCCGCCGCGGTCTCGAAGGGGCGGCATTGATCCGAAAAGGAAAGCGCCCCGATCCGGCTGAAACAGACCATCATCACCGGGTCGAGCTGGACATACACGCCGCCGACCACCGCGCCGTCGATCACGCCGTGCCGCAGGTGCAGCACCGCCTCGTGCAGGGCCGCCAGCGCCGAACTGCACGCCGTGTCCACCGCGAAGGCCGGCCCGTGAAAATCGAACGCCTGGCTGACATTCGCCGCGATCATGTTCAGCTGCTGGCCGACGATCGAGTAGGCCTGCATGGGCGGCAGTGCGGCGGTCACCGCCGCGGCCACCTCGGGCGGGATGCCGGGCGCCGCACCACTCCGGCCCGCCAGGTCGCACGGCAGGTTCACCGGATTGGCGATGAGCGTGCGATGATCCGAGGAACTCGCGCCCACGTACACTCCGACCCGGCCGCCCGCCAGCGGGCGACCGGCATAGCCGGCGTGCTCGAGCGCCTGCCGGGTGATCTCGAGCATCAGCCGCTGCTGCGGATCCATGATCCGGGCGCGCCGCGGCGTGACGCCGAAGAATTCCGGCGCGAAGCGATCGATGCCGGCCATGAACGCGCCCGCCTTCGCCGGCGTCTGGCTCGTCCGGCGTCGATCCGTGCTGTGCACGACCCGATGGTCCCAACGTTCCGGCGGTACCGGGGTCACATGCACCTCGCCGCCGCGCACCAACCGCCGAAACGCGGACAAGTCCGGTGCCCCGGGAAAGCGAGCACCCATCCCGACGATCGCGACTGAAGCTGGCCCGGCCATGTGGGACCGCCAGCGTCGGAGGACCGCGGCCTGAGCGCGAGGGTTTTTTCAGTCCTGCCGGCGGCAATACAGGACGAGCATCGGACCGCCCAGCCGGATCCGGCCAGGCAGTCCCGCCTTGATGCGGAAGGTCCCGGCTCAACCAGCCCCGGGCGATCGCCCGAGCCGAAACCGGCTGCGCCCCGCTCGTTGACGCGCCCCCCTTTCACTTTCACCCTCACCCCCACCTTCACCCTCACCCTCACTTTCACTTTCACTTTCACTTTCACTTTCACTTTCACTTTCCCTCCGCATGGCCCTTGAACCACCCCACCCCTGCCGTTCGCTGCGCGATCAGCACGTCGTGATCACCGGCGGTTCGACGGGCATCGGCCTCGCGCTGGCGCGGCAGGCGGCGGCGGCGGGCGCGCGGGTGAGTCTCATCGCGCGCGACGAGCGGAAGCTCGCGGCGGCGCGTTCCACCCTCCAGGCCGCCGTGCCCGGTTCCGCGCCGGCCGCCACCGCCTCGGCCGATGTGGCCAGCGAGGTCGCCGTGCTGGCCGCCCTGCGCGCGGTCGAGGCCGTCCACGGGCCGACCGACGTCCTCATCACCTCGGCGGGCGTGGCGCGGCCCGGCTATTTCGAGGAGGTGCCGGTCGCGGTGTACGAACGCACCATGGCGGTGAACTATTTCGGGACGTTGTACCCCGTGAAGGCGGTCGTCCCGGCGATGCGCGCCCGCGGGCGGGGCGCCGTGATCCTCATCTCGTCGGGCGCAGGCTTGTATGGCTTCTTCGGGTACACGCCCTACGCGCCCTCCAAGTTCGCGCTGCGCGGGTTCGCCGAGGCGCTGCGGGCGGAGCTGCACGGCACCGGCGTGCACCTCTCGATCGTGTATCCGCCCGATACGGACACGCCGCAGCTGGCGGAGGAGAACCTCACCAAGCCGGCGGAGACGAAGGCCCTCACCGCCGGGGGCGGCCTGTGGACCGCTGACGCCGTTGCGCGCGTCACCCTCCGGGGGCTCGCCCGCCGCCGTTTCGCGATCGCGCCCGGCTTCCAGCTCACCGCCCTCCTCTGGCTGCACAGCGTGCTGGCGCCGGTGCTGCATTGGAGCTTTGACCGCACCGCCCGGAAAGCCCGGCCGCGGGCGCAGCCGGAGAACGCCCGATGACGTCGGTTGACGCCTGGCTCGGTGCGGCCCTTCCCCTCGCCGCCGGCGTGCTGCTGCTCCTCGCGGCCGTCCGCCGGCCGGTGCGTTACGCCCGCGTGCAACGCGAGGGCGGCACCGCCTTCCTCGGCGAACGGGTCATGCACTGGGGCTATGCCTGGGTGGACGGCGTTGCCCGGCTGGCCGGCCGGCTCGGACTGACCCCGGACCAGGTCTCCTGGCTGTCGCTGGCGCTGGGTGCGGCGGCCGGGACGCTCATCGGCTGCGGCTGGCTCGGCGCCGGAGCCTGGCTGCTCGCGGTCAGCGGCCTGGGCGATGGCGTTGACGGCGCGCTCGCCCGCCATCGCGGCGTCTCGTCCCCGGCGGGAGCGGTCCTCGATTCCGTGCTCGACCGCTACGTGGAGTTTTTTGTTTTCGCCGGGCTCGTCGTCTGGTTCCGCGGGCTGTGGCCGCAGCAGCTCGTCACCGTCGCGGCGCTCTTCGGCGGGATGATGGTCACGTACTCCACGGCGAAAGCGGAAGCGGTCCGCGTCGCTCCGCCGCGCGGGTGGATGAAGCGTCCCGAACGCATCGTGTGGCTGATCGGCGGCACCGCCTTCGCCGCAGCGGCCCCGCTCGTGAACGTGCCCGCCCTGCCCATCCTCACCGGCGTCGTGGCTTTGATCGCCGTTTTCGCCAACCTCAGCGCGGCCCTTCGCTTTCGCGCCCTGCAAGCCGCCGCCAGGGGGTAACGTCACTCGCTTGGCGCGATCCTTTTTACAGGTGGAAACCGAGGCCGCCTGTACCCCGTGATCTGAAATTTGGAATTTGAAATCTGAAATCCCGGCGCAGCCGGTTCACACCCACGACCGCAGCTTCGCGTACAACATCTCCAGCTCCACGTGCAGGTCGTTGCTCACGACCTCGCCCGGGCGCGCGGCGGGCCCCTTGAAATAACTGGCCAGCCATGACTGGATCCCGCGCTCGCCCTTGCGGGCGGCGAGGTCGGCCCAGAGCGCGAGGTCCAGCACCAGCGGGGCGGCGAGGATCGAGTCGCGACACTGGAAATTGATCTTCAGCTCCATCGGATACCCCAGCCAGCCGAACAACTGGATCGCGTCCCACGCCTCCTTGTCGTCTCCCTTTGGCGGGAAATAGTTGATGTGCACCTGGTGCTCCAGGCCGGCGTAAAGTTCGGGGTGACGTTTCGCGTCGAGTAGATCGGTGAGCACGCCGCCCTTCGTGATCTCCTTGGCGCGGAAATTTTCCGGCGCGTGCAGCACCAGCCCGTCACGATTGCCGAGGATATTGGTGCTGTACCAGCCGCGGACCCCCAGCAGGCGCTTGCCCAGCGCGGCGCCGACCACCGTTTTCATGAGCGTCTGGCCGCTCTTGAGGTCGGACCCCGCGAGCACCACCCCCCGCGCCTCGGCGGCGGCGGCAAGGGCCGGCACCTCCAGGACGACGTTCGGGGTGCAGTTGACGATTGGCAGCCCTGCCTCGATCGCCGCCCAGGCGTAGATCTGCGACGGCGAAATTTCGGGGTCGTTCGCTTTGAGGCCAGCGACGAAAGCCTCCGGGGTGGCGTGGACCGGACCCACGGGCCGCCAGGCTTCGGTGGAAAGCGTCAACAGTACCACCCCGCGGGCGCAGCCTTTCGTCCGCAAGAATTCGCGGAACACCTCCGTCATCGCACGCGCCTGGTCCGCCTTGTTTTTCTCCGGGCGCGCGCGCATCGCCTCGAGGGTGCGGACGTAGCCGGGATCATGCAGTCCCGGCCCGGCCGAAATACCGGCGAGGAAATCGCCCACAAGCGCGAGATCCTCGCGGTTGAGCACCCCGGCGGCAGCCGCCGCGTCGCGCGCATTGGTCTCGATCAGGTCGACCGCCCCAAACTCCAGCGCCGACAACGGGGCCAGGGGAAGAACAGAGGCAATGCGGCGCTCGCTGCCATCGGCCTCCGGCAAAAAGCCCAGCTGGGTGAGGGAGCCGATGGGCGGCCGCTGGCCCCGACGCGTCAGTTCGACGCCCGCCATCAAGGTGGTCGCGACGGCGCCGAGACCAATGGTAAACACACCGACTCGCTCGGAATGGGAAGCGTCGCTCATGAGGGGGAAACGCCGAGTGCAGCGGCGTGCAGTGAACATTTCAATACAAAGGGGTTGCGCGCCACGTTCCGCCCGTGACCATCGAAGTCCTCGACCTTCCGCCTGGACGCGGGACTACGAACCCAGGCCCGGACCCCGCGGCTTCGGTGGAAGTCCCGCCTTCAGGCGGAATGCCTTGAGGTCGAGATCAGCCCTCCGTGCTCCGCCCCGCCCAATTGCTCGTCCGGCATCTCCGCTACGGCCCCGCGTCGTGGTCGGAGCGTGCGAGTCCCCGCAAGACGGCGGCACTGCACGCGCTTTTTCGGGGTGTGAATGGCTGGCTGCGGGCCAGTGGGGTCACCTACTGGCTGGCCTACGGCACCCTCCTTGGCTGGCACCGGGAAAAACGACCGCTGCCGCACGACCGCGACATCGACTTCGGCGTGGAGCTCGGCGCCTACGCCCGGCTCAAAGCCGCCGCCCCTCTCCTCCCTGCCGGCTTCAGCCTTCACGATTCGAGCCACCGGCATCGCGGCCCCAAGCTCTATGTCGTTCACCGTGGCTGGGAGGCCGACCTGTATTTCTATGCGGACGAGCAAGGACAGATGTGTTCGCTCGAACGCAGCCGGAATCCGGGAGATACCACCCCCTTCCCGCGCGAGTTCGTGCACCCGGTTCAGGCAGTGCCGTTCCTCGATGAAACCACGTTCATCCCCGCGCAGCCGGTCGCCCTGTTGACGCACCATTACCGTTATCTCGGGCCGGATGCCGTCAGGGATCCCGTGACCCGCTATTTCCGGCCGAGGTCGTAGGGGGGGCAGGATCTCAAAAGACAAAACCCGCTTCTCCCTGAGAGTAAGCGGGTTTTGAAAAATGGTGCCCAAGGGGGGACTCGAACCCCCATGCGGTTAGGCACAGGCTTCTGAGACCTGCGTGTCTACCAATTCCACCACCTGGGCAATCTGCGGAGCGGAGAACACACACGGCCCGCGGGACGCGTGCAAGTATTTTTCGAGCCGTCGCCCCTCCCCCACGTAGCGCCGGCTTCAGCCGTTCCGCGGGGAGGGACTCCCTATCATATCGGGACACGACGGACCTCTGTCGGTCGGCGTGGACCAGTGGCGGTCCAACGGCACAGACCCTTTGCCGTGTTCGACTTTGCGGGGACAGACCCTTTGCCGATTGTTTCAACGGGGACAGGCCCCTGCGGAGCGGCTATGTAGTCGTCAAGGTCAGTACCGGCTAAAGCCGGCGCTACGGCTGACACGCCGCTTCGCTACGTAGCGCCGGCTTCAGCCGGTACTTTGAGGGCAACATCCGCTATCATTTTGTGCACTATTGAGTTACCTTAACGTCGCTCGGCGTGCATCGTGGACAGAGACCGAGGGCAGACGCTCAAAAAGCGTTGGGTGGGGGACAGCGTTTCGTGGGGACAGAACTTCACGTTCGTGGGGACAGGCCCTTTGCCGGCGCTCAAGGGGACAGGCCCTTCCGGAGGCGCTACGTAGTTTGCGAACGGATCTCATTTGGGCTTGCTGCGTGAGATTGTGTCTCAATCTTGGACCAGTGCAACCTTTGCCGCCCTCCTCCCGGAAACACCTTCTGCTGTGCGCGATCGCGCTGCTGCCGTCTTTGAGCTACGGCCAGACCACCGCGGCCCACGTGATCACGCTCGACGAGTTGGTCGTCAGCGGCACCCGCGTGAACAGTTATAAAGCCGAGCGGGTCCAGGTCGGCACCTTCCGCGATGTCGACCCGGTCGATGTCCCCCTCACGAGCAATGTCGTCACCCGCGAAGTGTTCGACGCCCAGGCGGCTCGCGGGCTCTTTGACGTCCTCAAGAACACCGCCGGCGTGACGCGCTCCCAGCTGAGCGGCGCCACCTACGACAACCTCGCCGTCCGCGGGATCCTGGTCGAAAACCGCGGCAACTACCGGCTCAACGGCTCCCTCCCGATCGTCAACCTCGTCGACCTGCCGCTGGAGAACAAGGAGCGCGTCGAGGTCCTCAAGGGGGTTTCCTCGCTCTACTACGGTTTCGTCCCGCCCAGCGGTATCATCAATCTGGTGACAAAGCGCCCCACGCCCGACCCGTTGACCACGGTCACGGTCGGCGGCACCGCCCACGGCGCCTTCCACGGCGCGCTCGACGTCTCCCGCCGCTTCGGCGCCAAGGGGCAGCTCGGCGTCCGGGTCAACGCCGCCGCGGGCACGGAGGACATCGGCATCGATCACTTCGACGGCGACCGGGCATTCGGCGCCCTGGCGCTCGACTGGCGGCCGAGCGAACGGCTCCTCGTCCGCTACGACATCGAACACCAGCGCAAGGATGTCTCCGAGCCGCCGGCCATCGCCCTCCTCGCCGCGGTGAACGGCCGCGTCCCGCTCCCGCCCGTGCCGGCCAACGATCTCAATCTTGGCGGCTCCTGGCAGCGCTACGACGCCATGGCCACGAACCAGGTGCTCCGCGCCGACATCCTCCTCTCCCCGTCCTGGACCCTCGTCGCCGAGGCCGGCCACGCGCGCACCGAACGCAACCGCAACTTCTCGCAGTTCCAAAACTACAATCTCGCCACCGGCGCCGGCAACCTGCGCGTCACGTTCCAGCGCAACCAGGATTACGAGAACACCAACGGCCGCACGGAGCTCTTCGGCCGCTTCGCCACCGGCAGCGTGCGCCACGACTTGTCCATCGGCGTCACGGCCAACGAGCGCAAACAGGACTCCGGCAACGCCCCGACCCGCGACACGCCCCAGAACCTCTACCGCCCGGTCACCCTCGCGCCGATGACCGCCCCCGTCGCCTGGGCAAGCGCGCCGTCCAAAATCCAGGACGCGGGCATCTACGTGTATGATCGCGCCACGTTCTGGGACGACCGCATGCAGCTTCTCGCCGGCGCCCGCTACTCGGAGTACGAGAGCCGCACGGCCACAACCCGATACCGGCGCGACGACGCCCGCCCGAGCGTGTCCGCGTTGTTCAAGCCGACGCCGCGCACCAGCCTCTACGCCAGCTACCTCGAGGGGCTGGAGGAAAGCGGCACCGCCCCCGCCAATCGCGCCAACGCCGGCGAGGTGCTCGGGCCGCTCGTCGCGCGCCAGAAGGAAATCGGCGCCAAGGCCGATCTCCTCGCGGGAACCCTCGTGCAGCTGTCGTTCTTCGAGATCGAGCGTCCGACGACGTTCGTCGACCCGGCCACGAACCGGTTCACCGCCAACGGGCTCGCCCGGTACCGCGGCGCCGAACTGTCCCTCTCCGGCGAAGTCGCGCCCAATCTGTCCGTCATCGGTTCCGCGCTCGTCCTCGACGCGCGGCAGCTCAACGCGGCCAACGCCGCCACCTTCGGCCGCCGTCCGGAGAACACGTCGCGTCACACCTTGTCCGCCTTCGCCGAATACCGGGTGCCGGCCGTCAAGGGCCTGGCGCTGTCCGCTGGCGCCTTCTACACCGGCCCGCGCCCGGTCGATAACCAGAACCAGGGCTCCATCGGCGGCTACACGACGTACACCGCGGGGCTCAGCTACCGGTTCAAGGTCTCGGAGCGCGACGTCACCGTCCGGCTCGTCGGCGACAACCTGACCAACAAGAACACGTGGTCCACCGCCGGCAACGGACTCCTGGGTGTGACGCTGCCGCGTAACGTAAAGATGTCCGTCACCACCGCGTTCTAGGCCCCCCGGGGCTCCCGCGGTTCACCCTTGCCCATGCCCCGCCCCGGCCTCCGCCTGCGCCTGCGACCTGCGCTGCATGCCGTGCATCGCTGGGCCGGACTGGTGACCGGTCTGGTGCTGCTGGTCATGGCCGGCACGGGAGGCGCACTCCTGTTCATGGACGCGGCCAACTGGCGGGGACATCGTCCCGTCAGCCCGCAAGGCATCGGCGTCTCCCTCGCTCCCGCGCTGGCCCAGGCGGCCGCCGCGCACCCCGACCATGCCGTGACGAACGTGCTGCTGCCCCGCTCCGCCGACCGCGCCTGGATCATCCTCCTCCGCCATCCCGCCACCGACGACCGCATCATCGCCGACGTCGATCCCTACTCGGGCGCGCTGCTGGGCTTCCGCGACTTCGACCGCACGCCGTTTCGCGTGTTATTGGATCTCCATTACACGCTGTTCGCAGGCGCCGCCGGCAAGATTGTCACCACCGTGATGGGCGTCGTCCTCGTCGTGCTGGCCTTGACGGGACTGTGGATCTATCGCGGGGCGATCCGGGGACTCTTTCATCTGCCCGGGCGCCGCAGCTGGCGGCAGGGCGGGGTGATCTGGCTGCACAAATGGACCGGCCTCTGGGCGCTCGCGTTCTGTCTGCTGTGGGGCGTGACCGGGGTGCTGCAGATGCTGACCATCCTGCCGGCGACCTTCTCGCGCACCGCCCGGTTCACCGTCGTCCCCGCCGCCGAACTGGCTGCGCTGGCCGACACCGCGGCGATGGTCTCACGCGTCAAGGCGGCCGTGCCGGACGCGGAGATCGTCAGCTTCGCCCCGCCACGACCGGGCCGGGCCGAGGTCCGCTTTGTCCTGCTCCGTCGCGAGGCGTGGCCCTGGAACAAGCGCATCGACGTGATCGCCGACGCGCGCACCGGCGCCCTCACGCGCCTCACGTTGCCGGCCGACGCGAAACCGGTCGACCGCTTCAATGCGACCGTGCACGCGCTGCATTTTGGCTTTCAGAGTCCCACCCGCACCCTCGCGCTGTACGTGCTCGGCGCGCTGCTGGTCGTGTCGCTGCCGGTGACGGGAGCGGCGATCTGGTGGCTGCGGCAGGCCAGGACGAAGTCGAAACCAGGCGGTTGAACCCCGACGGGACGCCTGACGTGAGAGGGAAAGTGAGAGTGAAAGTGAAAGTGAGAGTGAGAGGATGACTCGCTTGTCTTCGGAGCGGGGCGGACTTTCTATGCGGCATGGCAGCGGACACACCTCTCGTTTATCTCATTTTTGGCGCCGCGGGTTCGGGTCGCCGGCAGATTCTGGCCGACCTGATCGAAGGAGGTCTCATGGACGGGAACAAGGCCGCGGTCCTGCTCGCGGATGACGAAGCGGCCGCGGAGGCGGACGCGACGCTGCCCCGCCTGGAACGCTGGACCTGGGCGGAGGGCGCGATTGGGGCGGAACTGCCGGCGGATGTCACCCACGTCTTCTTTGTCACCAGCGGGCGGCGAAGCCCGGTCGATCAGGCGGAGGCGTTCAAGGCCTGGCTGGAGGCCCGCGGTCTTCAACTCGCACGCGCCCTGTGCGTGGTGCACTGCCAACTGGCCGAGAAGCACCCGCCGCTGCTGGCCTGGTACGAGGCCTGTGTCCACTTTTCCGACATCGTGCTGTTGAACCGGCGGGAGGGAGTGGCGAACAAATGGGTCAGCGACTTCCTCACCCATTTCAAAAAACTCTACTACCCGTGCGTGTTTGAGACGGTGAAGGACGGCCGGGTGAAGAATCCCGCGCTGGTCCTGGAACCGGAAACGCGCCGGATGACCCACGTGTTCGACGAAGAGCAGGACTGGGTCGTCACCAACGCCGAGGGCGAAGAGATCGACGAGGAGGACGAGGTGGCTGACGACGAGGAACTCCAGGCCAAACCCGAGGAGGATCCGTATTTCGCCCGGCGCAGTGAAGGCGGTCGGCGGCTGAAGGAGCTGCCGGACATAGCCAAGTTTCTGGATGATGCCTCGTGAAACGTGGTGAAGGCGTGCTTTCGCGAGGCTGAGCTTCGCGCTCCTTCGCGCCTTTCGCGGTTCAGCTGAACCGGTCCGGCCCGAAAGACCGGCTCAAAATTCAAACGCGCCGCACTGGGCCTGGTGGCGCATCCAGTGGTCCACCAGCACGAGAGCCGCCATCGCTTCCACGATCGGCACGGCGCGCGGCACCACGCAGGGGTCGTGGCGGCCGCGGCCCATCAGCTCCGTCTCCGCGCCGTGAACATCCACCGTCTTCTGCGATTGCAGGATTGTCGCCGTCGGTTTGAAGGCCACCCGGAACACGATCTCCTCGCCGTTGCTGATCCCGCCCTGCGTGCCGCCACTGCGGTTGGTCACGGTGCGGACGCGGCCGTCGCGCGATTCGAACACGTCGTTGTGTTCGCTGCCCCTGAGCCGTGCCCCCGCAAAGCCGCTGCCAATCTCGAATCCTTTGGTCGCCGGCAGCGAAAGCATCGCCTTCGCGAGATCCGCCTCGAGCCGGTCGAACACCGGCTCTCCCAGCCCCGCCGGCACACCCGTGATGCGGCACTCGATCACGCCCCCCACGGAGTCGCCTTCGCTGCGCACGGCCTTGATCCGCTCGATCATCTTCTCCGCGGTCGGCAAATGAGGACAACGGACGGCCGTGGCCTCCACCTCGGCCAGCGTGGGGAAGGCGCGCAGCGCCTCCGCGGGAGCCACGATGTCATGCACCTGGGTGAGGTAGGCACGGAGCTCGACCGGCGCGCCCGTCTGCGCGAGGCCGCCGAGCCGCAGGATCTTCCGCGCAATCGCCCCCGCGGCCACCCGCCCGATCGTCTCCCGCGCCGAACTCCGGCCGCCGCCGCGATGATCGCGGATGCCGAACTTGGTCTGATACGTGAAATCCGCGTGCGAGGGCCGGAACTTGTCCCGCATCTCGTCATACGCGGAGGAACGATGGTCGGCATTGCGCACCATCAGCGACAGGGGCGTCCCGGTCGTCCGGCCTTCAAACCAGCCGGACAGGATCTCGACCTTGTCCTCCTCCTTGCGGGGGGTCACGATGTCGCTCTGCCCCGGCCGCCGGCGGTCCAATTCCGCCTGGATCTCCGCCACGTCCAACGGCAGCCGCGGCGGGCATCCGTCCACCACCGCGCCCACCCCCGTCCCGTGACTTTCGCCCCAGGTGGTGACCGTGAAGAGATTTCCAAAACTGTTCGGCATAAGGCGCCTGCCAACCAACGGCCTCTCCCGGTTTTGGCGATGCAAAAAGCACCGGCAACATTTCCGGGATTTTCCCGTCTCACCGGCTCATAAATCGCGGTTTACATCAACTCTCCTTTAACCTTCCCTAGGACCCCTCCCGCGCTTCGCCCACCTATTTTCTTGTACCGCATGACTTCGCGTGTCGTTCGCCTGTGTTCTGCCGGGTTATTGTTGGTGGCCCAGGGCCTGTTTGCCCAAGCCCCCGCGAATCCGCCCCAGGACACGCCTCCGCCGCTGCCCGTCAACCCGGGGCCGGTGGTCAACCCGTCCTCTCCTGCGCCCGCTCCCGCCCAGGCCGCGCAGGCGATCGTCACGCCGACGCTGCCGCGCCGCGGCAGCCAGCTCGCACCCGATGACGAACTGGTGTCGCTCAAGCTGCCCGACGCCGACATCGACACCGTCCTGAGCGCCCTGGAGATCTACACCGGCAAGATCATCCTCCGCCCCTCCCAGCTGCCGACCGCCCAGGGCGGTTATAACCTGAAGATCGCAAAGCCGATCCCGAAGTCCCAGGCGATCCTTTACCTGGAGACGATCCTGGCGATGAACCAGATCGCCGTCATCCCGATGGGGACCGACGCGCTCAAGGTCGTCCAGCTCACCAACGCCCGTATCGAGGCCCCGGAACTCATTTTCGGTTCCACCCTCGAAATGGCGCCGAGCAGCGCGATCGCCTCGAAGCTGTTCCAGCTCGATTTCCTCCGGGTGCAGGAGTTCCAGCAGATGCTGCAGACGATCACCAACCCCAATATGGGCGGGGCGATGCCGCTGCTCAATGCCAACGCCGTCCTGATCACCGACTCGATCTCCAACCTGCAGCGCATCGAGATGCTCCTCCAGCAGGTCGACAAGCCCAGCGCCGGGGGCATGGCCACGAAGTTCTACCAGCTGCGCAATGGCGCCAAGGCCAGCGACCTCGTCGCCAAGCTGCGGAGCATCCTGACGGGTTCGATCCAGCAGCAGATCGGCGCCGGCACCACCTACAGCGCCGACGACCGCTCCAACCAGATCATTCTCATCACCGATCCGCGGCAGTTCCGGTTCTTCGACGAACTGATCGACAAGCTCGACGTGCGCGCCGACCCCAACACCCGCAACGAGGTCATCTACCTGCGCCACGCCAAGGCCGACGAGGTCGCCACCGTCCTCGTCAACATCATCAAGGGCCAGAACCAGGTCACGCAGCGCTCCAACTCGACCCGCCCCAACCCGGCCCAGCCCAACGCGCCGCTCCCGAACTCGCCCAGCAATCAGCCGCAGCAGAACGTCGTCAGCGGCAGCGCGGGTGCGCCCGCTCCGGACGGCACCACGACCAGCGAATTCAGCACGCTCGTCACCGTCACCAACGACGAGCGCAGCAACTCCATCATCGTGTCGGGCACCGTCGACGACATCCGTCTGCTCAAGGAGCTGATCGACAAGCTCGACATCGTCCTCGCCCAGGTCCGCATCGACGTGATCATCGCCGAGGTCACCCTCGTCGACAACAACGAGTCCGGCATCGATCAGCTCGGGCTCCAGGTGCAGGGCGACAAGCTCGTCGGGTTCTCGCTCTCCAACTCGTCGAACTCCTTCAACCTCGCCGGCCCCGACGGCAAGGGGTTCGCCACCATCACGCGTCCCGGCACCACCGGCCCGTGGGACCTCGCCGGCGTGATCAACCTGCAGACCACCACCCGCAAGAGCAACGCCACCATCCTCTCGCGGCCGTCCATCACCACGTCGCACGCGAAGGAGGCCAACGTGTTCGTCGGTGAATCCCGCCCCGTGGTCACCGGCAGCGTGTTCAGCGGCGTCGGCGGCGGCGCCACCTCCACCACCTCGCAGCTCCAGATCGGTATCAATCTCACGGTGACGCCGCTCATCGGCGTCGACGGCTCCGTCCAGCTCGACATCGCCCAGGACGTGGACGAGGTCGGCGACACGACCGTCATCGACGGCAACGAGGTGCCGATCGTGCTGAAGCGCACCACGAAGTCCTTCGTCAGCGTCCGCTCCGGCGAGATCGTCGTGCTCGGCGGGCTCCAGCGCAGCAGCCAGTCCAAGAGCCGCAATCGCCTCGGCCCCATTCCGATCATCGGCGACATCCTGGGCAGCCGTCAGAAGCGCCATCAGAAGACCGAGCTGATCTTCTTCCTCCAGCCGTTCGTCCTGACCAACACGCCCGCGGACAACATCGACGCCATGCGCCGCGTCAACAACCTGCCGCAGCGCGAGGACGTCAGGAAACACCTCGATCCGAACTACCAGCCGCCGAAGCCCTCCGTGCTGGACCGCATCCTGCCCCGGTAGGCGCCCGACCCCACCCACCGCATGAACGTACTGCCACAGGACGTGCTGCCGGCGGCGCTGGCGTCGACGCTCACCGACGAGCAGCGCCAGACCCTCGCCGAGGCGCCCCGCGAAAAGAAAATCGAGACGCTGGCGACGCTGGTCGGCCGGACGGAGCCGGAAATGCTCCCCGAGGTGGCGGCCGCCGCCGGCCTCGACATTGCGACCAACCTCGAAACCGACCCGCACGCGCGCGGGCTGCTCCCGGCGCGGCTGGTGCACGAGTTCCAGATCATCCCGATCCGCTACGCGTCCCCCGCGGCGGCAGGCGACACCGACGAACCGACGGCGGCCACCCCGCTGCACCTCGCGACCGCCTGGCTGCCGGATGTGGCGATGGAGGACTGGGTTCACACCTTCACGCCGCGTCCGCTGGTCTGGCACCTGGCCGTCGCCGAGCGTGTGCACCAGCTGATCATCGAAAACTTCGGCGTCGGCTCGGGTTCGCTCGAGGACACGGACGAGAGCTACATCGCACCCGAGGCCCAGAAGGAAAACGAGGAGATCGTCGACGAGGACGCCGCGGTCGTGCGGTTCGTCACCGACGTGATCTCGCAGGCCATCGAAGACCAGGCGACCGACATCCATTTCGAGCCGCAGGAGGGCCAGCTGCGGATCCGCTATCGCGTCGACGGTCTGCTCGTCCCCGTGCCGGTGCCGGAGAACCTCCTGCGCTTCCAGGACGCGATCATCTCCCGCCTGAAGATCATGGCGCGGATGAACATCTCGGAGAAACGCCTGCCCCAGGACGGCCGCATCAACTTCAAGGCCGCCGGCGTCACGCTCGACATCCGCGTGTCGACCGTGCCGACGATCTACGCCGAGTCCATCTCGCTGCGCCTCCTCAACCAGAAGAAGGAGGCGTACACGATGGATCGGCTCGGGATGAGCCCCGAGGAGCAGGCCCAGATCACGCACGTGCTCGACTACCCGCACGGCATCATCCTCGTCACGGGCCCGACCGGTTCCGGCAAGTCCACCTCGCTCAACGCCTTCCTGCGGAAGATCAACTCGACGGACCTGCGCATCATCACCATCGAGGACCCGATCGAATACGAGGTCCCGGGCGTGAACCAGATGCAGGTCCGCCCCGAGATCGGGCTGACGTTCGCCGACGCCCTGCGCCACGTGCTGCGCCAGGATCCCGACGTGATCATGGTCGGTGAGATCCGCGACAAGGACACGGCCGAGATCGCCATCCGCGCCTCGCTCACCGGCCACCTGGTGTTCTCCACGCTCCACACCAACGACGCCCCCGGCGCGATCACCCGCCTGGTCGACATGGGCATCGAACCCTTCCTCGTCGCGTCCGCCATCGAACTGGTCATTGCCCAGCGACTCGTCCGCCGCCTCTGCATGGAGTGTTCGAAGCCGGCGCCCGTGAACCGGGTGAAGCTGCGCGAAAACCTCGCCATCCTCGGGGTGAACGAGAAGGAGGCGGAGCTGATCGAATCGCTCAAGGCGCCCGTCGGCTGCGACCGCTGCCGCGGCACCGGCTACCGGGGCCGCATCGGCATCTTCGAGATCTTCCGGCTCAACGACGAGATCCATGAACTCGTCCTCCAGCGCGAGAGCACCCGCAAGCTCGCCGACCAGGCGCGCGCCAACGGCATGCGCACCCTCGGCCAGAGCGGCTGGGAGAAGATCAAGGACGGCTACACCACCTTCGACGAAGTCCTCCGCGTCATCACCGTGACGGACAGCTGAGGATGCTTTTGCCCCGGATTACACGGATGGACACAGATCAAACTCCGATCGTCTCGCTGGCGCTCCCCGCTACCTCCAGAGCCGGATTGGAAGTAGCGGAGAGCGCCAGTGAGACGATCCGTGGTTTGGACGTAGCGGTGAGCGCCAGCGAGACGATCATACGTATGGCTAACTTTCTGAGCTGATGCCGCGCTTTGCTTACACTGCACGCGACCGTTCCGGGGCCTCCGTCGCCGCGGAGGTTGATGCGCCGTCGCGGCGCGACGCGTTGCGCGTGCTGGCGGCACGTGGGCTGCAGGTTTCGTCGGTGAGCGAAGTGACGGTCGCGGCCAAGGCGGCGAAGAAGGCCAAGGTCGCGGCGGACAAAGCCGAACCGGCCAGCGCGACCCCGCTGCTGACGTCACGGCGCGGCTCAACGACCCCGCGCCGGGCCGAATGCCTGCCGTTCCTGGAAGCGCTCTATGATCTGCTCACGTCCGGCCTGTCGGCCGGCGAAGCCGTGCGTCTCCTCTCCATTCGCGTGAAGGAACCCCGGCTGCGCGCGTTGTGCGTCGGGCTCTGGGAGCAGATCAGCGAGGGCGCCGCCTTGTGGCGCGCGATGGCGGCGTATCCGCAGGTGTTCGACCCGCAGATCACGAACCTCATCCAGGCCGGCGAAGCCACGGGGTCGATCAGCGACACCGTGCAACGGCTCATCGCCCACCTCACCGAGCAGCGCGAACTGCGCCGTCAGCTCGCCTCCGCCCTGGCCTACCCCATCTTCATGGTGTTCGTCGCCTTCGCGGTGATCCTTTTCTTCCTGCTGTTCCTGCTGCCGCGCCTGCAAACCCTGCTCACCTCGCTGGGCGGCAAGATGCCGACCTCCACCGCGCTCCTGATCGGCGGCTCCGAATTCGCGCTGAAGTACGGCGTGTTCATCCTCATCGGCCTCGTGTTCGCCGCGCTGTCGTTCTGGCGCTGGCGCGCGACCGAGCCGGGGCGCGTCAGCACGGATGCGCTCATGCTCCGGCTCCCGCTGCTGGGCCCGTTCGCCGTGGCGCGCACCGTGCTGTCGTTCAGCCAGACGCTTTCGGTGCTGCTCGAGAACGGGATCACCGCCGCCGAAGCGCTGCGCATGACCGAGAAGCAGATCGACAACCGCGTGCATCGCGAAGCGTTCAACGTCGCGACGGCCCGGGTGCTGGAGGGCGAGGCGCTGTCCGTCGCGCTCGCCCGCACCCAATGTTTCCCCGACCTGGTGCTCGACCGCCTCGCGGTGGGCGAGAACACCGGCAACATCGTGCCGAGCCTGAAACAGGTTGCGGCCGCCTACCAGCGCCTGATCAGCGCGCAGCTGACGCTTTTCACCAAGGTGATCTCCAACAGCGTGCTGCTCGGCGTGTTTATCTTCGTCGGCTTCCTCGCCTTCGCGATCGTGAACGCGGTGTTCCAGGTGAGCGCGAGCTTGAAGACGAGGTAAGGGAAGGGAGTGAGGGAGTGAGGGAGTGAGGGAATGAGGGAATGAGGGAAACATTCCCTTTACCCTCTTTCAATTCACCTCGTACACCTCGATCAGCGCGACACCACTGCCGCCGTCGCTGGAGCCGACCTGCACGGTGTAATTGCCGGGCGGAAGCGTGACGAGGACGGCCGCGTCCTTGCTGGCTCCGTCGCCGATCGGGAAGGCAAAGGCGGAGTTGCCGGCCAGCGTGATGTTGGGATCCCCCGCCCAGTCATCGTTCTGCGCCACGACGCTGTTGTTGCTCATGGCCGTCACCTGGAGCCGCGGGTTCGCCAGCACTCCGCTGACGCCGAACGGCACCAGCGCCGGCCCGATCACGCGGATGAGGAGCGTCTTCGAGGTGCTGCCACCAATCACGAAACCGGCGATCAGATCGCTGCCGTTGCCGACGCGCGTGCGCGCGGAGACATTCACCAGCCGGGGACTGCCCAGGCCGTACGAGGCATTGGCATCGTAGATCTCGGCCAGCGCGGTGCCCGTGCCGCCGTTGTTGCTCGTCACCTGCATGGTGTACGTGCCCCCGTCCTGTGAACGGGCGAGCGCCGCGTCGAGGCTGTTGGCCGGAAGATCAAACGCGAAGACCTGCCTGGACCGCGCCTCGATCTCCGCGGCACCGCCCCAGTTGTTATTGGAGGCGATCGCCGTCGACCCCGCATACAATGTCGCCAAGGGATCGGAGAGCGCGTTGCCGACGCCGTACTGGGTCAACGTCGGCCCGACGGCGCGCAGGAGCAGCGGGGTGGATCCGCTCGTCCCGGCCCCACCCAGGGAAAAGCCGACGATAAGCGTCTGGTCGCCGGTGCCGGCGAAGGAACGGATGGAAAGGTTCACCAGCCGACCCTTGCCGGCGCCGGCGTTGTTGACCGCGACCGCCGCCGGATTGCTGGTCGCGGAACCGTTCGGGTTGACGGCCACGACCGTGTACGTGCCGGCATGGGCGGCCGTCGCGTTGCGAATGAGGAGCGAGGCATTCGTTTCTCCCGGCAGTTCGTTGCCGTTCAGCCGCCACTGATAACGGTTCGCACCGGTCGCGTTTGCCGTCAGGATGAGACTATCCCCCGCGGCAATGGTCTGGGCGAGCGGTTGCTGCGTGAAGACCGGGGCCGCATTGGAGATTGTCGCCGAGAAGGTCGTGCTGATGGAGTTTCCGTTCACGTCGGTGGCCTGCAGCGTGATGACGGCGCTGCCGCTGCCGGTTGGGGTCAGGCTAAGGGTTCCGCCCGTCAGCGAGGCCGCGACCGCTCCGGGATTCGAACTCTGGACCGACAGCGCCAGCGCGCCTTCGCCCGACGCTCCGGGCACGATGGGGACGGCTTTCACCGAATTAACCATCACCAGATGCGAAAGCTGGATGTTGCCGCCGCTGTAATCGCGCACCGGCAGCTCGCCGAACGGACTCGACGGGTCGCCGCCGGTCGCGTTCACCCGCTGCAGCGCCGCCATGGCGTCCACCACATTCATGCCGGTACCCAGCACCCGGCCGAACACCGTGTAACCGCCGCCATTGCCCTGATCGAGGATCGTGGAGTTGTCGCGCACGTTGAAGTACCACTGGCTGGTCGCACTGTTGATGCTGCTGGTGCGCGCCGCCGCCAGCGTGCCTCGGGCGTTCGGCAGTTGGTACTCCAGCGGCACCGGCGAAAACGTCGGCACATCCACGATGGTGTTGTTCGAGACACCAAAGCCGCCGCCCTGCACAATCGACACCGCGCCGGAGGCATCAAGCGAGGCGGAGCGATGCAGGAACGTGTCCCGGTAGCGCCCGGCAGAAACGTAATTCAGAAAATTGGTGACGTGTTGCGGCGCCACATCGGAACGCAGCTCCACATTGAATTTCCCCAGCGAGGTATCGAACTGGACCACGGGACCGGCCACGCCCGCGAGGCCGAGATAATTCGAAAGCTCCACCGTCACGGCACCACCGCCCGGCGCCAGGGTCTGCGTGGGGATGACGCGGCCGACGATCGGCAGCGT
This sequence comes from Verrucomicrobiota bacterium, assembly GCA_023457715.1. Taxonomy (GTDB): domain Bacteria; phylum Verrucomicrobiota; class Verrucomicrobiia; order Opitutales; family Opitutaceae; genus ER46. Next base: position 92,110 of record JAEWKR010000079.1, read on the forward strand.
GGACTGCGCCTGAGCCACCACGACCGCAAGGGCGGCACCGAGTACAAGGGAGAGAAAACGCATGCGGGTAGGGATCGGTTGACGCCGCGCCCGGCGAGAAAGTTCCCACCAATAATTTCGCCGCAAGCTCTTGCGTTGCCTTGAGTAACGCACCCGGGTTTTGCCGCGCTCGGCACTTTCCGGCCCGACCCCGCACGCGGGTCCGGTTATTCCCCACCGGCGCCCTCGGTCGTTCGCCTATCTCGGTCGCTGGACCAGAGCCGCCGATCGACTCGCTGGCGCTCCTCGCTACGTCCAATCCGCCGGCTTCGGTGTAGCGGGGAGCGCCATGCTAGGTTCGAAACCACCGGCCTCGGTGTAGCGGGGAGCGCCAGCGAGTCGAAATCCGCGATCGGCCCGGCGACTCCCGCCGTTCAAAACTTCACCGTCCACTGCACCGCGCCCAGGTGCGCCAGCCGGTCCGGATCCGCTTCACCGCTCTGCACGCTGTACTGCAGCTTCACCTGGGCGTGGGCACTAAAGCGATACGTCGGGGCCAGATCGATCCGCCACGCGTCCCGGCCCCAGCGCACCCGGCCGGGACCTTCCCACACCCGGCCGAAGAACTGTTGGTTCCACCGGACCGCGGCCGAAAACTCCGGCGTGACCTTATACCTCGCTTCCACGTAGTACGTGGCCGTGTCCGCGTTGCCGCCGGCCGTGGGCACCTGAAAGCGCGAGACGTACGCCTCCGCCCAGACCTGCAGGTGCTTCCAGGCATAGCTGATATCGGCCCCGAACACGGTCTGCCGATGCCGACCGCGCCGGTAATCGACCTCCACGTAACCTGGCTCCTCCTCGTGGTCGGTGTGCGGGCGAAGAAAGGAACCGGAACTCGCGGAGAAGCCATACTCCCAGCGGGGATCATCACTGTAGCGCACCCGGCCGCTGAAGGTCGGATGCTGGAACTGCTGCGCGCGCAGGCTCCACGCCTCCGGTCGGGATGAAAGCGACGCGTTCTTCACCTCGAACGCGTAACGGACGTGGCCTTGCTCGCCCGCCACGGCCAGGCCCGTGGCGTAGCTTGGACCCCAGATCACCGGTACGCGCAGCGACTTCTCGATCGCCAGCACGGCCGGCTGCATACCGGGTCGCACGTGTGACCAGAGGAGTAGCTGATGCGTTGATACCGGCGGCTCATTGTCCCAGATGCCCGTGAGATTGTCGTACGGCATCGGCGCGGTGATGAAGGGATTCGCCCATGCATCGTGGCGCACGGCCCAGCTCCCCACGACGGTCGCAAACTGCCCGACCTGGAGGTTCAACCGGCGCGCGGCACCGAGCGTCCAGCGCACCGCGTACTCGTCCAGCCGGCCGCGCAGGTGCCGCTCGCCCGGATCAAACCCCCGGTCCGCCCGGGCCTGCGCAAAGGCATACACCCGGTCGCCGAACTGCGCGTCCAGGTAAACCGTCAACCGCGGATTGAACAGCGCGTCGCCGTGCGCATCGATCACGCCCGGCAGCGGCTGCGGCAGCGCATACGCCTCGAGATCCAACAGCCCGCTCAACCGTGCCCGCGTCTCACCGGTCCCGGACGTCCAGGTGAGCTTCTGGCCTGCATCATCGAGCCACGACTCCGCCGACGCCACGGGCGCTCCACCCAGGATGGCGCCGAGGAGAAGGGGTATCCACCGGCTCATGGATCGACCCTAGCAGAACCCGCGCCCCGGAAACGAACCTCAAATTCAGTCCAGTCATTGCCAGAACCAAGTAGACGTAGCTCGCCGTCGTGCAGGCGCGCCAGCTCCCGCGCCAGATTCAGCCCCAGTCCGTGGCCCGGCACGTTCTCGCCGACCTTCCCCCGGTGGAAAGGTTCGAAGATGTGCGCCTGCGTCGAGGCGTCGATGCCTCGCCCGGTATTGCCGATGCGCACCACGACGTCATCCGTCCCGCTGGTGACGCCGGCGCTGTCTCCCGCCCGGCCCGCCGCAATTCTCAGCCGCCCGGCCGGCCGGTTGTACTTTCGCGCGTTCTCGAGCAGGTTGTGGAGAATCATCTCCGTGTAACGCCGCTCGCCGAGCACCCAGATGTCATCCGTGAGTTCGGTCTCGATCGTCAGCTGCAACTGATCCGGAATGGCGCTCAAGTCATCCAGGGCGGCCGCAATCAGGGCCGACAGCGGCACCGGTTCGAGCGTCAACTTCAGCCGTCCCGAATCCATGCGCGACAACAGCAGCAGATCGTCGATCAAGCTGGAGAGCCGGTAGGTCTGAAACACCAATGCCTCAAAGGCGCGCGCTTCCTCGGCGGTCAGATCGGGCCGCGCCAGCAGTTCCTCCAGGCCCGCCCGCAGCACGGTCACCGGGGTTTTCAGCTGATGCGAGGCGTCTGCGGCGAACCGCGCGGACCGCTCCGAATCCGCCGCCAGTTTTTCGACCGGCGCCGAGAGCCGCGCCGCCACCCACCGGCTGGCGACCAGCGCTCCCAGCAGCAGGGCGAGACCGGCGCCGAGAATCTTCAGCCGACGCTGCAGCCGCCGGTCCGCGAAGGCATCGAGCGAAAAAACGGAAACCTCGTAGGCCGCCGGATAGAGCGAGCCCGGATTCAGGCGCTTGTAGAACAGCAGGTGCGGGGCGCCGTTGAGCGAGATCGCCTCGCGGCCTTCCTCCGCCCGACCCAGCGACGCCGGCAGACTCGCGGCGATGGCCCGCTGCTCCGCCGCCGCCGGACCGGTCAGGTGCAGCTCCCCCTCGACCCAGACACCGCTGCGCACCGTGCGCCCGAGTTCGAGCGCCAGCGGGCGAAAGCCCAGCACCAGGGCCGCGATCGGCTCCCCGTTCTCGTGGGAGAGAATCGGCGTCGCGATGACCTCCGTCACGCCCGGGAACCCGCCGCCCGACACGTACCCGACCTGCTGCGACGGCGTCACCTGCGGGAGCGCCAGCTGCGCCTCGACCTGGAAGGGAATCCGACCGGTCGGGGTGCCGAGCGGAGGTGGAATCACCGCGCCGTCCCGGTCCAGAAAGCGGTAGAAGCGCGCGCGCAGCGCGGGGCCGTGATCCGGTTCCTGGCCGTCGCCCGTCGTCAGGACGTCCCGCAGTTCGTCCTCTGCGCTGAGGTACAGCAGGTCCAGCGCGTTGTCCTCCAGGGCGGCGTGAATCCGCGGCTTGCGCACCAGCGCGCGGCAACGCTCGACCAGCGCGGCATGACGCAACGCCTGCGCATGGTGCAGCGACGAGAGCTCGGCCTGGAAGGCATGCTGCAGTTCGCGCCCGATCGCCGCGGAGAGATCCCGATCCGCCAGCCAGAGGGCCAGCAGCGTCACCGCCGACACCACGACCATGATCGACACCCAGACCCGGCGCCGGAATCCGCGCACGCGCGGCAGCGACTGCGCCAGTGCCGTCGAGGCCAGCGGACTCGACGCCGACGGCGGCGGGACGGGACGAGGTGGGTTTCCGATCACGCGTGCGTTCGCTACGGAAAGTCGACGCGCACCACGCCCTCCGCCGGAACGTCGACCGTCTGCTCGCGCGTGGTGCGGCTGTCGATCCACGCCTTCAGCAGGTGTCGCCCGGCCGGCAGCCCCTCGAGCCGGAAGGCGCCGGTCGCCGCGCTGACCACGAAGTGGCGCGTCGGCAGGACCACAATCAGCGCGCGCATGTGTTCATGAATGTCGCAGCGCAGCGTCACGAGCCCCGGGGTGTCGAAGACCACGGACGGCACCGGCTTGTCCTCCGCCCGGTAGCGACCGAGGTCGAAGCGCTTGGCCGGCGAAAACGAGAAGATGTTGTGGTAGGTCGGATCGAGGTTGGGAAACTGCACCCGGGTGCCCACCTGCACGGCGAGCAGCGAGGGCGCGAACATCAGGTCCTTCTGGGCGATCTCCTGCGTCGTGCCTTCCGCCGCCGTCTCCGTCCCGCCCTCGACGTACACCACCGCCAGCGGCGGATTGGGGGCGAGCACCCCCGCCTTCGAAACGATCTCGTAGCGCTGGTTTGCCACCGGCGTCGTGCGCGCGGTCGGAAGACGCACGGTGCCCTCGATCGTGCCGGCGAACCCACACCACGAGCCAAGGAGAGTACCGGCCAGGAGCCATTTCAGCGCGAAGCGCAACCCTGCCCTCGGATGCGGGCGAGCCGCCCGCGGTCCATCAGAGGCAGACCACCGGACCGCGGGCGGCTCGCCCGCATTCTTCGTTGGCAGGACGGGGAGTGTAAGGCCCATTATTTTCATTCCGGGGCTTTGATGGTGTAGCCGATGCTGCGGAGCGTGTGGATCAACGGCGCGGCGTAGCCGGAATCGACCTTCTTGCGCAACCGCGTGATGAAGATTTCCACCGTGCGCGTATCGTATTCGTGATCGCGCTGCCAGACCCGCTCGCACAGCTCGGTCCGCGAGAAGGGCCGCCCCGGCTCTTGCATCAGCACCTGGAGCACGTCGAACTCGCGCGGCGAGAGCGCGATCGGCTTCCCATGCCGGCTCACCCGGCGCTGCCGGATGTCGAGACTGAGATCGGCCACCTGCAGCAGATCCTGTGGCGTCGGCGCGCCACCGCGGCGTCCCAGCGCATCCACCCGGGCCGCCAGTTCCTCCATCGAAAAGGGCTTCGCGAGATAATCATCCGCACCGGCGTGGAGGCCCTTGATGCGGTTCTCCACCTCTGCGCGCGCGGTCAGGATCAGCACGCGCGCGGTGTGCTTTGCCTCCCGCAGCCGCGCCAGCACGCTCATGCCGTCGAGCTGCGGCAGATTGAGGTCGAGCACGATCAGGTCCGGCGGATGCGCCATGGCCGCCTGCAGTCCCTCCAAGCCGTCAAAGGCCGTCGAAACCGTGTGCCCATGCCGGGCGAGCGCGCGTGACACGTGCCCGGCGAGCTGCCGTTCGTCTTCGATTACGAGGATGCGCATGGGGTGTTCCTCAGCCCGGGAGCCGAGAGCCGTCAGCACTCAGCTGTCAGCTCCAGACTCTGGGCTCTCAACTCTCGAGCCTCAACACTCAACTTTGCTACGGCACTTCGTAAACCTCCACGAGTGCGACGCCGGTGCCGCCGTCACTGCCGCTGACGGTCGCGGTGTAACCGCCCGGCGGCAGGGTCACGAGCAGCATGGCGTCCTTCGAGGCCAGGTCCGGTATCGGGAAGGCAAACACACTGTTGCCGACGTTGGTCAGGAGCGGTTCGCCGCCCCAGTCCTCGTTCTCGTAGAGCCGGGGCCCATTGAGGACATGGATGGTCAGCTTCGGGTTCGCCAGCGTCCCGCTGACGCCGTAGGCGGCGATCGCCGGCCCCGAGGCCCGGATGAGCAGCGTCTTGGAGGTCGTGCCCGCCACGACGAACCCGGCGATCAGCACGCCGTCGCCGGTGCCAACCTGCGCCCGCGCCGACACGTTCACCAGCCGCGGGGTTGCGGGCGTCATCGTCTCCGGCGCGGTCGCGTCGTAGATCTCGGTGAGCACGATCCCGCGGGTGCCGGCCTTGCCGGCGGCCAGCGCCGTATGCGGGCCGTTCGAGACGGTCGCGATGGCGATCGCGTCCTTGCTCGCGGTGTTCTGCAGCGGGAAGGCGCCGAGCGCGGCTCCGGTCGTGATCAGCTGCGCCGCGCCCGCCCAGTCGTCGTTCTCCGCGATCGGGGTCGACACCCCGAGCGGGGCGATCGTCAAGGTCGGGTCCACCATCGTCCCGCCGACCCCGTATTCGGCCAGGGTGGGACCGATGACCCGCACGAGCAGCGACTTGGTGCCGGAGGTGCCTTCGCCTCCGACGGAAAAGCCGACGTTCAGCACCTTGTCCCCCGTGTCCGACAAGGTCCGGACCGACATGTTGCTGATCCGGCCCAACTGGCTTTGCGCCACCGCCACCACGGCCACGGGGGCGGCGGCGCTCGCGGTGCTGCCCGTCGCATTCGTCGCCACCAGGCGGTAATCACCGGCCTGAGCCGCCGTCACTCCGCGCAGCAGCAGCGTGCTTTCCGTCGCGCCGGGGACATCCACGCCGTTGCGCTGCCAGCGCACACTCGTCGCCCCGTCCGCCTGCGCCGTCAGCGACACGCTGCCGCCGGCGGCCACCGTGTGCCCCCGAGGCTCCAGGGTGAGCGTCGGCGGGTTGCCGGCGGGTGGCGCGATGGTCAGGACCGCGGCCTGGCTGGTGACGCTGCCCGCGCTGTTGGTCACGACCACCGTGTAGCTGCCGGCCTGCGCGGCCTGGACATTCGTCAGGACCAGCGAGGCGGAGGTGGCGCCCGCGAGCGCCACGTCGTCGCGACGCCATTGGAACGTCGGGTCCGGGCTGCCTGAGGCGGTGACCGTGAATGTCACGTTCGCCCCGGCGGCGACGGTCTGGCTCGCCGGGTGGGTGGCGATCGACGGCGCCGTGGCCGTGGAGCCGCCGGTCACCGTGATCGTGTAGTTGTAGATCGGAGACCCCGTAAGCGAGCCGTCCGGCCCTTGATGCGCCCGGATGGTGAGCTCGAACGTGCCCGCCGCCGACGGCGAGCCCTTCAGGTTGAGATTCTGGACGTTGACGGTGCCGGGTCCGGTGAGCCCGGAGAAGTCGAGACCCGCGGGCACGCTGCCGGTGATGGTCCAGGATTGGGGTGGCGCCAGGGTGCCGGTGACGGTGTAGAAGACATTCACGTTCGCGCCCACGGTGGTCGTCAGTCCGGTCGTGGCCGCCGCCGGCGTGGCGACGAGCGGAGTGGCCCCGGCCATGGATTGCACCGCACCAAGCGATGCAACCGCGGTGATGGCGGCGCGAAGGATCTGCGCGACGGGGGATCCGGCGAGCGCGGCCTCCGCCTGACCGACGACGCGGAGCACCGGCGTGCGCTGCAGCAGCGCCACCAGCAGGGCGCCGGGAACGGTCATCCGGCGAAATCGCGAGGAGACGAAAAACAGATTCATGGGTGTGGGTGTTAACGGGTGGGACAGGGTCTCTCGGGGACGGTGAGCTCGCCGAATCCGCGAACCCCGCCGGGTTTGGCTCAATTACAGCCGCAGCCGCTGCCGCCGACGCCGCGGCCGCCGTTGGCGGTCTCCCGCGAGAAGTAGGTGTGCTCCATCATCGCGGTGTGCACCGGGTCGCGATCCGGGCGCATGGTGTAATCGGTCAGCGCCGCCCGCTGCCAGGGCTGCACGCGGACGCGGGCCGGACCTGCACAACCGGCACCGAGGGCCGTGACGCCGGCGGCCGCCAAAAGGAGGAAGAAACGCAGGCGCATGGCGATCACCCCTGGCCTTTCGCATCCAGCAGTTCCTCGATCTCCCGGCGCAGCTGCGTGAGATCGCCGCGGAAGCCAATGTGCACCGCCCGGACTTTGCCGTCGCGTCCGATCAGGTAGCTCGTCGGCATCGTCGGCACGGCCACCTGCTGAACGAGTTTCTGCTCCTTGTCGTGCAGCGCGGAAAACGGCGGCGCCATCTTCTTCCAGAACGCCGTCGCGGCGGCGGGCTTTTCGTCCACGCTGATCGCGACAATCTGGAGACCCCGGGCCTGATAGTCGGCGTGCAGCCGGGCCATGGCAGGAAACGAGGCCTTGCACGGTGCGCACCACGAGGCCCAGAAGTCGACCAGCGTCACCTTTCCCCCCAGCTGCGGCACCTCGCTGCCGTCGAGGCTGACCAGCGCCGACTCGCCCAGAGCCGGGAACGGGTCCCCGGGTTTGATTTCGGCCCGGACCGTGACCGCCGTCAGCGCGAGGACGACGCAGAGGAACGCGTGTTTAGGAGGCAACATAGGTGTAAAAGGCTCGGGTTTGGGCGCGGGCGCGATCGGTCAGGATCAAGCCCTCGGCGCCGGGACAGGATTGGATGAGCTCGATGCCACGCGTCGACCCGAGGACAAACGCGGCGGTGGCAAGCACCCCTGCCTGGAGGCAGGTCGGCGCGATCACGGTGGCCTGCAGACAGCCATTGGCCACGGGGTAGCCGGTGCGGGGATCGATGATGTGGCCGTAACGCCGGCCTTCGTGGTGGAAGCAACGCAGGTAGTCACCCGAGGACGCGATCGCGCGGTCGCTCAGCGCGACCGTGCCCGCCGCGACGCCGGGCCGCTTTGGATCCTCGAGTCCGACGTGCCACGCGACCCGCGTCGGCGGCGCGCCGCAACCCCGCAGGTCGTGACCAAAATCGACCAGCACCGCGCCCAGGCCACGCTGCAGCGCGATCTGGGTGACCACGTCCACCGCATACTCCTTGCCGATGCCGCCGAGATCGAGCGCCATTCCCGGCTCGGGCAGCCGGATGCAGCCGCGCTCGCGCTGCACCTTCGGCCAGCCCACCCGGGTGCGCGCGACGGCGATCTCCTCGGCTGACGGGATCCGCGGCACCGCCGCCTTGTAGTCCCACAGCCGGAGCAGCGGCAGCGCGGTCGGATCGATGATCCCGTCGGTCGTGCGGTGCACCACTTCACAAATCTGGAAAAGATTCTCCGCGTCGGCATCCAGCTCCACCCAGTCGCGGCCGGCGGCGGCATTGATCCGGCTGACCAGGCTGTCCGGGCGGAAGCGCGAGTACTTCGCCTCGAAGCGGAGCACCCAGTCGCGCACCGCCTGCTCGAACGCGGCGGCCTGGCCGTCACCCTTTGGCGCCACGTACTGCACTTCGCAGCTCGTGCCGAGCGCCGGGAACGCCAGGCGGCGGAGCCCTTCCGCCCCGGGTCGGGGTGCCGGCGTGGTCATGGGACTGGGGGCGGCGGCTACCATGCGAAGCGGGCGCCCACCGTTGCGATGCGCGCCTTCGGATAGGCGCTCCGGGACGTCACCCCATCCCGGCCATGCATGTCGTACTGCTCCAGCGCCGCATCCAGCTGCACATGCTCCGTCAGATTCCAGATCAGCTTCATCCCGTAGGTCCAGCTGCGCAGCGCGGACAGCCGGTAGTCCGACGAGTAGAAGGGCCCTGCGGCGCGCGGCGCGCCGATGTACGGCTGGATCGCGGTGGCGTTGAGATCGTAGTAATAGAACCGGGCGGCGCTCTGCTGGTAGAACCGGAGCGAGGGGCGCAGGATCAGGCGGGACCCGAGTTTCTGAAACCACGCCGCCTCGATCGTGTGGGCGTCGACGCCGAAGGTGTCGTGATAGAAGCGATACGACGCCTCCGCCGCCCCGTGGAGCTGCGGCACGGCCCGGTTCACGCTCGCGAGCAGGATCGTCTTTTCGCGCCGCATGGGCCGGCTCTCGCCGACCGTCATGGGCAGGAACAGGCCCGGGCCCACCTCGATGTCCTTCTGCACGAGTTTGTACTGGTCAGCCAGATACCCGCGCTGCACGCCCCACGTCAGGTTGGCGGTCACCGAGGTGTTCGGATCCAGCAGCTGGGTGACGCCGACGATGAGGTCGTTGGTCCGCTTCCGCTGGCGCGGCGCGAGCGAGGAGTAGAACACCTTGATCCGATCGTCGGTCCCCGCGACGCCGGCGAGCAGCCGCGTGTTCTTCTGGTTGAAGTCGCTCACCGAATTCACGGACCAGCCGTTCGACACGTAGTCGCTTTCGCGGCTGTTGCCCACGCCCGCCTCGAGCAGCACCCGGTCAAACTGGCGCGAGAGCGACGCGTTCCACGCCTTGCGGCGGTCGTGCATCTGGGTGAGCGGGACCTGGTCGCTCCCGGCCGGTGCGGGCTGGCCGTTCGGCGTGGCGCCGGCAATGGCGTCGATCAGGCCGTCGAACTTAAGCTTGGAAAGGAGTCCGAGATCCTGTTCGACGTGCGCCCCGTGCGTCTTCACCGCCACGCGCCCGGCGGATTCCTCGTAATGCTGGTACTTGTAGCTCACCGCGCCTTCGCCGCGCGCGGCCTTCGGCAGCAGCCAGGCGAGCAGGGCCGAGACAAACAAGGCACGAGGGTACGCGACAGCAGGCTTCATGGACAGGCAGGTGGGAGCGCCCGCGAACATCGACAGCCCGCCGCGACCCGCAACGGGTGAAGTGTAACGAAACGGTAAGGGTGAAGCCGTAGGCGGTGGGCTGTAGGCTGTAGGCTGTAGGCTTTAGGCGATAGGCTTTAGGCTCTAGGCGATAGGCGGTAGGCTCCGATCCCCGGAAGTTGGCCGCAAAAACGCGCAGAAGGCGCAAAAAGGACGAGCCGGTTTTTACAGGGGAAAACCGAGTAAACGGAGTTGCCGGGTCAGCTCCCTGTTCTCTCCGTTTACTCCTGTAAACAGTCTTGGCGGTTTGGGTACGTAGTCCCGCGTTCACGCGGAATGCCTTGGCCGACGCGCAGTCAACCCTTCCGCGTAAACGCGGGACAACCTACCCAAGCCGCCGATTTCTTGCGCCTTCTGCGCCTTCTTGCGGCTAGCTGTTTGTAGCCTACCGCCTACCGCCTATCGCTTACCGCTTCCCATCACTCCTTCACCTCAAACGACGCCACGGTCAGCGAGGCCTGGATCTGGCGCTCGTTGCCGCGGACGGGTGAGAGCACGAGTTCGGTCACGGCGATGTAAGGCGCCCGTTCCTGCAGCCGCGCGTAGAACTTGCGGAAGGCATCCCATTCCGTCGGGGTGACATTCAGCTTGAGCGTATTGATGGAAAACTGACCGACCTTCGGCCCCGGCGAGACGTTGCTCGCGTTGAACTTCACGCCGGTGTCATTGGCCAGCCGCCGGACCTCGACCGCCAGCAAGGTGGGATCGAGGGTCTTGGCGGGGTCCATCTGGCTGGCGGCCGCCTTGGTCAACGCCTCGATCTCCGGCCCCATCTTCAACATCCGCTCCTGGGTTTTCAGCTCCTGCGTGGTGCGACTCTGCGCGCGCCAGAAGCCATCGGCCCGCTGGGCGAACGAGAGACCCCACATGCCCACGCCGATCGCCAGGAAGGCGAGCAGGAGCGCCTTCTCGCGCAGCAGCCGGCCCAGGAAGAAAGCACGCAGCGAGCGGATCATGCGGTGTCGGGCTTCAGGCTGCCCGGTTTGAAGGTGATCGTGACGCGAAACAGGGATTGGTCGCCGCGCGAGCCGGTGGGCTCCACGTTGACGTTTTCGATCTCCGGCAGCTTTTGCAGGTCCTGGCGGTAGGCCGGCACCTGTCCCGGATTGGTCGTGTGCATTTCCATCACGAGCGTGAAACCGCCGCGATTGGCGGCCGCCGCCGAGCTGCGAATGCTGGTGACAACGAGATCCCGCGGCTTCCGCTCCGCCTCCGCGCCCATCACCGTCGTGAGCATCTCGACCGGCAGGAAGCGTTTGACCACGAGGTCCTGCACGTTCGTCGCGAGCTCCTGCGCGTGCATGATCTTTTCCACCGCCGGCGCGCGACCGCGGACCTCGGCGACGCGGACCTTCTGCCACGCCTGCCCGCCGAGCAATGCGAGTTCGCCGAGCAGCAGCAGCAGCAACGCGGCCACCGCCCCCAGCGCGACCCGCCAGAGGATCAGATCCCGCTTCCGCGCCGTGCGCAGGGCGAGAAGGTCGGCCTTGTCGCGCACATCCATCGCCGCCACCACCGCCGCGGGCAGCCGGGCCGTGAAATCCCCCGAACGCAGGACGATCTCGCGATCGCCGGAGCTGGCATCCGCTGCGGGCGGCACGAGCAGATCCACCAGCGTAATGCTACCCCCGAAAGTCCGGACCACCGCATCCCGCACCTGCGCGCGCTCTTCGTCCGTCGCCTCGGGCGGGAGCGGACGATACACGACGCGGGCCGGCACCTGGGCATTCTCCCAATGCACCGCCGTCAAACCTTCCGGACTCGTGAGCAACAGGGTCGTGGCCGGCTGGACCACGCCGCCGAAGAGAGCGGCGGAGGCCGGTATCACCAGCTCCGCCTCCGCCCACTCCGCGGTCTGGTCGCTGGTGAAGCGGCGACGATACGCCGCATAGACAAAAGCGGACTCCGCGCCCGGCACCCAGTACCAACCGTAGTACAATTGAGCCAGGGGAAAGGGCGAGTTCGCCTCCAGCGCGAGTTCGATCTGGCTCGCGGCCTCGGTGGCGGTCGCCCCGGGAAGGATCGGCACCACCCGGCTGAAGAACAGCCCATCCGGCAACAGGACAACCTTCGGCGGGGGTGGGCCCGCGCGCAGAAACTTGAGTGGGGAGGCTGACATCAGGGTGGCAGAAGTGGTCCGGTCGTCAGACCGGCGGCGCAGATTCCGCCGGGGGCGGAGGAATCTCATCATTTTCCTTAATTTCCAAGAGCGTAAATGGATACTTCAGATCGGGATTTTCACCAGTCTTCGCCTCCCGTTGTTTCCGCGCCGGCGACGCCTTGCGGGCGTCCGGCGCCTGTTGCTGCTGCGCCCCGGTGCGCGCGGCGCGGGTCGTCGTCTCGGAACGCTGCGCGGTTTGCCGCACGACTTTCGCCCCGTCGGCGCCCGGCGGGGTGACCACCGCCGCAACGCGAAACTCGGAACGGCCTTCGAACACGGTGACGATCACCCGCAGCGCACTGATCTGGGTGGTGAACGCGGCGGCATTGCCTCCCTGGCCCGCGATCAGCGCGGCCTCGTTGGTGTCGCCGAAAAACGTCCGGGACCGGCCTTGGAACTGGCCCTGGCCGCGGCGGTAATCCGTCAGGTTCGCCACCTGCGAGGGATCGTACTGCCCGAGGGCGGCGAGCACATCCGGCCGGGCGGCATTGATGTTGGTCTTCGCGAAATCCAGCAGCGAAACGTCCTGCACGAAGCGCTGCCAGTATTCGTTGGGCCGGCCGCGCTCATCGTAGAAGAATTCCCGCGCCTTCTCGATCGCCGCCAGTTCGCCATACGAACGCAGAGGCCGGCCCGGCTCCTCGTACGGCAGCTCGCCGCTTTCGTAGTCCGGGTTCAAACCGGAACTGTAGATGTGGTCCTTTTTCATCCACCCGATGAGAGCATCCGCCAGTTCGTCCGCTTCATTCTGCGGCACCTCCCAGGCCTGGAACAGCCGCGACAAGATGGCGGCATCGGCGCGCGGCAGCGATAGCTTGCCGCTCTCATCGTCGAAGGTGACCTCGACGCGCAGGCCGTCGGCCGGCTGATAGCCGGCGAATTCGAGCGGATTGGACCAGCCTTCGCCGGGGCTCTTCAGTCCATTGCCGACCAGACGGAAATCCTCGAGCACGGCGAGCGTCGTCTCCAATGCCGAGTACGCCTCCATCCGCAACCGTTTCGCGCGTGCCTCCCGATGATCGACCAGGAGGTCGTTCATGGCCTTGTCCATGAAGGTGGCCAGGGCAAACGCGGTGAAGACCAGCGTCACCAGCACGATGACCAGGACCGACGCCCGGTTCGCCGCCCCGCCGTTGCCTCCGGGCGGACAAGGCCCGTAGCTTCGTTCGAGGAAACGAGGTTCCGGATACAGGACACGCGGGCGCACCGGCTGACGCCGTGCTCGCTCGAGCAAGGCTGCCGGGGGTTTGCCGTCGTGATCGCGCGCGGACATCAGAAGGTCGGCAGCGCCTGCCCCGGGTTGACGAGCGTGATCACCGACTCACGCGTGATCTCGCCATAGGTGAAGATCAGCCGGAGCCGTTGCGGGACGGTCGGCTCGCCCTGGTTGTCCATTTTCAACTGCCGCTCATTGCTCCAGCGCTGGGTGTCCGGATCGTAGTAGTCGTAGGACATCTCCGTCACAAACGGCGTGATGATGGTCTCGCGCGGCGCATCCTGCTCGAACTCCTTCTCGAGCCGCGAGTGCCACAGGAGCACCAGGCCTTCCCGCGGCCGCGCCTGCAGCGAGCAGATCACTTCCGGCAGGGGGCGCTCCGGCCACGCCAGCAGGCGGCTGCCGGACGGCAGTTCGAAGGTCAGGAGCTTTTCCGTCATGCCGGACTGGGGACGGATTTCCTCCAGCCCGACCGGGGCGGACTCAGCGGCGGCATAGGGCGGCAGCGAGGCACTGCGCAGTTCGTGCTCGATGAACCGCGTCACCGCGCGCACATGGCGGTCGAAGAGCCGGACGTCGTTGTTCTTGCCCCAGAGCTCGCTCATCGAGAACACGAACGTGTTCATCGAGACCAGCACCAGCCCGACCAGCGCCAGCGCCAGCAGCATCTCGAGCAGCGTGAAGGCGGATGACGGGGTTCGTGCTCGTGCTCGTAATCGTGCTCGTGCTCGGCCGGTTCGATCACGAGCACGACCACGAGCAGGAGCACGACCAAAGATTGGGGCGTCCTGCATACGCGTCATCCTCATGCGTCCTTTCCCTGCAGTTCGAGGATCCGGGTCTTCGCCTCTTCACGCAGCTTGTCGCGCTCTGCGGGCTCGATCGTCCAC
>JAEWKR010000080.1 GCA_023457715.1 Verrucomicrobiota bacterium
GGTATGGGTCGCCCTGCGAGTTGGGGCGACGATCCTCGAGGTAGCCCTTGTAGCCGTTGTTGACGAACGAGTGCGGAACGCGGATCGACGCGCCGCGATCAGCAACGCCGTAGCTGAACTTGTTCCAGGGCGCGGTCTCGTGCTTGCCGGTCAGACGCTTGTCGTTGTCCGGGCCGTAGACGGCGATGTGGTCCTGCAGGTTCTTGCCGAAGGCTGCCATCAGCGCCTCGAAGTAGGGCTTTCCGCCGATCGTGCGCATGTACTCGGTCGAGAAGTTGGCGTGCATGCCCGAGCCGTTCCAGTCGGTGTCGCCGAGCGGCTTGCAGTGGAATTCGATGTCGATGCCGTACTTTTCGGTCAGGCGCAGCAACAGGAAGCGCGCCATCCACATCTGGTCGGCGGCGGTACGGGAGCCCTAGCCGAAGATCTGGAATTCCCACTGGCCCTTCGCCACTTCGGCGTTGATGCCTTCGATGTTGATGCCGGCCGCGATGCACAGGTCGATGTGCTTCTCGGTCAGCTCACGCGCGACCGCGCCGACGTTCGAGTAGCCCACGCCGGTGTAGTACGGACCCTGCGGCGCCGGGAAACCGTCGTCGGGGAAGCCGAGCGGCTTGCCGTTCTTGTAGAAGAAATATTCCTGCTCGAAGCCGAACCAGGTGTCCGGATCGTCCGGGATGGTCGCCCGGCTGTTGGTCGGGTGGGGCTGGCCGTTCGGCAGCAGCACTTCGCACATGACCAGCGCGCCGTCCTTGCGGGCCGCATCGGGGAATAGGGCGACGGGCTTCAGCAGACAATCGGAGCTCTTGCCCTCGGCCTGCTTCGTGGAGCTGCCATCGAAGCCCCAGACCGGAAGGTCCTCGAGCTTCAGCTTGGCGAGTTCACCGTCGATGATCTTCGTCTTGGAACGAAGGTTAGCCATGGGCTGGTAACCATCGAGCCAGATGTATTCCAATTTGATTTTGGCCATAGTGCGTAGGGAAGGTTTGCGATTGAGACTTTTGCTGAGGGGGCGTGAAGCGTTTTCCGAGTCTTGCGACGAGAAAGTTACGGGGCGAAATTCAGCACTTAGTATGCCAGCGCGAGCATGAATATGATTCATGACAGAAAATCGGAGGGGCTCGAAAGGGACCAAAGGGAGGAAAGCGACCAAAAGGACGTAAGGGACCTAAGGCCCGACCACCGAGCCGGGGCGGCGCGCCCGCCGTATCACGACTCCTTTCGTCCCTTTGGTCCTTTACGCCCCTTTCCTCCCTTAGGTCCCTCCCCCCCTCCCCCGCCCTTGCGCTTCCGTCCACCCCACCCCATTCGTACGCCATGCAAGAAATGAAGGATACCGCCCGCGCCCTCGTGCGGATCGGGTTCGACGGGCGCGTGTACAAGACGTACCGCGGCACCCGCGCCCGGGAGCGGTTTGACCACGAACTGCGGATCCTGCGGCATCTCGAAGAACGCGGGTGCAACTTTGTCCCCAAGGTGATCGAAGCCGACCCGGAGACCTTGCGGATGGTCACCACCAACTGTGGGGGGCGGGTGGATCACATGGGCGAGCCACGTCAGAAAGAGATTTTTGCCGAGCTCGAGCAATACGGGGTGCGCCACGAAGACCGTGCGCTCCGGAACATCACGTACCGGACCACCGACGGCCGCTTCTGCATCATTGATTTCGAGTTCGCGACCCTGCTGGATGATGCCGGCAACGAAATCGCCTCGCTCAAACCCTCGGCCGACGCATGACGCCGACCACCCCCGCTCCCGCCCCGAAGCCATCGACCCCCGCGCCGGAACTGCAATGGTCAGGCATGACCCACGTCGGGAAGGTCCGGCCGAATAACGAGGATGTGTTCCTGGCCCTCACCTTCGACGGCCACGATGTGCGTTACCTTGGAAAAATCGGGCAGGCCTCGCTCAGCAGCGGCGATTTCGTCTTCGCGGTCAGCGACGGGATGGGGGGCGCCAAATCGGGCGAATTTGCGAGCCGGATCACCGTCGACCGGGTGACGCGGCTGTTTCCGCGGGCGTTCCGTCTCGCCGCCGCCGGCATGGGCAGCGGCTTCCCCGACCTGCTGAACGAACTGGTGATGCAGATCCACAACGATCTGCTCAAGCTGGGCTACTCCTACGAGGAATGTGCCGGCATGGGCGCGACGCTCAGCCTGGGCTGGTGCACGCCCGAGTGGCTTTACTTCGCCCACATCGGCGACAGCCGGCTGTACTACCTGCCCGCCGAGGGCGGGATCACGCAGGTGACGCACGACCACAGTCATGTCGGCTGGCTGCGCCGGCAGGGCAGGATCAACGAGCGGGAAGCCAGAACCCACCCGCGCCGGAACGCGCTGCAGCAGGTGCTGGGTGCGGGCCAGCAGTTCGTCGAGCCCCACATCGGCGCCGTGGGCCACAAGCCCGGGGATCGCTTCCTGTTTTGTTCCGACGGACTGGTGGACGGTTTGTGGGACCACCACCTCGAGGACGTCATCCGCAATCCGCCGGCGGGGAGGGAAAACGTTCCGATCGCGCAGCGGCTCGTTGAGGAGGCGGTGGACCGTTCGGGACGCGACAACACCACGGCGGTCGTCGTCGAGATCCTGCGCCCGGCCGCCCCCTAGGTTGCCCTGGCGCACGCCTGCTCCTGATGGACGCCCGCTCCGTCATTTTCGTCTACGGCACGCTCAAACGGGGCGGGACCCATCACACCCTCCTGCGCCGCCAGCAGTTTCTCGGCGAGGCCCGCACCCCGCCGGGCTACACCCTGTATGGACTGGAAGGATACCCCGGAATGGTCCCCGACGAGGCCGATACCGAGGGAGTGACCGGAGAGATCTGGTCGGTGGATGCCGCCTGCCTGGCGGCGCTCGACGAGTTGGAGGGAATTTCGGAGGGCTTGTACCGCCGCGAAGCGATCACGCTGCGCCCGCCCCACGACACGCAACCCGTTGCCGCCTACGTGTACGCGCGCGGCGTGGAGGGCCGGCCCCGGCTGGGTTCCGCGTGGCCGGTTTGACGGTGGCGGCCGTCAATTCCCGTTCCCGGCGTCACCATTTCCGCCGACCGTTGTCTGGTGCTCGATGCACACGAACGACGACATCGCTTCCAAGCTCATTCTCCAGGGTGTCCACGTGGATCTGACCCCCGCCATGCAGAACATCATGCGGGACAAATTTGGCGGGTTGTTGCGCAAGAACGAGCGGATCATCCGGATCAACGTGCGCCTCAACAAGGATCAGAACCGCGGGAACACCAATCACTACACCGCGACGGGCCAGATCGAAATCGGCGGCCCTGACCTCGTCGCCCACGTGGAAGGCGACGAAGCCTACACCGTCATCGACGGCCTGGTGGAGAAGCTGGACAAGCTCATCCGCGAACGCCACGACCGCCGCAAGGACCGGCGGCATCAGAACCAGGATATTGAACTGGGCGCCGATCTTCCGAACGCACAGTCAGCGTGAGGCATTTATGATTTAGGATTTATGATTTATGATTTGGCCGACCCGACCCCGCGGCGCCCCCGCTCATAATTCTGATCATAGTGCCAGTGTCCGGCCGACCAATCTGGAATCTGCAATTTGAAATCTGAAATTCTCCCGATCATGCACCTCGTCCTCGCCGTTCTCGCTGTCATCTTCTTCCTCGGTGGTTTCGTCGGATTCTTCTTCGGCGTCGTGCCCACGATCGTCCTCTGGCTGCTCGCTGCGGCGTGTATTATCGGCGGCTGGAAAGCCCGCCCGATCAGCCAGCGGCGGCGGGAAGATCGGCTGGAGCGTGGTGGGGACGACAGGCTGGATCGCGGGCTGCCAACGGCGTAGGCGAGCGGCGGGCTGATTTCTGATTTATGATCTATGATTGGCAGCCCAAAGGCTGCTGGCTCTGGCCAATCATAAATCTCAAATCGTAAATCATAAATCTGCCGATGTCTTTTCGCTTTAGCCAAGTGGTGGCCGCGGCCGGTGAGCCGGCGCCGCATGCGTTCTGGGTGCCGCCGGAGAAGGACGCGGAGTTTCAACGGGCGCTGAAGGCGCATCGCGTGATGACGGTGGCTCCCCGGGCCAGGGGGAAGGCGGATGTCGGGCGAGTGGGGTTTGAGACGAAAGGGGCGCAGCAGGGACAGGTCCTCCTCTTCCCGAAATCGCTCAAGCGGTTTGAGGGCGCTGAGATCGTCGGCGTGAAGTTCGAGTTGGTGGAGCAGCCCGAGACCGTGGCGGCCAGGACGGAGTTGCGGCGGACGACGGCGAAGACGAAGCGCGCGAAAAAGCCGTCGAGCGTACCGGCTAAAGCCGGCGCTACGTCTGGAGCGGTACCGGCTAAAGCCGGCGCTACGTCTGGGGCGGTACTGTCGGACAGCGCCGGGGAGTCCAAGGGGGCTCGGCGCCAGACCTCCGAGCCGAGTGCCCCGCGCTCGCGTGAGCGCAAAACACCGGACGGCGGTTCCACGGGTTCCAAGGACTACGACCGGCTCGCGCAGGACGTGCGGGCGGCGCTGAGCGAACTTCGCGACGGTAAAGCCGTGGCGGCGTATCAGCGACTCGAGCGGGCGATCGGCGCCAAGTAAGGTGCCGGGAGTTGGTGGACCGCGGGCGGCTCGCCCGCATTGAACCTGAATTCCGATTTTGCCACAGAGAGCACAGAGCTCCGACACTGAGGACACGGAGGCTCAGTCCTTGGACAAACCTGTTCATTGCGTGACGCCCAAGACAGTCGCAGCGCCCGCCTCCGGCTCGGCTCTGATTGGGCCTCTGTGACCTCTGTGGCAAAATCGGTATCCAGGTTGGACGTTCCATGCGGGCGGGCCGCCCGCGGTCCATCCATGCACTACACGTAGCTTTGCGTCGTTCCATGCGGGCGGGCCGCCCGCGGTCCATCCATCCGCCACGGCATCGCGTCGTTCCCTGGCTTTGCTCCGGACACAAAAAATCCCGGGTGCGCCTTGCGGCACACCCGGGATCGGACACAACCAATGGCGGGCTAACGCAGTCCCTCGAGTGACCCGGCTCGCTCGGAGGAGCTCACCGGATCACCAGGGAACCAAGGGATCACGGGTTGGGGATTTCGTAGACCTCGACGAGCGCGGTGCCCGTCGTGCCATCGGCGCCCGTGACAATCGCGGTGTACGAACCGGCTTCGAGCGTCGCGACCACGACCGCATCCGCACTGCCGGCGGCGAACGGGAAGGCTCCCGAAGCGCTGCTGACGAGCGTGATCTCGGCGGCCGTTGCCGGCGTCTCGCTGCCGACCTGCTGGGGCGTGCCCCAGTTGTCGTTCGAGGCGACCAGCGTGCTCGCCTTGTACAGCCTGATCACCGGGTCGGTGAGGACACCCGTGACGCCGTAGGCCGTCAGAGCCGGACCCGCGGCACGGATGAGGAGCTTCTTGGGCTCCGCACCGCTGACCACGAAGCCAGTGATGACCGCGTCACCTTCCGTCCCCACGAAGCCGCGGGTGGAGATGTTGACGAGCTGCTTGGTCGGGACGGCGGCACCGGCGGTGACGTCGTACACTTCAATGAGGACCGTGCCGCTGTTGGTCATGGACTGAACCTGGGCCGTGTAGGTGCCGGGTTGCAGGGTCATGAGGATGGCGGCATCCTTGCTGTTCGCCTGCAGCGGGAAGCCGAAGGCCTGGGCGGTGGCAGCGGCGATGTCCGCATCATTGTTCCAACCGGAGTTGGTGGCGATGATGGTGTTCGCGCTGTTGTACAGCTTCAGGGTCGGATCGGCCAGCGGGCTGCCGACGCCGTGGGCGGCGAGGGTCGGGCCGACGGCGCGAACGAGGATCTGCTTCGGCTGGTCGCCGGTGACGACGAAGCCGGCAATCGTGGCGCCCTGGGCGTCATTCGCAGTGACCTTGAGGCGGGTCGAGATGTTGGTCAGGCGCGGCACCGGGGTGCCCTCCACGTCGATCAGCTGGCTGACACCGTCATAGACGCTGTTGCCCTCGACCGTGGCGCGGAGCTTGACCTTGCCGGAGCCGGTGAAGACCACCTTGCCGTCCTGGACCGTGGCGGGGCCGGAAATCACCGTGTAGGTGATCGGCAGGCCTTCCTCCGTGGTCGTCGGGAGCGCGGCACCCTTGTCGGTGTGCAGCTTCTCCGGCAGGTTCACCTTCGGTTCGGCCAGGCGCTTGTCAGCCGTGATCGTGGTCATGGCCGAGGCCGATTCCCACTCTTCATTGCCGGCCTGGGTGGCGCGAACCACGACCGTGCCCTTGTTGTGCACGACGAGGGTGTCGCCCATGATCGTGGCGTTGCCGCTCACGACCGTGTAGGTGACCGGCAGCCCCGAATCAACCAGAGCCTGCAGCTTGAGCGGGCTGCCGACGAAGACGAGGCTGATCGGGCCCTGGAACGAGACGGTCTGCGACTTCTTCCCGTTGCCGGTGTCGCCGCCGCCCACATTCACCAGTTCCAGCGTGATCGAACCGCTGCCCGAACCGGAGGCGTTCGTCGCCGTGACCGTGATCACGTGGTTACCCTCACCCGACGGCGTGCCCGTGATGACACCCGTGTTCGAGATGCTGAGGCCCGCGGGGGCGCCCGTCATGCTGAACGAGGTGGGGCTGTTCGTCGCCTGGACCGTGTAAGCCATCGGGATACCGGCGGTGAGGCTCATCGAGGCGTTGGAAACCACCGGAGCGCCCGCGGCGGCCGCGAGGTTGAGGGTGATGTTCGCCGAGCCCGAGCCACCGGCGTTGCTCGCGGTGACCGCAACGACTGCGCCGCTGGCCGAAGCCGTGGGCGTGCCGCTGATCAGACCCGTGCCGCTGATCGACAGGCCGTAGGCCGCGAGGCCCGGGGCGCTGAACGAGGTCGGCGAGTTGGAGGCGGTGACCTGGACGGGCGTGATGGCCACGCCGACCTGGCCGGTGACCGTGGCGGTGTTCACCACCGGAGCCAGGACCGGCATCGGGGCGACCGTGATCGTGAGCGTGAAGTTCGCGCTCGTGCCGTTGGCATTGCTGGCGGTCAGCGTGGCGCTGCTCGTGCCCGCAGCCGTCGGGGTGCCGGAGATGACACCCGTGGCGGTGTTGACCGAGAGACCCGCCGGGAGCCCGCTGGCCGCGTAGGACGTCGGCGCGTTGCTCGCGGTGATCTGGTAGCTGAACGCCGAGCCAACCGTGCCGCTGGCCGTCGCCGCGCTGGTGACCGCCGGGACCGGGCCCGTGGTGGTGCCGGCGACGGTGATCGTCAGCGTGAAGTTCGCGCTCGTGCCGTTCGCGTTGCTGGCCGTCAGCGTGGCGCTGCTCGTGCCCGCAGCCGTCGGGGTGCCGGAAATGACACCCGTGGCGGTGTTGACCGACAGACCCGCCGGCAGACCGCTGGCCGCGTAGGACGTCGGCGTGTTGCTGGCGGTGATCTGGTAGTTGAACGCCGAACCGACCGTGCCGCTGGCCGTGGCCGCGCTGGTGATCGCGGGAACCGGGCCCGTGGTGGTGCCGGCGACCGTGATCGTGAGCGTGAAGTTCGCGCTCGAGCCGTTGGCGTTGCTGGCCGTCAGCGTGGCGCTGCTCGTGCCCGCAGCCGTCGGGGTGCCGGAGATGACACCCGTGGCGGTGTTGACCGACAGACCCGCCGGCAGACCCGTCGCCGTGTAGGACGTCGGCGAGTTGCTCGCGGTGATCTGGTAGTTGAATGCCGAACCGACCGTGCCGCTGGCCGTGGCGGCGCTGGTGATCGCCGGAACCGGGCCGGTGGAACCGCCGCCGATCGCGACCGAGGCGGCAGCCGCACCGCCGAACCAGTTGTTCGCCGCGTCGATGACGGCAGCAGAGCCACCACCGATCGGGGTCAGGGTAACGGTACCGGCACCGGAGGCGGTGACCGGAACGGTGTAGGTGGTGCCGGAGCCGGTCACAGTGCCAATGGTGGCGCTCGTGCCGGTGATGATGAAGTCGGACGCATCCACACCGGTGACCGCCTGGGCGTACGTCACCGTGAAGCTGGCGTCGTTGCCCGAGGGAGTACCGGCGGTGACCGTCGCGCCAACCGGCTGCAGCAGGATCGCGCCGTTGTCGCCGGTGCCGTAGATCGGCGAAGCCGTCAGGCCCGCGCCGCGGAACGCATCCGTGCCGGCGGTGATGCCCGTGCCCGTGGTGTTGATTGCGAACTGCAGGTAGCCAGTTTGATCCTGGTACGTGAAGTGGATCAGGTACGCGTTCGGATTGGACGGATCAGGATCGACGCCGGTGATGGCGCCATTGGCCGTGCCCTGCGAGTTGATGACGAAGTCCGAAACGTCGACGCCCGTGACCGGAGCGCTGAACGTGACGCGAACGTCACCGCCCACATTGCGGGTGAACGCCGATACCTCAAAGCCGGTGATCGAAGGCCCGAGCGGGAGGGCCGGCGTGCCGGTGGTGGTCGCGGGAGCGAGGGTGAACGTGATCGTGAAGGCAGCGCTGGCGCCGGTGGCGTTCGACGCGGTGACGCGAGTCGTGCTCGTGCCCGACGCGCTCGGGATGCCCGTGATGACGCCCGTGGTCGTATTGAGGGTCAACCCCGTCGGCAGGGAGTCACCCGAAACGATGGCGTAGCTGGTCGGCGAATTGGTCGCCGTGATCTGGTAAGAGAAGTTCTGGCCAACGGTGCCGGAAGCGGTCGCCGAGCTGTTGATCGCCGGGACGGAGCCGCCGGAGGAAACCGTAAGATCAAACACGACGACGCGGTCATTATTCCAATCGGCGACGTACGCGCGGTTCGCCGCGGTGTCGACGACGGTGTGGAACGGCAGCGAGAAGCCGGATTCGAGCGTCATCGTCGCCGAGCCACCGCTGGCTGACATACGTTCGACGCGCTGGATCGCGCCAGTGCCGTTACCGCTGCTCTCGGAGACCCAGAGCGCACCGGTCGAATCGATGAAAAGTCCGAGCGGCAGAGTGCCGGGCACCGCGAACTGACTCTGATAAGCACCCGTGTCCATGTTGAACAGCTGGATGCGGGAGCTGAAGCTATCGGAGACCAGCAGGCTGGAACCGGAAATTGCGGCACCGTAGGGTCCCGTTACGGCGAACTGGCCGTCGCCAGCCCCTTGTCCGCCGACACGCCAGACCTGGGTTCCAGCAGCGTCCCACTTGGAGACGAAACCGCCGCCGGCGCCAGGAGTGGAGGCCGGGAGGGTATCACCGTGTTCCGCCACGTAGAAATTTCCCGAACCGTCGCGTGCCATGCCGGTCGGGCCGCGTAGCACACCCGAACCAAACGTCGAAACCGCAGCACCGGCATTGGTGATGCGTTTGACGACGTTTTGGGCGCGATCGGCGATGAAGAGGTCGCCCGTTGCGCCATCTACAATGATCTGATCGGGGCTCGTGAATTGATTCGCACCGGTTCCATTCCCGGCGACCACGGTCGCCGTGGTGGCACCCGACGTCAGATTGTACCTGAGGATGCGACCGCCACCGGTGTTGTCGGTGTTGCCATGTTCCGCCACGTACAGCCAGGTCGCATTCACGCCGTCGATCGTGCGAGTATCCAGCGCGAGGAAGGTGGGACCATTGAGGCCGTTCGCCGCGCCGAGCGTGGTGAGGACGGTTTGCGCGAAGCTCGGCAACGCCGAGAACAGCATGAGCAGCAAGGCCAGCGCCGAAAACGGCGCGAACCCGCGAGTTCGAGGAGACTGGCGCGTTCGCCCAATCTCGCTAGGGGCAGTCAGGGAGTACATATAATGATCGATGGGACTGAGTTGTAAGCCTACGCAGACGGTAGGTCCGAAGGTTGCCCGATCATCCTAGGTCATCCTCGTCCGACCGCCTCTTGGGTCGTCACCCACATGCGGGGTAGGTGTATCCCCACGTAGGCACCCTAACTCGTTGAGCTTGAACGGCGGATACGCCGTGGGCCAACGGCCACAAAGTGGCAAATCTCATCGAAAAACGCCCTGAAGGCCGGGAACATGGCGTATCAGAGTTTCCCCGACGCTGCGGCGAGCTCCTGGTTTCTCGTTTCTAGTTTCTCGTTTCTGGTTTCTGGTTTCTTGTTTCTGGTTTCTTGTTTCTGGTTTTGAGTTTTGGGTTTTGGGTTTTGGGTTCCCGGTAGCGCCGGCTTCAGCCGGTTTTGGCTGCTTCCTCCCCACGCTTGCGGTCACCGGGGTGGCAAGTTGTGCTGTCAACGAACCTTCCGGCTTCGCTTGCACTCCTCCGCTCTCCTGGTCTCCCCCGAAATCGCTCCGCCGGCCTTGTCCGCGGATCTGCTGAGACTGCACTCGACCCTCACGCAGAGCGATTTGTGGAATGCCCTCCGGCTGCTGGTCCGCAATGCGCTGCCCACGTCTTCGCTCACGCTGGAGATCGATCGTTCGTCGGAAGGGGGCACGGTCCGCAGCTACCGGCACGGCCAGCCTGCCTCAGCACGCGATTCCGGACTACCCCACCCCGCGCAGGCGTGGCTGCCTCAGCACGTCGGCACCCCGGTCTTTCGCCTGTCCGACATCCTGCCTTTGCGGGAGCTCCGGCGTCAGGCTTTCCACGAGCGCGTGATGAAGCGGGAGGGCTGGGACAAGCAGCTCACCCTCGTGGCCTGGCGCGGGAAGTCACCCCAGGCGTTGCTCAACCTCAACCGCGCTCCGAACGAATCCGATTTTTCATTCCGCGACCAACGGATGGCAGAGGCGCTTCAGCCTCATTTCGCAGCGGCGATCGACCGGGTGCTCGCGCACGAGGATGCGGTCAATCTCGGCGAGCAGGTCGCCCGCATGCTCGACGATGCGCCCGTCGGGCTGCTGCTGCTCGACTGGGACATCAAGCCGCTGTGGTACAATCGCGAAGGGGCGCACGCGTGCGTCGTCTGGGCCCATGGCGAGAAACGGGCGTCCGCTCTCAATCCGCGCCGGTCGTTTCGCGTGCCCGCCCCCGTCGCCGAAGCCTGCGCTGCGTTGCGACAGGAATGGTCCGCCATGGCAGGCGCAAAGCGTGAGGCCACAGGGCGGCCGCGGGTCCTGAGTGATGATGCGCTCGGCCTGCACGCCCAGGTCGCCCTGCGCGCGGTGGCGGGGAACCCCCACATGCGCCCAACGTTCGAAATCCAGCTCGACTACCGGCGTCCCCGCGGAGACCGCAACCGGCCCCTGTCGCCCGGCGCCGTCGCCCTGCTGGCCCGCCTCAGCGCGCGGGAACGGGAAGTGGCGATGCGGGTGCGCGAAGGCCTGGGAACTCGCGAGATCGCCGCGGAGCTTCACCGCAGTCCGCTCACGATCAAGACGCAGCTCGCCGCCATCTTCAGGAAGCTGGAGGTGAGAACGCGCACCCGGGTCGCCGCGCTTCTCAATCGGTGACCCGGACCACGCGCCCGAAGCAGCCACAAGATCACGGGGGATCCGCTCTCAACTCCCAGCCCTCAACTTCTCAATTTCGGCTGCCGCGCGGCCGCTCTAGTCACCCCTGCGGTTTAAAGTTCAGGGTGGATGCCGGCGCGGGGAACATTGCGGGCCCGGCACGGACCATGGCGGCATGGTCGCCGACAATCTTCCGATCCTGTACACCAAGCGCGGGTGTCCCTGGTGCCACGAGGCCGTGGAGTTCCTCGACAGTCATGGCGTCAGCTACAAGTTGCGCGAGGTCACCAACGACCCGACCGCCATGGAAGAGATGCAGAAGAAGTCCGGTCAGACGAAAGCGCCCACCCTGGACTGGAACGGGAAGGTTCTGGCGGATTTCGGCGTCGACGAACTGGTGCCGTTTCTCCGGCAGCAGAACGTGAAGCTCGAGGATAGCTGACGATTCAGCGCGGGGGCGTTTGCCCCGGGCTGCGTTCGAAAAAACGCGGTCGGGAAGCTACCGGCGCGAGGGGCCGCGTTCACAGACGTGAAACGCGCGCGCCGGGCTTCGCAGCGGACAGGTGAGGTCAGGCACCCATCCGTGTACACCCAGGTGTAGTCAGCGAAAGATTTTTGGGTCGGGGAACGCTCCAAAAAGAACGCCACACACACAATTTAACACGCGGCGACTGTACCGGAGGACCCGGAAAGTGGCCATACGGCAAATGGCGTAAAGCCCGGGTGTTTGCGGCGAGGCGCGATCATCCTGACGACGGCCTCCCGGCTTGTCCCCGTACGACGGGTCGGGTGTAACAACGGACATGCACCCGTTCGTTCAGGACTCCCTCCAAGGCCAGGTGGCGATGATCACCGGCGCAGCGTCGGGAATCGGCCGGGCGACGGCGCTCCTGCTGGGGCGCGCGGGCGCGAAGGTGGCCGCGCTCGATCAACCGGGGGCAAAGCTGGAAGGGACCATCGATGAGATTCGCCTGGCCGGGGGCACCGCCCAGGCGCTGGTCGCTGACATTTCCCGCGGCTCTGATCTGCAGCACGCCGTCGAGAGCATCGAGCGGCAGTGGGGCCGGCTCGATGCGGTCGTGGCCAACGCCGGCATCAACGGCATGTGGGCGCCGGTGGAGGAGATCACGGAGGAGGAGTGGGACCGCACGCAGGCCGTCAACCTCAAGGGAACGTTCCTCACGGTCAAATACACGGTGCCGCTGCTCAAACGGCAGGGCGGAGCCATCGTCGTGGTCTCCTCCGTGAACGGCACGCGGATGTTCAGCAGCGCCGGCGCCAGCGCGTATGCGACCTCCAAAGGTGGCCAGCTCGCCTTCGCGAAGATGATCGCGCTGGAGCTCGCGCCCAGCAAGGTGCGCGTCAACACCGTGTGTCCGGGGTCGACCGAAACCAGCATCTTCGGCACCACGAAGAAGCACCATCTGGAGCGCGTCTGGCCAAAGGTCGAGTATCGTGACGGCAACGTGCCGCTCACCGGTCATGCGCTCGGCAAGCCCGAACAGGTGGCGGATGCCATCTGGTACCTCTGTTCCCCGATGGCCGGGCACGTCACCGGCGCGGAGGTGTACGTCGATGGCGGGGAGTCGCTGCTGAAAGGGTGAGAGGGCCGGCTCCCGGCTGCGCCGGGATTTGAGATTTGAGATTTGAAATTTGAGATGCCCCAGCTCGCGCCGCACTTCCGATTTCAGCCTTTCAGCCTTTCAGCCTTTCAGATTTTCAGATTTTCAGCCTTTCAGCCCTTTCCGCCACTGGCCCTCCGGCCCTCCGGCCTCTGGCCCTCCGGCCCTCCGGCCCTCTGGCCTTCTGGTCTCACGAATCGGCCAAAAAAAACCACGCTGCCATCGACGCACCCGAACACCAGGGTGGAGCCGACGACAGCGTGGCAAAGACCGCAGGTCGCTTACTTGACGCGGGCAGAGGACGGAGCGCGGGCGGGAACCTTCTCGCTGGAAACGGCGGTGCCGTTGCGCTTTGGCGCGGCGGGCTTTGCCTCCGCCGGCTTCACCTCGGGCTTGACCTCGCGCGCGACGGCGGCCGCAGCGCGGGTGCCTTTCAAGGGTTGCGTATCGTTGTTTGCCACCGCCGTAGCGGACGTGGGCGTGCTGCGAGACTGCGAGCGGGCGCGAAGCTCCTGCTCGGCCCGCAGCCAGTGCTCCAGATCGCGGCTTTCCGGACGGCCCTCCTGCTCCCAAAGCTCGTAGGCGCGGCGCGAGATGTCTTCCGCCGTGAGGCCAGGGTTCGAGCTGCCAGTAAAAGTGGAGGATGCGTTGTCGTTCATGCCCCTTCATCCTACACGAGACTTCCGTTTTCTGCATCCGGGCGGTTTCCGGAACTGCCCCCGGGGAATGGCGGAGGGAGCGATCCGGAGGAACCTCGGGCGCCGAAGCTCAGCCCGACCGCCCCGATCCGTCACGCAGACTGGATTTCGGCCGCCGATTGCCCAGACTTCCCCTCTTCCATGAAAGCATTCGGCAAGACCCCCGATGGACGCGACACGCGACTCTTCACTCTCCGCAACGATCAGGGACTCAGCGTCGATATCTCCGACTTCGGAGCGACGGTGGTCCGTCTGTTTGCGCCCGACCGGAACGGGGTGGCCGCCGACGTCGTGCTCGGCTTCGACTCCGTCACCGGCTATGCCCGTCCCACAGGTCCTTTCTTCGGGGCGACGATCGGCCGCGTCGGCAATCGCATCGCGTACGGTCGCTTCTCGCTCGATGGCACGAACCACGTGCTGGCCACGAACAACGCCCCGGCCGGGACCCCCTGCCACCTCCATGGCGGCCTGATCGGTTTCGACAAGGTGCTGTGGCAGACCGAGGGGGTCGTCGCGGGCAGCGAACCCTCGCTCGCCCTGCGTTACCGGAGCGAGGACGGCGAAGAGGGGTATCCGGGGAACCTGGACGTCACGGTCACCTTCACGCTGACGCGCGATAATGGGCTGCGGATCGACTACACGGGCGTGACGGACAAGGCCACGCCGGTCGCCCTGACCAACCACTCCTATTTCAATCTCGCGGGTGAAGGTGAGCGCACCGTGCTCGGGCATGTGGCGACGTTCAACGCGTCGCGGTACACGCCGGTCAACCCAGGGCTCATCCCGACGGGAGAACTGGCGCCGGTGACGGACACCCCGTTCGACTTCCTCGCGCCGCACACGATCGGCGAGCGGATCGAACGGGCCAACGAACAGCTGCGCTTCGCCGGGGGTTACGATCACAACTTTGTGCTCGATGCGGACGGCCGGCTGGCACTCGCGGCCACGGTGCTCGAACCGCAGTCGGGGCGGGAACTCGAAGTGCTGACCACGGAACCGGGCATGCAGTTCTACAGCGGCAATTTCCTCGACGGCTCCCTGCAGGGCAAGAACGGCCACGCCTACGAAAAGCGCAGCGGATTCTGCCTGGAGACCCAGCACTTCCCGGACTCCGTGAACCAACCGGGCTTTCCCTCCACGATCCTCCGTCCCGGCGAGACCTATCGCTCCACGACGGTGTATCGGTTCAAAGCGAGGTAGAGGAGCGCTAGGCTGTAGGCTGTAGGCGCTAGGCTGTAGGCTCTAGGCTCTAGGCTGTAGGCTCTAGGCTCTAGGCTGTAGGCTGTAGGCTGTAGGCGATAGGCTGTAGGCTCCGGTGCCTATCGCCTATCGCTTATCGCCTACGGCTTCCTTCTCCTCCGATACACCCAGGCGATCGCGCCGAGGCCGGTGAGCATCATCGCGTAGGTCGAAGGCTCGGGCACGGGGTTGAAGTTCAGCATGAGGCTGTTCCCGCCGCTGCCGAGGCTGAGCGAGAAGACGCCGCCGTTCGGATTCATGAAGCCCATCGAATAGAGGTTGAACTGGTCGATGCCCGTGAATCCGGTGATCGAGGTCGCACTGAGGACGGTCCAGCTGTACGGGATCGTCGGGTCGAAGTTGGACGCCAGGCCCAGCCCGCCCGTGACATCGACGGAGCCAAACTTGAAATGGAACGGATCGGCCGCTGTCGCCGCGATGTGCACGTTGCCGGTGACCACAACCACGTCCGCCCCGTTTTCCGCGAGCGTATCGTACAACTGCCAGGTGTACACACCGCCGCCTTCGAGGATGAGGACGCTCGTGGAAATGAGGCTGCCGTCGAACGTCAGCATTCCCGAGCCGTTCATGCCCGGAGAGAGAAATGCGCCTGATCCGATGGTGTAACCGGCGGCGCCGGCCAGCGGCTTGAACCGGCCGTTGCCGGCGAGCGTACCATTGGACAACGATACCGGATTCTGCACGACGGCTCCCTGCTCGACGGCGAGAATGCCATTCGTGACCGAGACCACGTTGGTGGCGGTGCCGAACGCCTGGTTGCCCGCAGCGATCACCGAGGTGCCGCTGATCGTCACCGGGCCAACGAACGTGCTGGCGCCCGACAGCCGGGTCGCGCCGCCCGTGAAAATCAGTCCCGCCGTCGTTCCGTTGAAGGACGCGCCCACGTAGGCCGGATGGGAGGAGGAAGGCTGGTTGATGGTCAGCGTCTTGCCGGCGGTCAGGTCGATCGTGCCGGTGGCGTCATACGCATACAGCCCCTGCACGATCGTGTTGTCCAGAAACCGGGCGTTGACCCCGCTGCCGGACAGCCAAAGCGCGGCCGAGCTCACCGACGCGCCGGACACGAATTCGATGCCCCCCTGTTCCAGCTCGATGCTGCCACTCAGCGAATTGGCGTCGGAGAGGGTCAACACCCCTGCTCCGATCTTCGTGAAGCCCGCGCTGCCGGTAAGGATTCCGCTCAACGTAAGATCATCGTCCCCCCCCAGGTCCAGTCCGGCACCACCGAGGGCGATCGCATTGGCAAGCGTGCGCGGGCCGTTGGTCGCGATCAGGGCCACCGGGCGGTTGTCCCGCGCCGTGCTCGAACTGATCGTCACCGTGCCGGTGCCGAGCGCATTGTCATGTCCCACGAGGAGCGTGCCGGACTCCAGCCAGGTGCCGCCGGTGTACGTGCTGGCGGAGGCCAGCGTCACCGCCGATTGCGTCCCCGTGAGCACGTCGAGGAAGGCGCCGTCGATATCGTCGGAACCAATCACCACCGATCGCGCGCTGGCACCGGCATCGGCGAGCGACGTCGTCACGGTGAGATGGCCGCCCTTGTAGCCTGCAAACCGGAACGCGGTCTCTCCCGCGGGCAGGAGAAGGCCGCCCGACAGCGTGGCCGTTGTCGAGGTGCCGAGGTAGATGTTGGGCGACGAGGCGGTGAACCGGGCGAGGTCGATGTTTCCCGTCACCGTCATCCCGTCGAAACCGATGATCGCGTCCATGGACCCGCCATCGATGCGATCGACGAAGTCCTGCGGCGTGGCGCCAAACCGGACCCCGTCCGTGGTGCCGATGTACCCGCCATCGACCTCGAACTGGCCCACGGCGGGAAGGGCGTTGGTGCCGAAGACGACGCCGGAACCATAAATCCAGCCGCCGCCGGTAAACGTGTTGGTTCCCGTCAGCCGCAGCGTCAGGGGTTGAGCGTATCCGGAATCCACATCCAGCGAGCGGGTCATGCTGCCGTCGCCGAGGTTGGACTGAACCTCCAGGTTTCCGCCACCGTTGCCGAACCGATACACGTTGTTCCTGGGGGTGATGGTCCCCGTCAACACCGCGCGCGAGGCCGAGCCCAGGCGGGTGCTTCCCGTGAACGTGGAAAGATCGATGGCATGGCTGAATACATTGGCCATGCTGGCCGCGTCCGGGGTGTCGAAGCCGATCGCGCCCCAGGTTTCGGAGCGGCGGAAGCGGGACAGGAAGGTGGCGTTGAGATCCGCGGGGACGAACGAGACGCCAAAGTACCCGTCGCTCTCGGTCCACAGCGATCCCGTCGCGGACGGGAGCGCCGCGGCACTGTCAAAGATCACGGCACCCCATTCGGAGACGAAACCGCCCCCGGGGTTGTTGCCGGTACCACCGATCAGGAAGCGGTGCGAGCCCGACAGGGTGAGCTGACCGGGACCGGAGATGCCCCCGTTGAACCGAATGGTGCCCTGCACGGCCCCGCCGTAGGACTGGATCTCGAGGTTGGCGCCCAGGGACAGATTCCCGTTGAAGGTCATGCTGCCTTCGGTGGACAGGTAAAGACTCGCGTCCGTGTGGCCGACATAAGCGATGTTGTTGGCCAGGGTGCGGGAACCCAGGTATGACGACAGGAAATAGGTGTCCGACCAGCCCATGGGATCCGGCATCAGCGAGAGCGTGCCGGTGCCGAGGGCGGTATCGCTTCCGAGACTGATCCCAATGTTCGGCGCCATTTTGACGCCGCCCGTGAACGTGTTGGCTCCTTCGAGGTTGGTGTGGGCGAAGAGCGAAAGCGACCCGGCGCCGCTGATCTGCCCGGACAACCCCACCCAGCCGGAACCGAATTCCGTTTCCCACTCGTCCACGATCAGGCCCGTCGGCAGGCCCAAATTGAGATTCCCCAGCAGCACGATCGGATTCGAAACGAGGAGGCTGTCCGCGCCCGCGACCAGTGACGCTCCCTTCCCCGTCGACGAAATCGTCAAGGTGCCCGTTCCGAACGCGCCATACTCGCGGCCGTCCTCCGAGACGGCGCTGTCCTTTCCGCCTGCCAGAATCCCGGTCTCGAGGGTCGTGCCACCCGCATAGGTGTTGTTGCCCATGAGAGTGACGATGGCCTCCTCGTGGGTCGCGTCCGATCCCACGCGAACGCTGTTTACCTGTCCGTCGCGCAGATCCGACTTGATCGTGATCGTCCCCGCTTCGACGGGCGTGAGCGACAGCGTCTTGTTCGCCCCGCCCTGGGCCGGCGCATGCACGAGGCCGCGGACTTCGATCGCGGTCAGGGTGCCGAAGCCGATCGGCCCCAGGGAGCGCAGGTCGATCGGGTCGTTGACGACCCGCACGCCGAAACCTGACCCGGACGCGATGGCCTGGGAGAGGTACGTCGCCGAGTCCAGGCCAATGATCGTCGTGGCCGAATAACCACCCGCGACGAGGCGGGTGGAAACGAAATCAAGGAAGCCGGTCGACCCGGTGAAATTCTCCGTGTACCCGAGATAGCTGACGCCGCTGAGCGACACCGCGCGTCCGGCCGGCAGGGCGCCTGCACTGTCGAGAATCAGCGCGGAATTGGACACCGAAACGGCCCCGGTGAAGGTGTTGTTTCCCTGCAGGATCGTGATGAGATGGTTGTCCGCCATGCCCGTCGTCGAGGCGACCGTCACGCCATGCGCCCCGGTCAGCGGAGTCGCGACGACCAACGCGCCGCCGCCGTTGCCAAAGAGATACCCGCTGCTCGAGGGCGTGATGGTCCCGGTCAGCTTTGCTCCCGTGGCGGAACCGAGCGACAGGCCTGCGAAACCGCTCAGATCGATGTCCTCGGAGAAAACCGTGAACGGCAGATCGTCGCCGGGCGTATCGAATCCGAGCGTACCGGTGAAGCCCGGCTTATCGATCAGGCTGAGCACCGAGCTGGCCGACGGCGCCGCGCCCGCCACCGGCGCGATGCCGACGTAGCCGTTGGTGCCCCGGATCGCGACGCTGCCCGTCGCCGGCACCGAGGCCACGGAACCGAAGATCACGCCGGCCTGGTTGAGACGGAGCGAGGTGAGGTTGCTCCCGAGCGCGGTACTCAACACGGCGACGCCGCGCGAATCCGGGACGGACTCCAACGTGAGCTCGGTGCCGGCCGCCGCCGCCTGGAGCAGTCCGGAGAAGTGGACGAAGTTCTGCAGTCGAACGTGTCCCGCGCCCGCCGGGAGGGTGACCGTACCGGAAAGATTGAGCAGCGAGTCATCTTCGCCGCCGAGGATGGCGCCGTTGTTGACGGATATCGCGTTGGCGATGGTCGTGTCGTTGTCCCAACCGGCCAGAAGTCCGCCGGAGGAGGCAATCGTGACGCCACCGGTGCCGAGCGCCCCATTTGAGGTCACCAACAGGGAACCCTGCTCAATGGTCGTGCCTCCGGAATACGAGTTATTCCCGGCGAGCGTGAGCGTCGAACCGCCCGTGCCGGAGAAGCTGAGTGCCCCGGCTCCGGCGACGGTGGCCTCGATCGTGCCGGCGTAATCGCCGGCATTCGGAGCGATCCTGAGCGTGGCGCCAGCCCCGAGCTGGATCACGCCGCCGCTCGTTTGGAAGAAACGCTGCACCTGTTGCGAGGCGGCAATGTCGAGCGTGGCATCGTCATTCAATCCGATGCTGGTGGTGACCGGCAGGGCATTGGTCACGCCCACCCGCAGCGTCCCAGCCGAAATCTGCGTCGATCCGGTGTACGTGTTGGCGCTGCCCAGGGTGAGGATGCCGGACCCCGATCCTTCCAGGAAGCCGACGCTCAGACGTCCGTTGCCGGAGATGACGGAGTTCAGCGTATACGCGTCATCACGCGCAAAGAAAACGGTGCCGTTGTTCACGATGTTTCCCGACACGGCGCCGTCGCTGGAGTTGTTGCCGAGTTGCAGGGTGCCGCCGGCATTGATCGTGATCGGGCCCGTGCCGGTCGCTGAACCTGAGGTGTTCGTGGCGATGAGCGTTCCGGACTGGATCACCGTGCCGCCGGAATACGTGTTGCTCCCGCCCAGTGTCTGCGAGTCCGTGCCTTGGAGGATGAGCTGGCCGGCCCCCGAGACGATGCCGTCATAGTGGCCGTGGTTGGTCCGGATGGTGAGGTTCCCCACCAGGTTGACGTTCGTGAGCGGAGAACCGTCCAGCCCGCGGATGGTCTGCGCGTGATTCACGTTCAGCGTCGAGTAGTTGGAGTACAACTGCACGAGGCTGTTTGGCGAGTAGGCGCCGGCGCCGGTGTCGCTCAGCGTGACGCCGCTGTCGAGGTAGGTCGTGCCCGAGTAGGTGTTGGTGCCGCCGAAGCTGGTGTCACCCGTGATATCCACCCCGCCGGAGCCGCCGATGCTGCCGGTGACCGTCGTGGTGTGGTCGCTGTCGCCGAAGACCAGCCAGCCGTGATTCGTGATCGGGTTCGACACCGTGTTGTTCGCGCCGGCGATCTCGAGGACCGTCTCCGGCTGCAGGGTGACGGGGCCCGTCACATTCCAGTTTCCGAAGACGCGCACGTCCGCATTCTCCGCGAGTGTGAACCCGGTGGTCCCCGAAAGCCCGCCGGTCAGCTGCAGATAACCCCAGCCGTTGCCCTTGAAAATGAAGGACGCCCCCAGCTCCAAAGGTGCAGAAATGGTCTGCCCGGCGGAGGAATCCATCGCGATGAAAGTGCGGACCTTGAGCGTCGAAAGGCCGGTCGCGCTCAGAGTGAGCGAATTGATGAGGCCGCTCTCGAACGTCAGCGACGCCACATCGAAATTAAAGCCGATCTCGGGAGCGTAGGCGGGCGCGCCGGTGAAGGTGAGCGCAGCCGTGCCATCGTTGGCGGGCAGGACGGTCCAGTTGGACGCTTTGCCGATGTCCGGGTCGACAAGTCCAGTCCACTGCTGAGCCGACACTGACGACACGGCCAAAACAGCGAGGGAAACACCAAGGAGCCGCTGGAGAAGCATGGGACGTGAGATGCCGTTTTCTCCTAGTCCGAGCAAGGGGAAAGCCAGCGGTTTGCAGCGGGAAATTACCCATTGGGCGGAATGGCCGTTGCGGCTGAGGACGCAGTCCTGTCGCCGACTGCGCCCGACCGGCCGACGACAAAGACCCGGGGCGCTCCCACGCGCGCGCTAACGCTCCAGCGTCGCCGCCATCAGCCCCACCACGACATCGTTGGCGATGGCCTTGAGGGTAAGCGACTTCAGCTCGCGTTCCGGATCGAGCGGGATCGCGAGCACCGTGGCCGCCCCACCCCGAATAACGCGACCGCCAACCACCGGGGGTTCCGTGTTGGGGTCACGCACCCGACCCGTTTCCAGATCGATCCGGAGGGGGCGCGGGGTGGCGACCCGGAATTGGTAATCATCTGTAAAAAAGTCCTGTTCGATCGGCCACCACGTCTCCGGATTGACGAGACGGAGCCGCGTGACGGCGCCGTCACGATACGCCACGTCCACGCGGCCCACCTCGAAGCGGCTGTGCATCGGCAGGCTCGTGCCCGCCAAAACGAGATGCACGGCACGCGCGTGCCCCTCCATGCTGACCGTCACCTCCCTGGGATCGAGGTCCCATTGCGAGGTAAAAACGACATTGCGCGCCCCCGACTGGACCGGGGTGGCGAACGGGATCCCGTTCGGGAGGACAAAGCGGCCGCCCCGGGCGGCGGCCGCGGTTCGCCACCCGCGATCGTCGATCTCCGCCGTGCGCTCGACGCCGCCGGCCCAGCCACCGATCCCCTGTTTGGGGATCGCCAGCGAGACAAACGGTGAACGCGGCGCGCGATACTCGCGGCGAAAGAGATCCGAGATCCGCCCGTTCCACACCGCGCTCAAATCGACCGGATCAAACGGTGCGTCACGCGCGGGTGCGGCCACCCACGGCGGACCCGCCGGCTCGGCGGCGCCCGCTCCTGTGCCCTCGTGATGCGGGGCCACGCGCCAGGTCATCCGCCCCTGCCGCACGGTCTGAAACTCCGTCGCGCCACGGTCGGGCTGCACCCGCTCAAGCGCTGC
Organism: Verrucomicrobiota bacterium; assembly: GCA_023457715.1. Lineage (GTDB taxonomy): Bacteria > Verrucomicrobiota > Verrucomicrobiia > Opitutales > Opitutaceae > ER46. The sequence continues at coordinate 21,795 of JAEWKR010000080.1, forward strand.
GCCCGCCCACACAATTTCAATCGCGGCCCGGCGACTCGCGCCCACCGGCGCGCTGAACTCGATCCACGGTTCGCCCACCGCCTCCGCCTGCGACCGCCAGGTCACCGGGGTTCCGTCAACCGTCACCGCCGCCACGTCTTCCCGCCAGGCCCGCACCGTGCACCGCACGCGCTCCACGGGTCCGAGGGCGCCCAGGAGCTCAAGGTGATATCGATCATGCTCTGCGCTACGCTCGAAGCGCAGGCGAACGTCAGGGTGGGTCAACGTCACCGCCGGCCAGGTCTGCGGCCAGCCGGGCCGGAGCCGCAACTCGCGGTCCGCCACCGCGGGGACGAGGCCGAAGAGCCCTTCGAGCAGCGCGCGGGCGAGCACCCCGGCACCATCCGCGAAATCCCGCTGCGATTCCCGCCGGTACACGTCCAGATAGGACATCGAGCCGACATTGCCGGGCGAGATGCCGAGGTACATCGCCGCGAGCAACGAGCCTTTCGCGAGCGCCCAGGCCTCGTCGGGCTGGCCCGACTGCCACGCCGCCAGGGCGGCGTGCATCGCCTCGCCCATGACGACATTGTTGATCGACCAGTCGTAGGGCATCCAGTTGGACGTGCCGACCGTGTAAAGATCCGCGGGGTCAAGACCCGGCGCGCCCCGGTCCGGGGCCCGGGTTTCCCGCGGGGGCACGCCGGGGCCCCGCACCGGAAGATGCGGCAGCACGCGCCGCACGTAATCAGTCAGCTGATACGCTTCCGCCGCGGAGGGCACCTGCGAGTCCACCGCGTGGTAGTACGTCCACAGCGCCGCCGCCGGATGCACCCGCTGCAGGCCCAGCCAGTCCTTGTGCTCGGCAAACCAGCCGGAGGCGGCTGGCGCCGGAGCCGGCGTCGCGCGGGCTTCGCCCGGCGTTTCGAAGGTCAGGTATGGCGGCCGCGCCGCCACCACCTCGGGATGCGCCTCGGTTACCCACAGCAGTTCCCGCATGCCGCGGGCGAGCGCGGCTGCCTCCTCCTCATGAGGCCGCGCATCGTGGCCGAGCCGGCGCGCCCACGCCGCCGCCTGGCGCCGATGGAAAAAGTTGTAGGCGGACGCGTGCAGCGCGCCGCCCCCGCTGTACTGCAGGTCGTCGCTGGCCCAGATCGCCGCGTAGGCCTCGTAAAGCGGGAGCGTCTCGCCCGTCGGCGTGGTGAAGTCGCGGCGAAACAGCCGCTTCTCCCAGGCGAGGTGGCGCTCGATGGCCGGCCAGACCTCGCGGGCGAAGGCGGCGTCGCCGGTCCAGGCCAGGTGACGGAACAAGGCATCGATGAACACCAGGTTCATGTCGTAGTGGGAGTTCGAGAAATCCCCCTGCGTGTGGAGACCGGCGGGATTGCGGGCCAGATTCGTCCTCTCCTCCGGCGGAGGAACGGAAAGCGGTATCGGCTCCGTGTTCTGACGACCCACCCAGTAGCGGGCGTGGCGACGGAAGCGGTCGTGCCAGCCCAGGGCGTCCAAGGAATAAGGTCCGCGCCAGCCCAGCAGCCGCGTCCGCCACGCGATGGCACCGTGCATGATCGCCCGCTGCCGCTCATCCCACAGGGCGTCGGCCGCGACGTTCAATGCGCCGACGGCCGCGTCAAGAAAGGGGTCAGGCGATTGGACCGTCACCCGCCCGCGAAGCGCGGCGAAATGGCCCAGCGCCGAGACAAACGCCGTGGCGGGATCCTCGGACGGGACGGCGACGGACGGCGGGGCGTCTTCTGCATCCGAAGAGGCGCGGACTGTCGTCGGCGCGGACGAAACCTCCTCATACACCGCCAGGTCGCGATCGCGCGCCGCGGCGGAAGTAAAGCGGAACGCAAGGTGGTGGATCGGCTGGGAGTCGAAGGAGAAACGACCGAGCACCACCGGGCGCATCGGGGCGTTGGCCGGGCGGTCGACGATCAGGCGCGACGCGTCAGCCCAGTCGTCCGCATCCGCGACGGCCACTTCCACGGTTCCGTCCGCCGCGCCTTCAATCCTCCCCGGTTTGCCGTCGACGGCAAAGCCGCCCTTGCGCAATGAGACGCGATTCCCCGCACAGAACTCAGGCCGGAGCTGAAACCAGGTGCTGATCGGCACCGCCTCCGTGCCGATGTCGCCATCGCGTCGGCCCCGTTCTCCGTGCACCCCGCCGAAAGCGAACCAGAGCCGGGCATCGCGGGGCAGACCGTCGCCTCTGACGCGCACCAGCAGTTGCTCGGTTTCGGCCGAAACGACGACGCTCAACTGCAGGCGGCCCGATCCGGCCCACCTCGGATCGCGGACGTCATAATGCAACTCACCCGGCCGGTACCGGGTTTCAATCTCCGCCGCGTCGTGCAGCCAGACGGCGCCGGCGGGTGTCTCGACCGCAAAGCGCAGGTTGCCCCCGCGTCCAGGCAGGTACAGGACGAACTCCGGGCGGTCGCCGCCATCGATGCGGAACGCCGTGTGCCCGCCGTAAAGCGGCCGGTTGAAGGTTTCCGTGCCGTTGCGGATGACGAAGTCCTCCCCCTCGGGACGATAGCGCAAGTGCCGATCCAGCTGCCCCGCCAGATTCGGGGTGATGCGGGTGGCTCCGATCTGTTGCGCGGCGGCGGCGACCGACAACGCCGAGGCAAAAGCGGGCAAGAACCACCAGCGAAGGGATTTGGCGAGGCTCACGAGGAGGGAATGACGAAGGGAATGGCGTCGCGGTGAATACGGGGCCAGCATGAAGCGTCGAAAGAGGGCACTCTCCCCTCCCTCCGCAGTCGTACCGTCAACGCTGACATGAAGACCCTACCCCCGCTTCTGGCGTGCGCCCTCCTCGTCGGCTGCATGCTGCCCGCCCAGGTCCCCGACACCGCGGCGCCCGCCCCGGCCGCGGCGGTATCCACCCCCGCGCTTTTCACCCAGGAACAGCTGGACCAGCTCCTCAGTCCCATCGCCCTTTATCCCGACGCGCTGCTCGCGTTGATTCTGCCGGCAAGCACCAACTCGGCCGAGGTCGTTCTCGCCGCGCGCTTCCTCCAGGGAGGCGGGCTGCCGGGCCAGGCGGATCTCCAGCCCTGGGACGAAAGCGTGCGGGCGCTCGCGCGGTTTCCGCAGGTCGTGCGGTGGATGGATGAAAATCTCGCCTGGACCAAGCAGCTGGGGGACGCCTTTGCACTGCAGTCGGCGGAGGTGATGAACGCGGTCCAACGCCTGCGCGCGCGGGCCCGCGAAGCCGGCACCCTGACCGACAACACCCAGCAACAGATTGTCGTGGAAAACGGCACCATCGCGATCGTGCCGGCGGATCCGGAAGTCATCTACGTGCCCTACTACGATCCGGCGGTCGTTTATGTGCCGCGTCACTCGACCGTGGTGTACTCCTCCGCGCCGCTGTTCGGTTTCAGCACGGGTTTCGCCACGGGATGGTGGCTCTCCTATGGCATGGACTGGGGGCATCGCCGGGTCTGGTGCGTGCCGACCGCGCATCGTGAGCGGCACTGGCGCGACCATCGCCGCGACTGGCATCATTTTCACCGGCGGCATCCGGTTGAGCGTCACGCCGAGGTCAGGATCTGGCAGCCGGCCGCGAACCGCAGCCATCGCTTTGCCGGCCGTGGCCACACGGGCGGTTGGGACCGCGGCAACGACCGCGACGATTTTCGGCGCGAGGGCCGTCGCCACCGCGAGGGCAACCAGGGTCGGACCGACCCTGATCGAGGCGGATCGGCGGCCCCGCGCTCCACGCTCAGCCAGCCGGGCCAGCGCCCGACCGCACAGCCGGGGTGGACGCGCCGGGACCGCTCCGAGCGGGGACGCGACGACCGGCCGATCATGGGGCCGACCGCCCCCACGGTCGCGAGCACCGCGCCGCTGCCGACGGCTCCCCCGCTGGTTTCGCAACCGAATCCCGTCGCGGGGGGCGGCCATGACCTCAACCGCGGGTGGAGTCGCGGCGACCGTTTCCGGGGAGAAAGCCGGCCGCGACCGGAGGCTCCTCCCGCGGGCGCGATGACGCCGGCCCCTCACACGGCAACGACCCCACCCCGCCGGGACATGGCGGGCGCGGGACGCGAACCAGGTGCCGTGAGGATGCCGGGCGGGTTCACGCACCGCAATTCCGCGCCCGAGCCCCGGCACCGCCCGGCGCACAC
>JAEWKR010000081.1 GCA_023457715.1 Verrucomicrobiota bacterium
GCGCGTCGTCTCAGCACTCCTCGCGGCACGAAACGCTAACGTCGATCAGCTCACCCAAATTGCAGCTTAGACGTGAGATCCAAAATCCTCGCGAGAATGAAACATCCGACAACATAGCAGCGCAAAAGGCGCAAAAAATGACGGGGGCTTGGGTACGTTGTCCCGCGTTCACGCGGAATGCCTTGTTTCACGAGGTCCGCGCGAAGCTTCCGCGTAAACGCGGGACAACGTACAGGAGCTCCTGATTCTTGCGCCTTCTGCGCTTTCTTGCGGCCATTCTCTCCGGCTGAGTTCTATTTCCTGCGCCCGCGGTGGCCTGCCGTCGTAATCCGATTGGCCGCAAGAAGGCGCAAAACGCGCAAAAAATGACGGAGGCTTGGGTACGTTGTCCCGCGTTCACGCGGAATGCCTTGTTTCACGAGGTCCGCGCGAAGCTTCCGCGTAAATGCGGGACCCAAGCTTCAACCAAGCTCCTGATTCTTGCGCCTTCTGCGCTTTTTTGCGGCCATTCGCTTCTCAGCGTTTCCCCTTGAGCGTCAGCTCAGTTCCGGCGGCGGCGCTTCGAGCGTCAACCGCACCCGATCGGTCAGTTCCGCCGGCGTAAACGGCTTGGCCTGGAAGGTGCTGGGGTCGAACGCGTGGTCGGAACCGAGCACGTCGGCGTTGTAGCCCGACATGAAGATGCAGCGCAGACCCGGTTTGAGCCGCGCGATTTCGCAGAAGAGATCCCGGCCCTTCATGCCGGGCAGCATGACATCACTGACCAGAAGGTGAATGGGGCCCGCGTAGTCGTGGGCGAGCCGGATCGCCTCGTCGGGACTGGCCGCGGTGAGCACCGTGTAGCCCTGCAATTGAAGCACCCGCTGCGTCAGGGTCAGGATCTGTTCCTCATCTTCCACCACCAGCAGGGTCTCGGTCCGCTGCTGGCGTTCAGTTTTCGGGCGCGGCGCCGGCGCCGCCACCGGGCCTTCCGCGCGCGGGAGGTACAACGTGAACGTGGTGCCGTTGCCGGCGGAGGTCCGGACGGTCACCGCGCCCTGGTTCTGCTGGGCGATGCCGTACACCGTCGCGAGTCCCAGGCCGGTGCCCTGGCCCGCCGGCTTGGTGGTGTAGAAAGGCTCGAAGAGGTGCACCTGGGATTCGGGGCTCATGCCGGCCCCATTGTCCGCGACGCTGAGCGTAACGTAGTCGCCGGGCGCAAGGCCGCTTACCCCAATCTGGGCCGCCGGGTCGCGCAACGTCTGCATCCCGGTGCCGATGCGGATTTCGCCCGCGTCGACGATGGCATCGCGCGCGTTGACCACGAGATTGACCAGCACCTGGTCGACCTGGATGGGATCGATGCGCACCGTCCACAGCGGATCTGCCGGCTGCCACGTCAGCCGGATGTGTTCCCCGATCAGCCGCTGCAGCATCTTGGTCATGCTCGAGACCACGTGATTCAGATCGAGGACCTTGGGCGCCACCGTCTGTTTGCGGGCGAAGGCGAGCAGTTGCTGGGTGAGCGCGGCGGAGCGTTCCGCCGCCTTGAAGATCTCCTGGAGATGCTCGGCCACCTTGGGCAGATCGTGGGTTTCGAGCAGGGCGAGACTGGCGTTGCCGAGAATCGCCTGGAGCATGTTGTTGAAGTCGTGGGCGACGCCGCCCGCGAGACGGCCGACGGATTCCATCTTCTGCGCCTGGATCAGCTGTGCCTGCAACTGCTCCCGTTCCCGGCGGGCCTGGTTGCGTTCCGTGACATCCTCGAACACGCCCAGCACGCCATACACGCGCCCGCCGCCATCGATCAAGGGCGCCTTGGTCGTCTCGATGTCCCGGACCAGTCCGTCGGCGCGCCGGAGCTTTTCCTGCACCGCGCGGGTGGAACCGCGGGTGGCGATCGCCCGCTCGTCGTCGGCGCGGTAGCCCGCGATATCCTCCGGCCGCCAGGGCAGATCGGCGTCGAATTTACCGATGACGTCACGGGTGGTGTTCAATCCGACCGCCGCCACGAATGCGCGGTTGCAGCCCAGGTAGCGTCCGATGAGGTCCTTCCAGAAGATGGCCTGCGGCACGGCGTCCAGCGTGAGCGCGAGCATGTCGCGGCTGCGCTGGAGCTGTTCCTCGATGGACTTTCGCTCCGCGATCTCGGCGGTCAGCTGCCGGGTTCGCTCCGCCACGCGCGCCTCCAGTTCCTCCTGATGGCGCTCGATCTCGGCGCGATGTGAACGCTCGTCCAGGATCAGCGCGACCATCGCGGTGAAATTGCGCACGAACGGGACGTACGGCCGCACGGCGGCGAGATCCCCCGCCTCGACCACGAGCCAGCCCCAGGAGCGCGAGCCGACGGAAAGGTGGAAGTGCAGGTCGGGCGGGGCGGAATCCGATCGCGGCGGTTCGGCGTGGTCGCAGCGCACCCGCGTGACACCTGGCATGAAACCCAGCCCCCGGCAAACGAACGCAAAGATCGACGCCTCGGTCGGCAGCCCGCTGAGCACGCTCTGCATCAGGAGCAACTGGGCCAGAACCGTGGAGTCGATGGAGGTGGAATTGGGGGTGGGCTGAGTCATTGCCGGGCCGCGCACTCGGCCAGCAGCTGCTCGGGAGAAATCCAGAACGGGTTTTGCACGATGGCACCGCGCATCACGACCAGAGGGTGGGCGCGCAGCACGTCCATGATCGAACCGCCGTCGAACGTGCGCGCATCGTACTGACAGATCGTGGTGATCGGGTGGGTGCGCAGCAGAATGCTCACCCGGGCTTCGTACTCCAGCAGCCGGGAACCGCCGGGCATCTGTTCGATGTCCCGCGTCATTTCCCCGATGATCCGGGCTGCCTTGAAGCCGAGTTGCCGGGCCCCGACATCGAAGGCGGCGAGCTGCCCGAGCATCATTTCCGGACGGAACTGGCCGTCGGCGAAGTAGGAGGACCGGGTGGACGCGGCGACCAGCGCATCCCGGCGGGTGACGTCCGCCTCCGAGCAGCCTTCACGTTCCAGTTCCCGCGCGAGCGCGAGCCCCTGGAAGTGGTCCGAGAAACAGCCGCACCGCTCGCCCTCCTTCAGGCCGGCGCACAGGAAACGATGCAACGTCCGATTGCGTTCCTCGTCGTCGGAGAAGATGTGGCAGACATGCAGACCCTGCGGAAAGTCGCCTTCGACGAAACCCAGTTGGGTGGTCTCATGCCTCGCTTGCATGGCCTAACATCGGCATTTGCGTTTCGCAATCAACTGCAAGTGCGCGAAAAGCGGCCGGAAGCGGCGGTCACCCGCGGCGGATTTCCGAACCGGGGAAGCGGATCTGGATGCGGAACACCTTCTTCACCCGGCACGCGATCTGGCCGGTGGCAAGGTCCAGCTTTTCGGGCACCTCGATGCGGTGGATGTCCACGACCGCGTGGAAGCCCCGCTCCGAGAAGATGTCGATCAGCATCGCCAGCGCGGTTGGGTCCTCGAGGAGCGGATCCTCGGTGTTGACCAGGGCGGCACCGGAAATGGCGTGGCGCTGGACCACGGGGATGATTTTGCGGGTGATGAAGGCGGCGACCTGGGCGAATAGTTCCGGCTGTCCGAACTCGTAACTGTCGAGCCGCTTGACGAGCTCCTGCCGGGCATGGATGGCCAGTTCGCTCGCCACCGGGATGTTGCGCATCCGGTCGACCGTGCGCGGATCCAGTTCCAGCGTGCTCTGGTACTCGAGTTCGCGGAGGATGTTGGTCTCGACCTCCTCGTACGCTCCCTGGGCGTTGATGAAGTGGTAGTGGAAGATTTCCTTGAGCGACTGGAGGGCGTCCCATGTCTGCTCCTTGAAGACGCGGTAGCGGCGCTGCGCGAGGCGCTCGTCATAGTCCGTGGCGCGCTCCTCCAGCATTTCCCCCACGCCCGTACGCCGCACCTCCTCGTTGTGCAGCTTCACTTCGCGGCCGCGTTTGAGCTGACGCTCCACCGAGGTCCTTTCGTCGACGAACAGCACCATGATGTGGATCGTCGGCTGCCGGAAATGAATGTTCAGCGGCGTGCTGTAGAACTCGCGCCGCAGCGCGTGCATCTTGTCGACCAGCATCTTGAAGCACTCAACCTGCACGTTGGTGCGGGGAAAGCCGTCCAGGATGACGCCGTCACGGAATTCGGGCTTGAGCAGGTGGCGATAGACGAGACGCACGACCTCCCGGTCGCCCACCATGTTGCCGGCGTCCTTGAGTGTTTTGGCCTCAGGCGAGTCGAGCAGGGCGCTGACCACCACGGGCGGGCAGGTAAGGCCACGCGTGCGGGCGATGAAGGCCGTGTTCGTGCCTTTGCCGGCGCCGGGGGCGCCGCCCAGCAGGATGATTTCCTTGGGGAACCGGAGGTTTTCGCGGCCGAAGTCCTCTTCCAGATCGCGCCAGACCGACTCGAAGATCAGATGTGCGTCTTTGATCTCGAGATCGGTGAGCTTGCCCGGGACAGGGGGGATGGCCGGGGCGGCGGTCGGGGGGACGGCGGCGGGTGAATTCATGAACGGGTAAGGGTTTAAGACACCATGCCCGGAAATTCGACAAAAGAAAGGACAACGGACCCGGGTCCGGCGGGCAGGCGGAACGAGGTGAACGGCATAAAGCGCGATCTTCGCGCGCGTTGTAGGGGGTGACGAGTGGGCGGACACCCTATCTGTCGAGTGGGTGTGCGAACGACGATTGCCCAAGTCCGAAGCGGTGGCTGCGGTGCTTCAGCCCGCAGGAGGACAGGGCGAAAACTCAACATCCAACATCCAACCTGCTGAGATTTGAGAGCCGATCCCGACGCGGTATCGAACGTCGGACGTCGGGGATGGACGATTAGGGAGGCAATTGGCATTTTCCCCTACGCGGCGCGCCGGGATTCGCCGCAGGCACCAAGGGCCGCGCGGCGCTACGTTCGGAGCATGAATGCCTCGACCACCGTTCAAAGTGACCGCGTTCGGCGCCATACGGGCGAAACGACGCGGCAGAAGATCGACGCGGCGACGCGTCAGAACATCTCCCGGCATGCGACTGACCAGGAATCCATGAGCCGTCGCCTCGCTGAACTCGAGCGGGAGTGGGATATTGAACGGACACTGGAGACGAACGCTTCGACGCTCGCCCTGACCGGCGCCGTGCTCGGCACGGCCGTGAACCGTAAATGGTTCTGGCTGACGGGGACTGTGCTGACCTTCCTTTTTCAGCACGCCACGAGTGGCTGGTGTCCGCCTCTGCCGGTCCTGCGCGCGTTGAAAGTCCGGACTCAAGGGGAGATTGATCGTGAGCGGTACGCGCTCAAGGCGCTGCGCGGGGACTTTGCGGGCATCAGCCCTGGCGGGTTGGTGATCGAACCGACGTTGCAGGCGCTGGAGCAGACCGAAAACCTGCGCCAGGGGCGGCGCGAACCCGACCGGGTGCGCCGTTACACCAGCGCGGCGCGGCTGCGTCAGCTCGATGCCGAAATGGAGCAGCGGGTGCGACTTTATGCCTCACAACCTTCCGAGGCGATTAGCGACCGCATCGAGGAGCTGCGTCGGGAATGGGGCATCGAGCGCTACCTGCAGATCAATATCGCGGCGGTTGGACTGACGACGCTTGGGCTTGCCGTGACGAAGGACCGTCGCTGGGGCTATGCCACGTGCGCCGCTCTGGGCATGTTCCTCTTCCATGCCGTGGAAGGCTTCGACCCGCCGCTTCCCCTGCTGCGCGCCCGCGGCGTGCGCACCCGCGCGGAGATCGATCGCGAAATCTACGCGCTGAAGATCCTGCGCGGGGATTTCGACGATGCGATCGCTGCCGATCATTCCACCCGGATTGCCGGCACCGTGCGGGCGGTGGAGCTTTAGGCGCGTGTCGAACATCGAACCGATGGACGGCTACGAGAATGTAGCGAAGAGCGCCAGCGATTCGATGACTGGAGGACAGGGCGAAGCCTCAACGTCCAACGTCCAACATCCAACATCCAACGTCGAACATGGAACATGGAACATGGAACATCGAACATCGAACGAGTCCGCGGCTATCCGAACGTAGCGAGGAGCGCCAGCGAGTCGACGACTGACACCGATCTCAAATCTCAAATTTCAGATCTCAAATCCCGGAATGAGCCTCCGTGTCCTCCTTGTCCGCCGTAGGCTGGGCGAAGGTGGATGTGTCGGAGCTCTGTGCTCTCTGTGGCTACTTCGGAATCCAACATCCAACATCCAACGCCTGGAAGGCGAATGGGGCGGGCTATTCGGCGCGTAGCGCAATCAGGGGGTCGACCTTGGTCGCGCGGCGGGCGGGGAGCCAGCAGGCGAGCACGGCGGTCGCGAGCAGGGTGAGGGTGACGCCTGCGAGGGCGACAAGATCGATGCTCGCTACCCGCGGCATGAGGGAGGCGAGGAAGCGGCCCAGGGCAACCGCGCCGAGCAGACCCACGAGCAGGCCGAGCGAACACAGCATCAGCCCATGGCGAAGGACGAGGTTGAGGACATCCACCGGGCGGGCGCCGAGCGCGAGCCGGATCCCGAACTCGCCGGTCCGTTGCGCGACCAGATTCGAAATCACCCCATAAAGGCCGACGGCGGCGAGTAGGAGTCCGAGCAGCGCGAAAGCGGTCAACAGTTTCCCGGCCAGCTGGAGGTTGTGCTGCTGCTGGCTGACGAGCTGCGGCACGGTGCCGATGCCCGCGGCCGCCAGGTCGGGGTCCACGTCGGCAATGGCGCGCCGCAGGCTTTCGCCCAGCGGCGCCGGCGCCGCGCTGCGCAGCACCACCCACACGCCAGACCAGGGTTCGTGGGCCAGCGGCTTGTACAGCTGCAGCGGCGTCGAGGGGTCTCGCGTGCTGGCAGCGGTGTCGACGTCGCGCACGACGCCGATCACTTCGGCCCAGTAGGGCTTGCCGCTGTCCATGCTCCCGATCCGCTTGCCCAGCGCGCTTTCGTTGGGCCAGAGGCGACGGGCCAGCGCCTGGTTGATCACAATGACCTTGGGATCCTTGGGTTCGACCACCGCGGGGAACAGCCGACCCTCCACCAGCGGAATGCCCAGGGTGGCGAAGTAGTCGGAACTCACCATGACGTGGAAGGCCGAGGGCAGGCTGCCATGGGGCGATTCGCCGTCTTTCAGGACCAACCGGTCGCCGTTGTAGCTGAAGATCGGCAGGGAGGTGGTCAGGGCGGCGTGCTCGACGCCGGGAATGCGGGCGAGCCGTTCCTCCAGTCGGCGGAAGAGCACCACGCGCTTCGGGTCGTTGTCGTACTCCGACCGGGTCTCCGGAATCGGCACGAAGCCGGTCACGATCCGGTCCGTATCCCAGCCGGCCTCGCGTTCCAAGAATTGCTGGAATCCCCGGTGCAGGATGGCCGCGCCCCCGAGCAGCACGAGAGCCAGCGCCACTTCGCTCACGATGAGCGCCTGGCGCACGCGATGGTGACCCCGGCCGGGACTTGACCCTCGCGCCTGTTGCTTCAGCGCTCGGTTCACGTCGGTCCGCGCGGCGAACCAGGCCGGCGCGATTCCGAAGAGGACGCCGGTGAGCAGCGACACGATGAGCGTGAGGCCGAGGATCCGCAGATCCATCGTGACGTTAAGCGAACCGGCCGCACCACCGACGACGTAGCTGCGGTCGATGACGCGGTTCAGGGCGAGCGCGAGCGCGATCCCCAGCGTGCCGCCGGCGACGGACAAGACGAGCGACTCGAGCAACTGGTGGTAGATCAGCCGCGCCCGCGACGCGCCGAGCGCCGAGCGGATCGCCAGTTCCTTCAAGCCCGCCGTGGCGCGTGCGAGCTGGAGATTCGCCAGGTTGGCGCAGGCGATCAGGAGGACGACGCCGGACAGGCCCAACAGGAGGAGGGAGACGCGCCGGCCCAGCGTATCCATCAATGCCTCGTGCAGGGGTTCGGCCTGATAATTCAGGCCGGTGTACGACTCGGGAAACTGCCTGGCCTGCGCGGCGGCCACCGGCGCGAGTTCGGCGCCAATCTGCGCGGGGGTGGCGTCCGGAGCCAGTCGGCCGATGAGAGTGAACGCGCGGTAGTCACGCCACTCGATCTGGTCTTTGGTGAAATTGAGCGGCCGCCACAGGACGGTGCCGCCCCACAGCATGCGGTAGTCGAAGGCGGCCGGCATGACGCCGATGATCGTGACGATTTCACCGTCGAGGCGCAGCGTCCGCCCCACGATGTCCGCGGCGCCGCCATAGTGCTGTTGCCAGTAACGATGGCTCAGCAGCACCACCTGATTCCGCCCGGGCTGGAACTCCTCGGGGGTGAACGGGCGACCGATCATGGGCGCCACCCGGAACGTGCGGAACACATCGGCGGAAACGAGCGTGCCCCCGATGCGCTCGGCCGGCTGACCCGGCTCGGCCACCGCGTAAGCCGTGCGCCAGAGGGTGGTAAGCGCCTCGAAGCCCGGGTTTTGGTCGCGGATTTCCTGGAGCTCGACGTACGAGAACGGCCGGCTTTCGCCGTGGCGCGTGGTGGCGGTCAGTTCGACCAACGCCGCGGGCTCGGGAAACGGCGTGATGCGAAAGAGCAGGGCATCGACGATGCTGAACATCGACGTGTTGACGCCGATGCCCATGGCGAGCGTCAGCAGCGCCACGAACGTGTAGCCGGGAGACTTCAGCAGCGAGCGAGCAGCCTGGCGGAGATCGGCAACCATGGCGGGAGTGTGGGTGGGAGAACGGACCAAGGCGAGCGGCGTGCAGGGCGAAAAGCTGAATATCTTGAAAGGTTGAGAGGCCTGGGGATGAGTTCTCAGCGTTTTCAACCGTCCAACCCCGATTCCGTCATCGAATCGCTGGCGCTCTTCGCTACATCAAGCGCTCGCCTCTCCACCGCTTTCGCATAGCCCGCCAGGTGGTTCGATGTTCGATGTTCGATGTTCGATGTTCAGTCCTGAATGTCCGACGTAGACCTCTCCCGCCCTTGCACCCGCCCTCATCCTGCCCACGGTGCACCCGCACCACGAACCTCGACGCCATGCCCATGCCCCGACCCCACCCTCCCCGTCTCACCGGTAGCCCGGAGACTCCGCTGACCGGTGTCGTCCGCGTGGCGTTCGCTTTCGTCTTCGCCATCGCCGGTGGCGCCCTGACGGTCGGCGCCGCGGAGACCGGCGCGCCGTCTGCATTGCCCATCCCCCTCGAAGTCTACGGCGATGCCGGCGCCGGATTGATGGAGACGCTGCAGAATCGCGCCCGGGCAGTGCCCTTCAACGCCGTCGCGACCGCGATCTTTCTGCTCGCGATCATCCACACTTTTCTCACCGGCCGGTTCCGCCATTGGGCCCATGAAGCCGAGGAAAAGCACGCCGCCCGTGTGCAGGCACGCCAGGAGCAGCGGACCGACGCGAACGAGGACGGCCGGATCGACGAAGTCAGTTTCAAGGGCCAGACCCTGCATTTCCTCGGCGAGGTCGAGGCGGTCTTCGGCATCTGGGTGCTGGTGCTCGCGGCCGCCATCACGTACTTCTTCGGCTGGTCCGCGGTCGTCGATTACATAGGGCAGGACGTCAATTTCACCGAGCCGCTTTTCGTGGTGGTCATCATGGCCCTCGCAGGCACTCGCCCCGTCCTGCAGTTCGCCGAGGCGAGCCTGCGGCGGTTGGCGGCGCTCGGCGGCGGCACCACCGGCGCGTGGTGGCTGGCGATCCTCATCGTGGCTCCCCTCCTGGGTTCCTTCATCACCGAACCCGCCGCCATGACGATCGGCGCCTTGTTGCTGGCGCGCCAGTTCTACGCGCTCAAGCCTTCGCCCAAATTTGCCTACGCAACGCTGGGGCTGCTTTTCGTGAACATCTCGGTCGGCGGCACGCTGACTCATTTCGCGGCGCCGCCGGTGCTCATGGTGGCCGCGCCGTGGAATTGGGATACGCCGTTCATGCTCCTTCATTTCGGCTGGAAAGCCGCGACCGGCATCGTGCTCTCCACGGGCGTTTACTATCTTTTGTTCCGCCGTGAACTCGCCGCGCTGGAGTCGCAACGCCGCGCCGCGCCGCCGGCCGCCCGCACGGGGAACGACGAGCCGGTGCCGGCCTGGATCACCGTGGTGCAACTCGCGTTCATCGGGTTCACGGTGCTGGTCGCGCACTATCCACCGCTCTTCATCGGCGGTTTCCTCTTCTTCCTGGCGTTCTCCCAGGCGACCGCGCACCACCAGGGCAGGCTCGAGTTGAAATCGCCTTTGCTGGTCGGGTTTTTCCTCGCCGGCTTGGTGGTCCATGGCGGGCTGCAAAGCTGGTGGATCGAACCTGTCCTGAGCCGCCTCGAGGAACTTCCCCTGTTCTTCGGCGCCGTGGTGCTCACCGCCTTCAACGACAACGCCGCCATCACCTACCTCGCCACGCTGGTTCCGGGCTTCACGGAGCCACTCAAGTACGCCGTGGTGGCCGGTGCCGTCACCGGCGGCGGCCTCACCGTCATCGCGAACGCGCCCAACCCCGCCGGCCAATCCATTCTCCAACGTTTCTTCCCGGAGGGCGTCTCCCCCCTCGGCCTGCTCCTCGGCGCGCTCACGCCCACCGCGATCCTGGCCGCCTGCTTCGTCGCCCTCTAACCCGGAACATTTCCGTCAAACCGCGCAGAAGGATCGGGAAGGCAGATCCGGCAACCGGAGGCAATCACCCCGTTTCACCAGGCGGTCTTCAGGTTCAAACCGCCGAAACGTCCGGGCCTTCGCGTCGCTTCGCGACCGTCGCGGTTCATTCGGCTGCAGCGTTCCGCCAAACCGGTCGGAAGCCCCGCTTCCTGCCACCCTGACCAAAACGTCAGGCGTTAACCGTCGGCGAATGAACGACGCTCCCTCTAAGGTGCGTCGTTCGCCATGCTCGATTATCTCGATAACGCCACCCTCACCAAACTGATCCAGACCGCGATCATCGCCGTTGTCGGCATCACGCTGTTCTTCGGCCTCAAAGGCCGGATTCTGCGCTTCGCGCGCTGGGCAGGACTCCCGCGGCTCGCGCTGACTCCTGTCCGAATTGCAATTCGTTACGCCGTCCTCATCACCACCACCCTGCTGATCCTCTCGCTGTGGGGTTTTGCCGTGAATGGGATCCTCGCGGTGATCGGCACGGTGCTCGGATTGGTCGCAATCGGCTTCGTCGCCATGTGGAGCCTGCTCAGCAACTTCCTGTGCACGCTGATCCTCGTCGTCATGAAACCCTTTTACGTCGGCGATGAGCTGGAGCTCCCCACGGCGAATGTGAAAGGCAAGGTCGTCGATCTCAGTCTCGTCTACACCACGTTGGAGAGCGTGCCCGGAGAGACGGTGCTGGTGCCCAACAACACCTTCTTCCAGGTTATCTTCAAACGGCGGCTCGGCGCGGGCACGACGGACCTGGAAAGGCAGCTGCGGCAGCCGGTCTCCAACGCCGCCGCCTGAGTCGCTGCGTGGGCGTACCTACCTCGTGCGCGACATCTACGACCTTTCCCGAGCGAAACTCGCTGACGTCTTCACCGGACTGCGCGCGCTGGGATATCCGATTGCCTAAAGGGCCGGGTCCGACATTTCCTGCGCCGTGACCTGGCAGATGTGGTTCGTGATCGCGGTCGTGGTGACGACGTTCGTCGTGATCATGACCGACCGCATGCGTGCGGAGCTGGCCGCGCTGGCGGCCTGCTGCGTCCTGCTCGGTTTTCGCGTCCTCTCGGCCTCGGACCTGTTTCCGGTCTTTGGCAACGAGGCGATCATCACGGTCGGCGCGATGTTCGTCCTCAGTGCCGCGCTGGAGCGCACCGGCGTGATCGCCTCCGCCAGCCGGCTCCTCGAGGCGCTGCCGGCCCGCAACGAGCGCTTCGTGCTCATGCTTGTCCTGCCGCCCGTGGTGGCGGTGTCGGCCTTCGTCAACAACACGCCCGTGGTCGTCGTGTTCCTGCCCATCCTCGTGACGCTCGCCAAGCGGCATAATCTTGCCGCTTCGAAGCTGCTGATGCCGCTCTCCTTCGCCTCGATTCTCGGGGGCACCACCACCCTGATCGGCACCTCGACCAACCTCGTCGCCAGTGCGGCGGGTCACCGCCTCGGGCTCCCTCCCATCGGCATGTTTGAAATGACCCCGGTCGGGCTGCTGCTGGCCGCGGTCGGGCTGGCCGTACTGTTCGTGCTGGCGCCCCGCCTGCTGCCGCGACGGGAGACCTTGACGTCCCTGCTCGACGAACGCTCGGAGCGCCAGTTCCTCACGGAGGCATTCATTCCCGCCGGTTCGTCGCTCGTGGGTCGGACCGCCCGGGTGGCGCTCGCGCGCGTGCTCCGTCATGGGCGGGTGCTGGAACTTGTGCGCCACGGCGAAGTCCGCGATGGCGACCCGGGCAATATACCTTTGGAGGTGGGCGATCGTCTCCGGGTCAGCGTCGACGCCGAGAGCGTGGCCGCGCTCAAGGAGCGCCGCGGGCTCACGATGGCGACCGTGGCCGCGAAAGATCTGGCGGTTGGCGAAACCGAGTCCAATCGCCGGATCGAATGCGTCGTCGCGCCGCAATCGGAACTCATCGGCCACAGCCTCGCGCAGGCCGATCTCCGCGAGCGCTTCGGCGCCATCGTGCTTGCCCTGCATCGGCGGGGGCAGAATCTGCGCAACCGGATCGGGGACATTCCCCTCGAAGCGGGTGACGTCCTCCTGGTGGAGGCGAGCGACAGCGCGCTCGCGAAGCTGCACCGGGGCAACGATCTGTTGGTGCTTGCCGGCGGCCAGCCCACCCCGCGGCGTCACAAGCGCTGGATCGCCGCCGCGGCCATCGGCGCCGTCGTGGTGGTTTCGTCCCTCCAGCTGGTGCCTGTGACCGTCGCCGCGCTGATCGCCGTCGTGATCGTCATCACCGCGCGCTGCATCGACGCCGAGGAGGCGTATCACGCGATCGACTGGCCGACGTTGTTCCTCATCGCGGGCATGCTGGCCCTCGGCGTCGCCCTGGAGAAGACCCACACCGCGGAGTTCATCGCGCACAGCTTCGTGCCGCAGATCGCGCCCTTCGGGCCGTGGATCGCGCTCAGTCTGTTCATCCTCGTGACGTCGATCGCGACGAATATTCTGTCGAACAACGCCGTGGCGGCACTGCTGGTGCCGGTGGCCGTCGAGACGGCCGTCCAGCTGGGCGTGGATCCCCGCCCGTTCCTGATGGGTGTGGTCTTCGGGGCCTCCGCCTGTTTTGCCACGCCGATCGGGTACCAGACCAACACCCTTGTCTTCGGCCCCGGGGGTTACCGTTTCGCCGACTTCGTCCGCCTGGGCCTGCCGCTCAACCTATTGCACTGGGCCATCGCCTCCATCTTCGTGCCGTATTTCTGGCCGTTCTGATTTATGATTTACGATTTATGATTACGATTTAGGGGACCAAGCCTCCGAACGCTTCGGGGATAGGCACAGAGGACAACACCGTTGACCGCGGATCGGCGAGGGTTCGGCTCTCAACGACTAATTTTGTCCGCGACGGAAGCTCTGTGACAAATCGGCAATCAGGTTGGATGTTGGACGTTGGATTTCGAAGTAGCCACAGAGATCAGGGAGCTCCGACACATCCACCTTCGCCCAGCCTACGGCGGACAAGGAGGACACGGAGGCCCATTCCGGGATTTGAGATCTGAGATTTGAGATTTGAGATCGGTGTCAGTCGTCGAATCGCTGGCGCTCTTCGCTACGTTCGGATAGCCGCGGACTCGTTCGATGTTCGATGTTCGATGTTCGATGTTCGATGTTCGATGTTCGATGTTCGATGTTCGATGTTCCGTGCTCGCCCGAGTTGCTTCCCCCCGCGTGCCTGGCCACACTTCCCCCTCCCCTTTCGCCTCCATGAAACTGCGTCACTTCGCCGCCCTGCTCCTCCTGCCGCTAACGGTGTCCGCGGCCGAGAAGCTCACCGTCACCGTCTCGCATGACCTCGCCATTGCGCGACCATCGGAGACGATCGCGATCGCCTGGTCCGACGTTAACGCCGCCCTGCCCCACGCCTTGATCCAGAAGATCGTCGTGCGCGACGCGAAAGGCCGGGAGCTGCCCTACCAGGTCACCAACGTGAAGCCCGAGGCCAAGGATCCGGAAAACGTCGGCATTGCCTACGGCGAACTGCTCTTCCAGCACGACTTCGCCGCGGGTGAAAAATCGGCGACCTTCACCGTCGAAAAAGCGGAAAAGGTGTCCGGCCCCTACCCGACCAAAGCCTTTGCCCGGTACGTGCCCGAGCGACTGGACGACTTTGCCTGGGAAAACGACCGCATCGCACACCGCACCTACGGCCAGGCGCTCGGCGCGCCCGACACGGAAAAACGCGGCAAGGAGGTGCTGGTCACCAGCGGCATCGATGTCTGGTGCAAGCGGGTCGACTACCCGATCGTCGACCGCTGGTACAACAAGGGCCATGACCACTATCACAAGGACGAGGGCGAGGGCATGGACATGTACCAGGTCGGCACCTCGCGCGGGTGCGGCGGAACCGGGATCTGGGACGGCGCGAAACTGCACGTGGGCCGGAATTACAAATCGTGGAAGGTCCTCGCCAACGGCCCCGTGCGCGCGATCTTCGAACTGACTTACGAGGGGTGGGACGCCAACGGCGTGCAGGTCTCGGAGGTCAAGCGCTACACGGTCGACGCCGGCCACAACCTCGACCGGATCGACAGCACCTTCACGTTTCAGGGCGCCCCGGAACTCACCGTCGCCATCGGGTTGAACAAGACCAATGCGGACAAGGGCCAGAATCCGAAGGTCGAGGTGACGAGGAACGACGCCGGCTGGATGTCACAGTGGACGGCCCAGCAGAGCAACGATTCCCTCGGCGCCGCGGTCATCGTGCCGGCCGGTTGCAAGGGATTCGTGCAGGACGAGAAAAATGAGCTCGTGCTGGCCACCGCCGCCTCGGGCAAGCCGGTGCGGTTTTATGCCGGAGCCGGCTGGACCAGGACGGGCCACTTCAAGGACCGGGCCGCCTGGGATGCGTATGTCGCCGACATGGCCGAGAGGGCGAAGAACCCCGTCCGAGTCGCCCTGAAGTGAGCAATCTGGCCCTGCCTGCCTGAGTAGGTTGTCCCGCGTTCACGGGGAAGGTTTGTCCCGCTGCGATCAAGGCATTCCGCGTAAACGCGGGACAACATACTCAAACCGGCGCGGCTGAAGCACCGCCCTACCTCAGCTCCGCCGGACTGGTCGCCAACCGACCGCTCGCCGCCACGCTCACTCTCACCTTCACTTTCACTTTCACTTTCACTTTCACTTTCACTTTTCCCTTCCATGAAGCTGCATTATTTCCCGACGCCTGAGGCGGCGAACACCCTTTCGACCGACGAACTGCGCGAGCGGTTCATGATCAGCGGGCTGGTCCAACCGGGAGCGGTCACCGCGCATTACACCGACCTCGATCGCATGATCGTGGGAGTCGCGACGCCGACGACGAGCGCCCTGACCCTGCCCAACGCCAAGGAAACCGGCACCTCGTTCTTCCTCGAGCGCCGCGAAATCGGCATCCTCAACATCGGCGGCGCCGGCACGATCAAGGTTGCCGGCCAGAGCTACGCCGTCGGGAATCTCGATTGCCTGTACATTGGCCTGGGCGAAAAGGACGTGTCCTTCGAACCGGCCGCGGACGGACAGCCGCCCCAGTTTTTCTTCATCAGCACCCCGGCGCATGCGAAGCATCCGACGACACTCGTGCGCCGCGCCGACGTCAGCACGCCGCCGATCGGCGATCCGGCCAAGGCGAACCGCCGCAAGATCAACAAACTGATCCATCCGGACGGGGTGAAGAGCTGCCAGCTGGTGATGGGCTTCACCGAGTTCGAGCCGGGAAGTGTCTGGAACACGATGCCGACGCACACCCACAGCCGGCGGACCGAGATCTACCTGTATTTCGATCTCAACGACAACGTGGTCTTCCATTTCATGGGCCAGCCCGACAAGACGCGGCACCTGGTCATTCGCGACCGCGAGGCGATTCTCTCGCCGTCGTGGTCGATCCACTGCGGCTGTGGCACCGGCGCCTACCGCTTCATCTGGGCGATGGGCGGCGACAACCAGGTGTTCAGCGACATGGACGCCGTGCCCATGACCACCCTCAAGTAACCCTTCCCCCGACTCCATGAGCACCATCCTCGACAGCTTCAAACTCAACGGAAAGACCGCGGTTGTGACCGGCGCGGCCCGCGGCCTCGGCCAGGGCATGGCCCTCGCCCTCGCCGAAGCCGGCGCCGACATCGTCGCCGTCGACATCCTCCCCGCGGACGACACCCGCAAACAGGTCGAGGCGCTGGGCCGGAAATGCGCCACCGTCGTCGGCAACCTCGGCGATCGAACCTCCCTCCCGCAGGTGATCCAGGAAGCAAAGGCGTTCAACCCGCAGCTCGACATCCTGGTCAACTGCGCCGGCATCATCCGCCGCGAAAACTTCGAGGCGTTCACGGAGAAGGACTGGGACGACGTGATGGGCATCAACATCGATGCCGTGTTCTTCCTGAGCCAGCTCTTCGTTCGAGAAGCGCTCGCCCGCCAGGGCAAGGCAAAGATCATCAACATCGCCTCCATGCTTTCCTTCCAGGGCGGCATCCGGGTGCCCTCGTACACCGCCTCGAAGAGCGCGGTGCAGGGTCTCACCCGTCTGATCGCCAGCGAAATGGGCGGCAAGGGGATCAACTGCAATGCGATCGCCCCCGGCTACATGGCGACCGACAACACCGCTCCCTTGCGGGCCGATGCCGATCGCAGCGCGTCCATCCTCGCACGCATCCCCGCGGGCCGGTGGGGCACGCCCGACGATCTCAAGGGCGCGGTCGTGTTCCTCGCCTCGCCCGCGTCCGACTACGTCAACGGCTACACCGTGGCGGTGGACGGCGGCTGGCTGGCGCGCTGACGCGCGGCGCGCAGCGCGCGGCGCGCTACGCGCGCGGTTTTGGGTTTTGGGTTTTGGGAGGACGACCCTGCATCTCGGCTCACGAACCCAAAACCCAAAACTCAAAACCCAAAACCGAACAAAAAAGGCGGCTCCCCCTAGCGGGAGCCGCCTTTCGTCAATCAGAACCCCAAGCTTAGAACTCGTAGCGCGCGCCGAGCGCAAAGGTGCGGCTGTACAGACTCGAGCTGAAGTTGTTCGTCGTGGCATTGCCGCCGTAGTACGTCTGGAAGAGGTCCTCGGTCAGGTTCGTGGCGTCGAACGTGATCGAGAAGTTCTTCCGCAGCCGGTAGCTCATGGAGAAGTCCAGGCTGCGCTCCGGACGGCTGTTGATGCCCAGCGGATTCGCAAAGAGTGCGGCCTCGTAGCGCGCCAGGAACGCTTCGCGCCAGACATAGGACAGCGCGGCGCTGAACTTTGGACGCTCATACAGCAGGGTGACGTTGTACGACGATTTCGAGACGCCGAAGAGGTCGCGAACGATCGTGCCCGTGACCTGCCCGGCGCTGTTCGTGACCGGGATGGACTGCTCGGAATCCAGCGAGGTGTAGCTCGCCTTCACGCCGAAACCTTCGAGCAGCGGCACCTTGTCGAAGAAGTACTGGGCGCCGACCTCGTAACCCGTCAGTTCGCCGTCGGAGGTGTTGTCCGGCTGGCTGAGCACGTAATCGTACGGGGTGGTGTCCGGCGCGACGACCGCGCTGATGCGGCGGCGGAAATCGACCACGAAGCCCTCGATCTCGCGCTTGAAGAGATTGAGATAAAGCACGTTCGAGCGGCCGAAGTACCACTCCGCGGCCAGGTCGTAGTTCTTCGACTCGGTCGGACGCAGGTTGGGATTGCCGCTGGACGCGGTGCCATAGCCGATGTTCGTCACGTCACGCTGGTAGATGATCATCGGGTTCAGCTGATTGAAGTTCGGCCGGCGGAGCGTCTCGGCATAGCTGGCGCGCAGGTAGAACGTCGGCGTGAGCGCGAAGCGGACGGAGCCGCTGGGGAGGATCTTCTCCTTGCTCGCCGACGCGGAGCCCGTGGCCAGGGTGTTGCGGTCACGGAAGTTCATGTCGGTTTTGACGTTCACGTAGCGCGCGCCCACCTGGCCATCGAGCCGGTGGTCGCCGACGAAAGTCTTGAAGTCGCCCCGCACGTACGCGTTGGTCGTCGTCTCCTCGACGTCGAAGTTCTCGATCATCGCCAGCTGGTTGGTGGTCCGGAACGCCGGGAACTTGGCGTTGTAGAGCTGCCGCCACTTGTCGGCGTTGTCGAAGATCTCGTAGCCATTCGCCACGACCCAGCTGCTGGGGACGTCCGAGCGGCCGTCGAAGAAGCCGGAATTGGTGTGCTGCAGTTCGGGGAAGTCCGACAGCGGACGGCCGAGGATGCCACCCTCCTGGGTGCGGGCGGCCTCGGAGGCGGTGCGCACATCGTAGCGGCCGCCGAATTTGAGGCCGGTCAGGATGCCGAGGTCGGCCTTGTAGTCGCCGTCGACCGTCCAGGTCTTGGCGTCACCCTTGAACTGGTTCGCGTTGTCGTACAGCTGGGCGACGGTCCAGAGCCGCGGGTCGGACATATTCGACTCGTCGAGGCCGGCAGTGGCCGGATCGTCCTCGAACTTGAACGCCGGGACGCCGTCGCCTGCATTGAAGTCGACGTTGATCGCCGGGTGCACGCGTTCGGCGCGCATGGCGAAGAACTGGGTGCCGAATTCGCTCTCCTGATACGTCAGGGCGGAGCGCAGATTCAGCTGGTCGCTGAGCTTCCATTTCCCGCTGAGCGAGTAGAACCAGTTGTCGGTCTCGCCGTGGGTGAGATCGCCGCTGGTGAAACCGTACACCCACGGAGTGCGGGCGCGGCTCTTGATGATGTTGGTGTTCGGGAAGAGGGTCACCGCGCCGTGCGGGCCACCCCACCAGTCGACGAACGAGAAGAACAGGTTGTTGAACGAATCGTTCTCATAGCCGAGGTAGAAGGTCTCGAAGGTGTACTCCGCGGTGTCGCTCGGGGCCCACTGCAGGGCGAGGTTGGCCGACGGGCGATTGCGGGTGCCGGTGAAGTCGTTCTGGAACACGGCGTCGCGGCCCAGGACGTACGGGACCGTCACGCCGTTCAGCGTGAAGGTGGAGCCGGCGGCGGTGGGCAGCCCCTCATCGAGGCCGGGTTGCCAGATGGGATTCTCGGCAATGCCGCCGCGGGTCGGCCAGACGCGTTCGTAGGCCACCCAGTTGACGCCACCGGTCGTGACGGCCTGCGGGAGGAACGGCACCATCGCGCCTGCCGTGACGTTCTGGTCGCGGTAAGGCGTGCGAACATAGGAGATGTTCAGCAGCGCGCCGAACTTGCCCATGCCGTTTTCCCACCGCGTGCTGAAAAGCGCGCTGAGGTTGGAGCCGAATTTTTCGCCCTGCTCCTGATAAATCGCCCGGCCGGCGAGCACCACCTTGTTGCCCTTGAAGTCGAACGGACGGTGCGTGCGGATGTCCATCGAACCCGCGATGCCGTTTTCGATCAGATCGGCCGAGCGGGTCTTGAAGACGTCGACGCGGGCGAGCAGGCTGGCCGGAATGTCCTGGAGGGCGACGGAGGTGCCGGAAGCGGTGAAGATGTTCTGGCCGTTGATCGTCGTATTGATGTCGCTCAAGCCGCGGATCTGGACGCCGGAGGTTTCACCCGAGCCACGGTTGGTCACCTGCACACCGGGCATGCGTTGCAGCGCCTCGATCAGATTGTTGTCGGGAAACTTGCCGATGTCTTCCGCGACGACGGAGTCGACGATCTGCACCGATTCCCGCTTGATGTCGAGCGAGGCGGTCAGGCTGCTGCGCAGGCCGGTCACCACGAATTCGCTCATCTCGACCACGTCGCTGCCGGACGCATCGGTGGGGGGTGTGGCGGCCGGGGCAGTCTGGCCGGTCAGCGGACCGGACGCAGCGGCCAGGACCAGGGCGGCCGCGCCAAGGCGGGCGAGGACCTGCCGCGCCGCGGGACGTCCCGCGCGGGGGAAGGAGACGGGTTGCTTGTCTGGGGTCATAGTGGTCGGGGGATGGAAGCGCGGCACGAAGGCGCGCAAAGGGGGAATATCGCTTCACCCTACATGCGCCGCCGGGCGTCAAAACCCGACAGGCCGCGATGAAAAAAAGCGGCCGCACGGCTGCCTGGTCCGGCGGCATGGCGAGCCGGCGCCACGTGCATTTGAAATTTGAGATTTGAGATCGATCTCAAATCTCAAAGTTCAAATCCCCGGCGCGGCGGGAGAACGCCCGCGATCCGACCCCGCGGCCTCACCGCACCGTCGCGTCGTAAATTTCGGCGAGGGCGACGCCGGCCTCGCCCGGCTTCGATTCGATGACGGCCGTGTACGTGTCCGGACCCACCCGGACCAGCGCGGCTGCATCCGCCGAGTAAGGTGGCAGGGCGAACGCATATAACTGGCCGCCGAGGGTCTCGATCTGGTCGGCCTGCGGCGAATTCCACCAATCCTCATTACCGCCCAGGACGGACTGCCCCCGGTACCAGACCA
Source organism: Verrucomicrobiota bacterium (assembly GCA_023457715.1). Taxonomy (GTDB): domain Bacteria; phylum Verrucomicrobiota; class Verrucomicrobiia; order Opitutales; family Opitutaceae; genus ER46. The sequence goes on from JAEWKR010000081.1 coordinate 20,337, forward strand.
GCGCGGGGTCAGCCAGGGCGGTCGGCAGGCCGACGGCGCGCAGCGCCGGACCGACGCCGCGGACGAGCAGCCGCGACTCGCCCGCGCCCACCACGCTGACCCCCACGATCATCGGGGCGCCGGGTTCAACCCGGCCGCGACACGAGAGGTTCACCATGAGAGACCCATCGTCAGGCGTAACGTCATACACCTCGACCAGTCCCACCCCTTCCTGGTTGGCGCTCGTCGCGGCGGGCTTCACCTGGGCGGTGTACAACCCGGGCGTCAGCGTGAGGAGGAGCGCCGCGTCGCCATATCCGGGTTCGGTCGCCGGCTCGAGAGCGAAGGCATAGGTTTTCGCCGCCGCCGCCGCATAGCCTGGACCGGCCTCCCGCCAGTCCGCATTAGAGGCAATGACCGTCTGAACGCCCTGCACGGCGGTGAAGAGGTCGAGCTGCGGTTGCGCGATGGCGGCCAACCCGAACCGCCGCAGGTTCGAGCCTACGGCGCGCACCAGCACCTGCTTGGGCGCAGTGCCGGAAATGACAAAACCGGCCACGAGCACATCGGAGCCGGTGGCCACGATCCCGCGCGACGACAAGTTCACCACCTGCGTCGTGGGGGCGCCGTTGGCGACGGTCACCTGCGCGGGACGCAGGGGGAGCGAGAGCAGCGCCGCTGCGCTCGTCACCGAGCCGGCGCTGTTGGTGACACTCACCGTGTAGTGTCCCGCGTCGGCGACGGCGAACGCGGCGAGGGTGTAGCGGCTGTGCGTCGCGCCGGTGATCGCCACGCCGTCCTTGAACCACTGGTACGTTGCGGCGGGTTCGGCGGTGGCCCCGACGGAGAGTTCAACCCGTTCGCCGGGGAAAAGGGTGCGACTTTCCGGCGCGCGCGTGACGACGGGGGCCGCGGCCGGCCGGGGCGCGGTCACCCGGCTGCCCCAGACCGCCTGGCCGGCCGGATCGAGCACACTGAAGGCGAGGACCCATGTCTGATGGTCCTCATCCCACTCCCGCGAGAACACGCCCCGATGCGTCACACCGCCAAGCACGAGCGTGGCATAGGCGTCATCCTGCAGACCCCAGTTGCCGGTTGCGCCGCCCGCGAGCGTGCCGTCGGCATGCAAGGTGACGACGGTGGAGGTTTTGACGGCGGCGGTGATGTCCTTGCCGTGACGGATGATCTTGTAGTCGCCGGGGATCGCATTCGGGTCGATCGCCACCGGGGCTCCGCCGTCGAGGCCGCGGGCAAAACGATGGGGGGCGAGCACGAACCAGCCGTCGGCGCTGAGGTACATCTGATGCACGCGCACCTCGTGCATTTCCCCTCGGCCCACAAAACGCGTGTGGAAGGCCAGCAGGTACCGGCCGGTTGCCGGGTCGCGGACACTTTGCACGCCACCGGGCGACACATACCCCCGCGTGGTCGCCCCGGGTTCGCCGGCGACCTTGAGGAACTGCCAGTTGCCCATGACCTTCACGCCGTACGGGGCGATCGTCGCGTCATCGAACAAGGTGCCGGCGCGTCCGCGCACCGCCGACAGGTCGTTCCCCTCGGCATCGAGATACGGCCCCTCCGGCGCGCGCGAGCGGCCCAGCCGCACGTTGTATCCGCCGGAGGCATCCAGTCCGCCGAACGTCAGGAACAGGTAATAGTAGCCGGTCTCCGGGGCGTAGACGATATGCGGCCCCTCGATCCGGCTGTGGTTGCCGCCGATGAGCTTCCGACCGTAGCCTTGGTTCGGTTCAGGCAGCCCCGAGGCGGGATCCATTTTCAGGATGAAAATGCCGCCGGAGAACGAGCCGTACACCATCCACAACGTTCCCCCGGCATCGTAGAACAGCGAAGGGTCAACGACGTTGGGATGAATCGTGGCGTCGTACACGCGACCGTCAGGACTGGTCTGGCCCCACATGCCGGACTTGAGGAAAACGGCGACGTTCTTGTACGGGCCCGTGATGGCGTCGGCGGTCGCGAGCCCCAGGGCGCTCAAGGGAGAGTCGCCTTTGCACGCGTTGTAGTAATACGCGTACTTCCCACTGGGCAGTCGGAACACGTCGGGAGCCCAGAACGTGGTCGTTTGGGCCCAGGTGAGCGCCTCGCTGAACTCGACCGCCGGGTTTGGCACCAGCGCGTTGCCGGGGGCCGCCGACGTGGAAATCTGGGTCCAATGCATCAGGTCAGCCGAACTGGCCGACGCGAGGTGGGAGCCGAAGACGTAGAACCTGCCATCGTCCGCGCGTATAAGCGCTGGGTCGTGGACGGTGGCCTCGGCAAAGGTGGGTTTGTCCTGCGCCTGGACCAGGGTTGCGACAAGGATGAGGAGTAGACAGGAAACCCGCGGGATGAACGTCATGGGGCGGTGCTGGCGCAGGGCCAGGCGATAGGGGCTTTGCTCAAGGCATTCCGCGTGAACGCGGGACAACGTACCCAAGGCAGCTCTGAGTACGCTGTCCCGCCTTCAGGCGGAAGATCGGTTCAGGTGGCTTACTTCGCCGGCACCTGCAGGACGGTGAACGATTGCGCCGGCAGCGTGACCTCAAAGGCGGGTTTGCCGGGGGAGAAAGCGAAGACGCGCGGCGCGACGTGGCCGGGCTGCTCGAATGAATTCGCCGCGTCCGCTGTCTCACCCTGCAGCACGGTCTGCGTGCCGGAGCCGGTGGGTGTCGCGCCCGTCAGATTAATCCTGGCCGGCACGTGCGCCGCGGTCGCGTTGACCAGCTTCAGGATCACGTCGCCGTTTTTCGCGCGCACCGCCGAACCATACAGGCGGTCAGCGGGCAGGTCCGCACCGCTCACCTTGATCGGCAGCACGTGGTCGCCACGATGCACGGCGAAAAGGCGCTGCACGTGGTAGCTCGGGGTCAACACGACCCGCAGGCCGTCGACCCAAATCAGGTCCGGCGTCCACTGCCACGCCTCGGCGTTGGAGAACAGCGGCGCATACGAGGCGAGCCGCACGACATCGGCGTTGCGCTCCATGCCGGTCATGAAGGCGGCCTCGGCCAGCGCGCACTCGAAGGTATTGCGGTTCTTCGGATTCGCGACGCCGAGGCTCTGGGCGGCGTACTCGCCCATGAAGACCTTGGGGCCGTTGCGATCGTAGGCGTCGTAGCGGGTCGCGCTGGAGAAGAACCAGTCGGGGCGCGCATAGCAGTGTTCGTCGATGATGTCGGCGCCAAGGGCGGGCAGTTTCGACCAGGCGAGCTTGAAACGCGCATCGGCCGCTTCAGGACCGGCGGCGGCGATGAGCTGGATTTCCGGGTACTTCGCCTTGATCGCGGCGTGGAATTTCGCGTACCGCTCGAGATACTGTTCGCCCCACTGCTCGTTGCCGATGCCGAGCATGGTCAGATTGAACGGCTCCGGATGACCCATCGCGGCGCGCTTGGCGCCCCAGGGGCTGGTCGCCGGCCCGTTGGCGAATTCGATCAGATCCAGCGCGTCCTGGATGAAAGGCTCCAGCTGGTCGAGCGGACACAGCTCCCCCGAGTTGAACTGGCACGCCATGCCGCAGTTGATGATCGGCATCGGCGCGGCCCCGATATCTTCACAGAGCAGGAAGTATTCAAAGAAGCCGAGGCCGAAGGACTGGTAGTAATCCGGCGTCGGGCGGTGTGCGAATTCGTAGTTCCAGCGGTTGACCAGCACCGGGCGCTCCTCCACGGGACCAATGGTGTTTTTCCATTGGAAGCGCTTGGCGAGGTCGCTGCCCTCGACAATGCAGCCGCCGGGGAAACGCAGGAAGCCGGGCTTGAAGTCGGCCAGCGCCTGGACCATGTCGGCGCGCAGGCCATTCGCGCGGCCCTTCCAGGTGCGTTCCGGGAACAAGGAGATGAAATCGAGATCGACGGTGCCCTTCGCCACCAAGGCGATCTGCAGCCGGGCATCCGCGTCCGTGGCGGCTGGCCGCAGGGTCAGGGTCCGCTGCTGCCAGCTGGCAGGCAGATCGCTGACCTCGACGGTATCGAGCACGACGCCGTCACCTCCGAACAGTTGAAGACGAAGTTTGGTCGGTTCACCGACACTCCGGGCCTGAAAGGTCAACCGGTACGCCTCGCCCTTGCGCACGGCCATGCCGCGGAAACCTTCGTTCCAGAGCCCGAGCGGTGCGGTGGCGGTCGAGTGGATCCGCACGTACTTCGGATTGCGGGCATTGAATGGCGCGTCGTCGCGGACCGTGACCTCGCCCCGCGCCATCGACGGCGCGAGCTTGTGCCAGCCTTGGAGCGCCTCGGGAAATTCAAAACCCCGATTTTTCACGAGTTCGGCGTACAAGCCGCCGTCGGCGCCGAAGTTGATGTCTTCGAAGAACACACCCCACATCGCCGGGTTGATTTGGGCGCCGGGACGCGAGGCGTCCACGGAGATTTCCGCCGCGGGCGCGGCGGCCGCGAGGGTCGCGGGCAGGAGCAGGGACGAAAGCAGGAGCGAGCGCAGACGGGTCATGGTTGAAGAAAGCGTAGAGAAAAGGACGACAGGACGGCTATGACATCATGCGCCGTTCGGCGCGAAAACCCGACATGGGAATTGGGGTTTTGGGTTTTGGGATGGGGATCGCAACCGCTCCTACAGCGGTCCGGAGCCCGAACTCAAAACTCAAAACCCAAAACTCAAAACCCCTCCTCACTCTCCCCTCGCCTCCCGCGCCAGCAGATGGGCGAACTGCCAGTCGAACCAGAAACCGAACACCGGCCCGCCGCGGGTCTGGGGGCCCCGTCGGTTTTCCTCAAGCAGTTGTTCAGCGCGCTGCAACAGCTGCGCCGCGGCGGCGTGATGCCCGAGCTGCCGCTCGGCCATGCCCTGAATGAGGCAGGCGGCAGCGGTGCGCGGCGGATTGTTGTCCTCCTGGCCCGTGCACCGACTGGCCCAGTGCACCGCGGCCGCCGGGTTGCCCGTGCGAAGTTCCCACAACGCAAGCGCCATCGCCCGCCAGGTGGTGGTAAAGCCATCCCCTTCCGCCTCGGCAGAGAGGAGCGCCGCGGCGGTCATCTCCGCGAAAGGACGCATGGACTCGGTCATCTCCTTCCCCGCGGGTCGCAGCAGGCAAATCTTGAGGACGCGGTCCGCCGAGGGAGGCACCTGGGGAAGGTAGCGGGCCAGGGCTTCAACGCGGAACTGCTCGTACGCCGCCAGATCTCCCGACTCCAGCACGGCGGGGCCGTAGCGCAGGAGATCCAGCGTGGCGGTGTCCCACCCGTCGATCTGGTCGACCGTCAGCAGCAAACGCAGTCGCGCGGCGGCCAGCGACCAGCGGCCCTCGACGGCGTGCCACTCGCCCAGGGCCCGCAGCACGACCGCCGCCTCCACTGACGGTTCGGAGGTTGAAAGCGTGGGGACGAGGGCGTCGGCGTCGGCATACCGGTCCTGACTGATGAGATAGGAGGCCTCCGTCACGCGCTGCCTGGCCTCGGCGTCGAGTCTGAGTCGGGTTTCCTGCTGCTCCGCCTGTACGGCGCGCTGCCGGGCTTCGCGCTCCCGGAAATAAAGCCAGGTGGAGGTCGCCAGGCCGAACACGAGCGTCACCAGCACGGCGGCCGCCGCAATGAAGACGCCTCGGTTCCGGCGGACCAGCTTGCGCAGCCGGTAAACGCGCGTGGGCGGACGAGCGGTCACCGGCTCGTTGCCGAGGTACCGCTGGATGTCGACCCCGAGCCCGTTGGCGGTTTCGTACCGACGGCGGCGATCCTTCTCGAGGGCCTTCATCACGATCCAGTCGAGGTCGCCGCGGCATTCGGCGCCGAGTTGCGCGGGATGGATCCGCCGCGCCGCGGCACGCTGGGCCAGCACCTCGGGCGCGAGTCGTTTGAGCCGCTGGGAGGGCCGCGGCGGCTCCTCCTCCCGCAATTTGCGGCACATCGTGTCGAAGCCGGCGCCGCCCAGCTCCTGCATATCCAGCGGCGTGGTGCCGGTGAGGAGTTCGTAGAGGAGCACGCCGAGGCTGTAGATGTCGCTGCGCGTATCCACGTCGGTGCTGCCGCGGTCCGCCTGCTCCGGGCTCATGTAGGCGGGCGTTCCGACCAGCTGGCCGTCGCCTGTGACGAACATCCGGTCGAGGAGGCTGGTCTCCGCGGCCTTCGCGACGCCAAAATCGATCACCTTGGGCACGGGCACGCCGTCCTGCAGGGTGACCATGATGTTCGACGGTTTGATGTCGCCATGGATCACCCCTTTCTGGTGCGCGTGCTGGATCGCGTGGCAGGTCTGGACAAAGAGGTCCAGCCGCTGGCGCGTGTCGAGCCGGTGATGGTCGCAGTAGTCGGTGATCTTCACACCCCGCACCAGTTCCATCACGAAGTACGGTGGGCCATGCCGCGTGGCCCCGGCATCGTACACGTGCGCGATGTTGGGATGGTCCATCAGCGCGAGGGCCTGGCGCTCCGCCTCGAACCGCGCGATCACGCTTCGCGTCTCCATTCCCACCCGGATGATCTTCAGTGCCACGCGCCGGCGCACCGGCTCCTCCTGCTCCGCCTCGTAGACCACGCCGCAGCCGCCCTCGCCGATCTTGCGCAGCAGCTTGTAGCGGCCGATGCGCGATCCGATGGGCGCCTGGCCGGGCAGGTATTCCCCGAGCGACTCGATCATGCCGGCAGAGCCGCCGGAGGCGTGCAGCGCCGCGAGCGCGGCGGTCACGGCGGTCGACGACTCCTCGAAAAAGGCCTCCGCCGCCTGCGCCGACCGCAACAGGCCCTCCACTCGCGCGCGCAGCGCCGGGTCGTCGCCGCACACGCTGTCGAGAAACAACCGTCTCGGCTCGTCCGGCAGCGCGCGCGCGGCATCGAAGATATCCGCGGGGTCACGCAAGGTCCTCGTGCGGGATTCGCTCACGTGACCAGATCCGGTTTAGCCACCGAGTTCACCGAACTCCGACCCAGAGGACACAGGGCACAATCACCCGGTTGAAACCAGGTGACGACCGTCCGAATCCCATCGTCGCAATGGCCGCCTCCGGGTCGGCTCAGTTCGGGCCTCTGTGATCTCTGTGGCAAGGGATTGGGGATTTGAGTAGATCGGATCGCACTACCCCACCGCTCAGCCCTGGCGGCGGATGCTGTCGAAGAGCCACGCCTTGGCGTAGGACCAGTGGCGTTCAACGGTGCGCTCGGTCACCCCCAACATTTCGGCGACCTCCTGGTTGGTGCGGCCGCCGAAAAATTTCAGCAGCACCACGCGGCCCTTCTCCGGATCCTCCTGCTGCAGACGTTCCAGCGCATCGTCGATGAGGAGGATTTTTTCGTCGGGGGTGGCCTCGGCGAGCTCGAGGGCATCGATATCGAAACGCTGCAGATCTCCCCCGCGCTTCAGCCGGGACTTGCGGCGGGCATTCTCGATCAGGATGCGACGCATGGCCTCGGCGGCGGCGCCGAAGAAATGCGCGCGGTTCTGCCACACCTGCGCATCGTCCTTCGACAAGCGCAGCCACGCTTCATGAACCAGCGCGGTGGGCTGGAGGGTGTGTCCGGCAGGCTCGCTGGCCATGCGCACCGCCGCATGCCGCCGCAATTCCTCGTACACCAACGGCAGCAACTCGGCCGACGCGTGCCGGTCACCGCGTCCGCAGGCCTGCAGCAGGACGGTGATCTCAGACATCGCCGGCGGGGCGAAGGCCGGCCGATCCTCGATGGCATCGGACAAAGGGCGGGCACAGGGCCCCGGCATAGGAAGATCGGAGAATCCGTAGGGACTCATAGTGGGGTGGATGAACCGAAAGGGCAGCCGGCGGGAGACGGACGGGGGGAACCGGTGCCGCGAAGTTACCGGAGAAACCGGGACGCACAATGTCGCCCTCCATGACCGTTAGGGAGGCGCCGAAACGAGGCGTTCCGATCTGAAGCGCGCTGCCGCGCCGGCTCCAACTCAGCGGGTCTGGACGTCGGAGGATGCCGGCATCGCTGCCACCACGCGGCGCCGGCCGGTGCCGAGACGGGCACCGAGGATTGCCGCCAGCGGCACCACCACGAGCGCCACGGGCCAGAACCAGAGCGGATGCGGCAGCGTGACCAGATTGGCAACAGCTCCGACGATGACCAGGCAGCCGGCGACCAGGCCCGGCCACGCCTTGCGCGCCACCGTGGCGGCGACCCAGGCCCCCGCAAACGCGCCGACCGTCCAGGCAACGGCCACGCTCACCAGGGAACCCAGCGGAACCTGCGCCATCGCGGCCGCGGCAGTTTCGCGATTGGTGAAATCCAGACCCGTCGGCCAGGGCCAGATCTGGCGGCTGGCGAGTTCGATGGCCATGATGACAGCGAAGGCGGCGGCAATGCCGGCAATCATTCCGAGAACAGTTTTCATGCGGGGAAGGGATGGGTCTGGGGTCTAGGGTGTAGGGTCCGGGGTCTGGGGTCCAGGGTGGTTAGGATCCGGGATCGTGAGAGGCAACGGGTGCGAGGGGGCGTTGGTAACGGTCGGCCATCTGGTATAACCCGTCGGTGTCGCCGAGCCGCGCACGGAGCCGCGTCTGGTTTAACGAGAGGAACTGACCGCACTTCAACGCGAGGGGTATCGCGTGCCCATGGTTATACAGGTTAAATGCCGTCGTCCAGCCCGGCTGCGCCGCATTTTTGATTTCAGATTTGTCCCATTTGAAATCTGAAATCTGTGATCTGAAATCCCGGCGTCGCCGGGGCTACTGGTGCTCGTGGTAATTGGTTTTCCCGCCCTGGGGCACGTAATGGTAGGTGCGAAGCTTCACCTCGATCTTGAAGGCCGGGTTTTTCAGCATCCTCAGCATTTCCGTGCCGGCGAGCAGGACGGGACCGTACCCGTGCAGCGCGTCGACACTGGCCGGGCGGTTATAGTAGTAAATGTGATCGCTCGCAAAGGTGGTACCGACACAGGTGCCTTCGACCTGCCCCCGGGCATTGACCTTCGTGGACAGCCCCACCCACCCCGCCTGAGCGATCGAGCCATAGGTGGTGGGGCTGATCCAACCTTGGTTCACGGCATGCGCGATGCCGTACACGAACATGGCCGTGGCGGAGGTTTCGAGGTACGAGTCGTTCCGGTCGAGCATCTGATGCCACAGACCGGTGCCGGACTGATACTGGGCGACGCCGCGCAGCAGCGCCCGCAGCTGCTTCATCACCGGATCGTAGCCCGGATGGTCCTTCGGCAAGACATCGAGGAGGTCACAGATGGCGAGGACGGCCCAACCATTGGCCCGGCCCCAGTAGAAATGCGGGGCATCCGGGTGGTTGGCGTTCCAGCCATGCGTGTAGAGGCCGAGCTGCGGATTAAACTGGCGCTGCGACATCTGCAGCACCTGCCGGACGGCATCGTCGTACCAGACGCGGTCGCCGGTCAGCCGACCCATCTCGGCGAGGGCGGGAATCGACATGTAGAAGTCGTCGACCCACAGCGACTCCGCCTGGGGCCGCTGGCGGGCCAGGGTGCCGTCGCTCAGGCGGAATTGTTGCTTCGCGATGTACTGGCTCCAGATGTCGATCACCTCCTTCAGATCGGGTCCGACCTTCGCCTGGCGCGCGCGGATCAGCGCCGCGCACATCGATCCGCTGTCGTCGAGCGCGCGCGGCTCCAGGATGGAGCGCAGTCCGTTGCGGTCGGTGCCGTGCCGGGCGGCGATGCTGCGGAAGTACGGCAGGACCTTGGCGATAAACTCGGTTTGCCGACGGGTAAACTCCGCGAATTTCGCGTCACCCGTAACCTCCGTGGCCCGGAGCATTCCCGAGTGCACGACCCCCATTTCATAGGCCAGGGGGTTGAACTGCGCCGGACCGCGGTCGAGGATCGCGGTCTCGACGGGACGTGAGAAGTCCGTGATCTCCTCGCGCGACTTCGCGTCGATGACGCGAGTCTGCACCACGTTGTCCAGGTAGCCGCGCACGCGGTGCAGGACTTCGACGATCTCCGCCTCGGTGGGCAGCTGATAAGGGACCGGATAGGTCGGTTCGCCCGCGTCGTTGGGATTCTTGTTGTCACGATTGCGGAACGGACCATCGGCGAACACCGCCGACGCGAAGCAGGCCAGGGCAAGGAGGCAGGACGTAAGGCGCATGAGGAAAGGGAAAGTGAAGGTGAGGGTGAAAGTGAAAGTGAGGGTGAGGGTGAGGGTGAAAGTGGCTAGGGCAGGCGGTGGAGACCTTCGTGGCGGACGACCCAGGTGCCGTCCTGCGGGAAACCGGGGGCATGGTGGGCAGGGCCGTCGTCCCAACCGGCGGCCATCATCGCCACGGCGGCGAGAAGCGCGCCGTTGCCGGGAAGGTAAACCGGAAGGTCCTCGCGCTGGCGATTGTGGCCATTGGGGGTGTAGCTGTTGTTGGGACTGTCGGATTTGAGCAGGACATCGACCGCATCCCGCGGCCGGCCGAGCCGGGCGGCGGTCATCGCAATCATCGGATAATCCCACCCCCAGATCTTCGCCTCCCAGTCCCAACGCTGCAGCACCGCGTCGAGGGTGCGGTGCATGGTGGGAAGGTCCACGAGATCCCCCGGCAGCTGCCCGAACGCCATGAGGAACGAAGGGTGATCGTGGCGACTCTCCGGGTTGTCCCAGGTGTCGGGCACCGATTCGATCGCGACGTAGCGGCCGTCCTTCTGCGGCAGGCGCGCGATGTGGGCGATGCACCGCTCCCACGCGGGATGCGGCGGGAGGCCCGCGCGCCGGCGCCACTCCAGCGCGATCTTGAGGCCGCGCACCCAGTAGCTCAGCTCGTAGGTCGGGTTCATGCTCGTCGCCTGGTCATAAATCTCCTGTGCGATCCAGAGCGGAGGGCCGAGATTGTAACGCTGCCGCGCCTCGTCCCAATGGAGCATGGAGGCCAGGCACTCTGCCGTCTCCTCCACCAGCGCCTGGTAACGCTGCAGGGTCGCGGGCGTGGGAAGGTTGCGATACAGGAGTTCGGCGAGATGAATCGGATGCGGCTGGTTCCAAACGATCAGGGGGTTGCCGCCCGGACTTTCCCGACCGTCCGGACCGATCATCTTCGGCCAGCGGGCGCCGCGGAGCCCCCGTTCCACCGCGAGACGGCGCGCGATCGGCAGAGCCTGCGCATACCAGTCGAGGTTTCGACCCAGGTAGGCATCACGCCCCCACAAGGCGAAATGGGCCGCGTGCCACCAGATCATCTCGGTGTGGTGCTTGCCGAACCAGGAGTTGAGCGTGAGGCCGGTCTCCTGGGGCGGGAAATCGCCGGCGAACTGGAGCGCCGTCAGGTATTGCGAAAGGACCACGCGACGCTCCAACTCGGGCGCGCGCGGATCGCGGCTGCCGGAGAAGTCGATCGCGCCGCCGCTTTGCCAGAACCGCGGCCAGTGCTCGGCGCTGGCCGCGTACACCCCGTCTGCCGGGGCGGGGACCGCACCCACCCGGCTGAAGCGGACGGAGAACGCCAGGGTGTCCCCGGCGCGGGCGGCGAGCCGGTAAGCGTGCGCCCCGGCCGGTTCCACCCGCCACGGTGACACGGCCAGCACGTCGACCACGTAGCGGCTGTCGTCGCGGCGGTGCTCGAGCCGGAGGGCGCGGTCCGAACGGGCGAGTTCGCGCGTCTCATGCGACTCCGGAGCCGACCAGTCGAGCGGCGGGTTGTTCTTGACCGCCAGATCATGTCCCCGCGGGAGCGCGAGCCGCACACCCAGGCGACCTTCCGCGACGTGCGGGGAACGCACGGTGATCGCAAGGGTATCCTCCGCGGGATGACACGCCACGCGGACCTCGACGGGCCGGCCGGCCAGCCGGTAGCGCGTGGTGACCAGGCCGGACCAGAGGTCGAGCGCCTGCTCGAGGTCGGTCAGCGCCGCGGGCTCCAGCGTCATGCCGTCCGCGCCCGGCGCGAACTCGAGCGCGAACTGCGGGAGAGGCTGCGGGTGCGGATTGCGCCGAAGGTACACCCCGGCGGGATGATTCTGCTGGGTCGGGTAGCCAACGGTCCGCCCGTAGGCGGGGAAGGGGCGATGCGTATCCGCCAGCGTGTGACCCTGCGGGTTGGGTTCGGTGTGCCACAGCCACCGCGCCTGGGTTTCCGTGGCAATACCCTGCCGGTGGTAGAGCGCGGAAATGGTCTGCAGCCCGCTCGCATCCACGGTGAAGGCGAAGCCGCCGTTGCCGACCGACAGCGGGGCCCAGGGATCCACGGTGGTGATCCTGGGGTTGTGCCGCGTGACGAGGGCGCGCCGGTCGATCGGAGTCGCCGCGCCGGCCGGCGCAGCGACAAGGACGCCGGCGACGACGAGGACCAGGACGCGAAACAGGGGGGAACGCATGGACGCGGGGGCGGGGGCCGAGACCCTCCGCCACCTTTCGCGCCGGCGCAACCGTAAAAAAGGACACGTGTCCGTGAGATCGATCCCGCGTGCCCTACGGTCGGCTGGCAGCCGCCCCCGACGCCGGGCTCAGAGTCGCCAGAAGGGCCTGCGCCTCCGCGTGGCGCGGGGTGCCCGGAGCGATCTGTTCGAGCCGGGCACGAGCCTCCGCTTTCCGATCCGCCGCGATCAGCGCTTCGGCGAGCTTGAGGAGCAAGCCCGGCGGGAGGGGTTTCAATTTGTCGGCCTCCTCGTAGGCCAGGACGACCTCTCCGAATTGCTGCTCCTGGCCGGCGATGTGGGCGAACTCGAGCCAGCCCAGGTACGGGTTGATCTGCCGCACACGTTCGGCGAACTCGCGGGCCTTGGCGGTGCTTCCGCCCGCGATCTCCGGGGCGTTCGCATGGTAGCGGGACAGCCCGATCAGACCGCCCAGGTTCCGCGGATCCAACTCCACCGCCCGGGCAAAAGCGCGGCGAAGCCGGCCCGCCATGACCGCCTGCTGCAGGAAAGGAAGCTCACCCAGCCGCTGGCCGAGCGCGGATCCCAACAGGGCGTGATGACCCGCCTGGTCCGGCGCCAGGGTCGTCGCCTTCTCCGCCCACTTGACCGCGACGGCGGGATTTTTTTCCAGCAGACTTACCTCTGCCAGCAGGGCGCAGGCGTCGGCGCCGGCAGCGGGATCGTCGACCAGGGGAGTGGCGAGGGCGGAGGCGCGGGGGAGATCGCGCGCCTGCAGGGCGGCGCGGGCGTCAGCGAGGACGGCGGGGGACGCGGCCAGCCAGGGGCAGCCGAGAACGGTGAACACAAACACAGGCAGGATATTTCGGTTCATGGGAAAGGAATCATTCCGCCTGCAGCGCGCGCTTCGGGGAGAGGCGGGCGCCTTGGGCGGCCGGCCACCAGGCGGAGGCGACCACGACGACGGGGACGAACAAGGTGAGGCCGCCCAGGACCAGCGGATCGTAGGGGGAAATGCCATACAGCACGCCCTGGAGGACGCGGGTCCCCGCCAGGGTCGCGGCCAACCCGGCCAGCGCTCCGGTGGCGGCGACGGTCGCCGCCCGCACCAGAATCCAGCGTCGGATTTCGCCGGGCCCGGCACCAAGGGCCATGCGCACGCCGATTTCGCGGGTGCGCTGACCCACGGCGAACGATACGCTGGCGTACATCCCGAAGGCGGAAATGAGCAACGCGGCGCCCGCGAAAGCGGCGAACAGGAGCGCCCGCAGCCGCGGTTCCGTGGCGGAACGTGCCGCCGCGTCCTCGAGGGTCACCACCGTCATCGTCAGCGTGGGATCCGCGCGGCGGACCGCACTCTGCAGGGCGCCGAGCCCCGCTCCGGAGCCACGGACCAGCAGGGTGGTGAAAAACCAGGGCGATTGCTTCTGCGGCACGTAAACCTGCCCGGTCGGAAGATCCGCCGCGGATTCCTGTTTCACGTCGGCCACCACGCCCACGATTTCGCGGTATTCGCGGACCATCCACGGGAGCATCCGCAACCGCTGGCCGATCGGATCCCGATCCCCGAAAAGCCGCTGGGCGAGGCTCTGGTTGATGATGCAGACCGGACGGGACCGATGGTCGTCCGCGGCTTCGAAGCCACGACCGCGCCGCCGTGGGATCCGCAGCAGCTGAAAGTAGTCTTCCGACACGGCGTTGAACACCGCCTCGTCGGCGCCGCCCACGTCGCTCGGGCGGCCTTCCACCGCAAATGGGTACCGCAGCGTGATGCCGGTCAGGGGCGTGCTGGAGTTCAGCGCCACCGCCGCGACGCCCGGCTCCCGGCGCAGCTCCGAGAGCACGCGTTCGTAATAGGCGGACAGCTCGGTGAAGGTTTGCCACCGTGCCGCCGGAGGCGAAATCCGCAGGGTCACCACGCCGGCAGGGTCGAAACCGAGGTCGGCGTGCTGCAGGTTGATGAGCGTGCGCACCAGCAGCGTCGCGCCCGCGAGGACGACGATCGTGAGCGCCACCTGGCCGGCGATGAGTCCGTTCTGCGCGCGGCCGGTGTAGCGCGTGGAACCCCGCGCACCGCCCGCCTTCAACACCTCGTGCATGTTCGCCCGGACGACCTGCCACGCGGGCAGGAGCCCGAAGGCAAGCGCGGTGAGGACGGCGAGCCCGCCCGCAAAGAGGAGCGCGGTGCCGTGAACGCCGATCTCGTGCGAGCGCGGAATCAGCCCGGCCGGCAGCTGCAGCGCCAGGAGCCGCAACGCTCCGTGCGCAAAGCCCACGCCGGCCAGCGTGCCGAGCGCCGACACGATCAGGCTTTCAAGCATCACCCCGCGCGCCAATGCGCCGGGCGTGGCGCCGAGCGCCAGTCGCACCGCCAGCTCCGCGCCCTGGCGGGCGCCGCGCGCGAGCAGCAGGTTGGCGAGGTTGATGCAGACCACGAGCAGCACCAGGCCGACCGCGGCCGTCAACAGGAGCAGCGAGCCCCGCACGCCCGCGACCCGCGCTTCGCGCAGCGGCTGGAGCCCGAGTTCCCAGCCGCGATTCGTGGCGGGGTATTCCTGCGCCAGGGCGGCGGCGACGGTGCCGGCCTCCGCCGCCAGCGTGCCAGGATGGCGATCGGGTTTCGGGCGGCCGACCGTCCACCAGAAGCGGGAATCGCGAATCAGGTTTTCCGGAGCGTCCTCTGGGAAGGGCAGCCACACCTCCGCGAACTCCGGCTCACGGAATCCCTCCGGCATGATCCCCACCACCGTGGTCGGCACCTCGTCCAGCAGCAGGGTGCGGCCGACGATGTCCTCGTTCGCGGCGAAATGTCGTTTCCAGGCGGCATGGCTCAGGACCGCCACCGGCCCCGCGCCGGTCACGAACTCCTCGCGCCGAAAGGTGCGGCCTCGCGCGGGGGGGATCGCAAATACGGCGAAGAACTCTTCCGTGACCTTGCCGCAAACGAGCTGGACGGGGTCGCCCGCAGAGGGGACGTAGCTCGTGAAGTCCGGGCGGTACGCGGCCAGCGCGGTGTAGCTCGAGGTGCGCTGCCGGAGGTCCCGGAAATCCGCGAGGGAAAGGGCGTCGATCCGCAACGCCCTGGCCTGGTGGGCGGAACTGAAACTCACCAGCGTCTCGGCCTCCGGATACGGGAGGGGCTCGAGCACGATCGACGAGAACAGCGAAAACACGGCGACGTTGGCACCGATGCCGACCGTCAGCATGGCCACGGCCAGGGAGGTGAAGCGCGGTGCCCGGCGGAGGCGGCGAAGGGCATCCTGCACTTCTGCGGTCACGCGGTGGAGAGTCGGGGAGTTCACCCCCCCACCCTACTCGAACCGCGGGGTCATGTTCATCCGACGAAGGTCATGCCCGAGGTCATGGCGAACATACGGCCTGAATACCGATTTGCCACAGAGGTCACAGAGGCCCAATCAGAGCCGAGCCGGAGGCCGGCGCTGCGACTGTCTTGGGCGTTACGCGATGAACAGGTTTGTCCAAGGACCGAGCCTCCGTGTCCTTTGTGTCGGAGCTCTGTGCTCTCTGTGGCTACTTCGGAATCCAGGTCGGATGTTCCGCTC